>JBBSEZ010000572.1:0-5402 GCA_038239195.1 Gemmatales bacterium
CAGCGCTGGACGGACTGGAACGAATCCTACTTCGACGGGGCGCTGATGCCGCCCCACATCGGCTTCGACGTGACGGCCGCCCGCAGCCTGGGGGGCTGCGCGCCGACCACCAGCTACGGCGGCCTCATCCAGATCAGCATCAACTGCGGGCTGGCCTTTGGCACCAACGCGGACTGGGTCAACAACCCCAAGGGGGAGGGACACCTCCACCTCGTCGAGGACCTCCTCCTGCGCTTCACCGTTCGCCAGTTCGTGCTGGAAGTGCGCAAGGAGACGGAGGAGGGCTACGGCGGCTACGGCCCCAAGTTCGCCGCCGAGGCCAACCGCATCGGCAAAGAGTTGCAACTCGGCGCGGTCAAGGCGCGCCGCCGGGGCCACGACGATGCGGCCCTGATCTGCGCCCACTGGCCCCACTGCGTCCGCTCGGAGGACTTCTACGGGGCCGACGTGACGCCGCGCCTGCTGGCGCTGGGACGCGGCGGCAGCGCGGGCGGCGCCACGCGGCGGGCGCCAGGGCCCAGCGCGGGCTTCCTGGACATGATGTTGTCCTACCTGCGTGCGGGCCAGGCCGAGCAACTGGAACGGCTGCTGAGCGCCCACCGCGAGCGCCTGGGGCGGGCCCCCACGGAGCGCGGAGCGGTGAGCAGAAAGGTCGAGTCGGGGGAGCAGGACCTCGACGGCTCGCCGCTGGGCGAGGTGCGCTTCGACGCGGACTGGCTGGGGCGGAACGAGGGCCTGGTCCGCAAGATGGTGGGAGCAATCGTCGAGTGCGGCACCTTCGGGGAGGTGCCCTTCCTGGCGGATGCGCTGGAGGCGGCCGGGTGCCGGGAGGACCGGATCTTGCGGCACTTGCGGGCAGACGTCGAACACACCGCTCGGTGCTGGGTGTTGCGGGGATTGATGGGCCAGGGCGTGGTGGGTCACTCTGCGGGGCCGGGACCTGCGGCAGACGGATGAGCCGCACCAAAAATGTCGTTCGCTGGCGCGGCGGGGTGGGTCGTCTCTCTGAAAACTGAAAAGAAAGTTACGGTGTCGGGAATGTGGTGCGGACGGGACGGAAGATGGGGCTGGGAATGACCTGGCCAACACGTTCGACGGGCAGAAGGCCCCCGTTACTCGCTACAGAGGCAAAGGCCATCCAGAACACGAGTCGCGCGTACCTGGCCCGGCATTTGTCCGGGCGAACTTTGGAGCAGGGCATCCGATGCGAATACGACATACCACTTGGGCAGTAGCTCTGTCCTCGGCCGTTGTGTCCGGCCTCGTGGCGACAAGGGAGGCCGCTCACAGCGCCGCGCCCCCTTCGCCCCGCACCGATTCCGCCTCGGGGCCCAAGCTCTCTACTCGGCTCCCCCCGTTCAGGCTCATTCGCGTCATCCAAGCCCATCGTGAGTCGATTAGCACGATGAGCTTTTCCCCGGATGGTACGGTGCTCGCCTCAGCGGGGGACATGTCCGTGTGCTTGTGGGACGTCCGGACAGGGAGAAAACGTCGGGAGACACGCCTGGGGGGGGGGGACTATCTCTGGTTCGCTTATTACTGCGCCGAGGGCCGTATTCTCATTTGCGCAAAGGGGGCTGGCCAGTACCTGTATTTGCTCGACGCGAGCTCTTTGAAGGTACGCGACATGGTTAGCCTTCGAGGCCCAGCCGCTCACAGAAGGTATACGCGCGTATCGCCCGACGGGAAGCTCCTCGCGATCAGCCTGAGGGGAACGGTTCGCCTTTACGATGCCGCGACGGGGAGGCGGCTTGGCGACGTTCGCCTGAAGAAGACCGACGAGGACTCGGGCTACGTTGCCTGGGCGCCTGATGGCCGGACGATTGCTGTGGGGATCCGGGCCAAACAAGAGGTGCGACTCTGCGACGTGAAAAAAGGCAAAGAGGTAAGCCGAGTATCCCTCCCAACGACCTCCGAGGCTGCGTGGGGGGAGGGGCACCTGGAGACGTTGGTGTTTGCCCCGTGCCGAAAAGTACTCGCGGTCGTCCACCGGGCCGACAACGTCATCGACGTATGCAACCTGGACGAGGGAGCACGATGGCGTCGGATCACCTGGGAGCGCATTCGCGCCCCGCGCAAGCAGGACGAAGAGGAACACCCTGAGTACCCGTTCCTCGATTCCAGAGTGGTAGATCTGGCCTTTTCGCCCGACGGCAAGACGTTGGCGGTGTCAGGCATGGAAGGTAAGATTCGGCTCTGGGAAGTCGCCACAGGCGGACTCCGGCACCAGGCGGACATCCAACCCTGCACGCTCCTTTTCTCCCCCTCCGGCTCGTTGCTGGCCACGAACGGGACCGACGGGACCATCCGTCTTTGGGACTGGCGCGATCCAGGCCTGGCGCGTCCGGCTCGGCTGACGGAGAAGGCACTCGACCAACTGTGGGCCGACTGCGCCTCGCGCGACGCAGCCATCGGCTACCGAGCAATCGCCGGGCTACGCGCTGCACCGAAGCAATCGGTCGAGCTCCTTGCCAAGTGGCTGATGCGCGTGGAGCCGGTGACGGCCAAGCAACTGGGCCAGTTGGTGGCCGAACTGGACGACGCCGACTTCGACGTCCGCGAGCGCGCTTCCGAACGCATCGTCGCGTTGGGCCGGGTGGCGGAGGCAACGTTGCGCGAGGCGCAGGCGCGGCGGCCTTCCCTCGAGATGCACAAGAGGATCGCCCTGTTGTTGGCCGCCCTGGAGCACCCCTCGCCTACGCAGTTGCGCGTGCTGCGCTCGGTGGAAGTCCTGGAGTGCCTGGCCACTCCGGAAGCCAGGCGCCTGCTGGCCCGGCTCGCCAGCGGCGCGGCCGGGGCGCCCGCAACAGAAGATGCGCGGGCGGCACACGCACGTTTGACGAGAAGCCAAGCCGGGCGCCCTTGAAAAAGGGCCAAGGGCTCTTGCCCGCTCGAACCGAGCCCGAATGGTTGCCCGTGAAAGGCCCTTGTGGCCGTGTCCTGTCCTTCCTCCAAGGAGTTGAACCGTGTTGTTCGCGAAATCGTGGCTGAGCAGGTGGTTGAACGAGGCTCGCGGGCATCGGCCGGAGCGCAGGTGGACCGTGTTGCTCTCGGTCGAACGCCTCGAAGACCGCTGTCTCCTGGCGGCGCCGCCGTTTATTACGCCACCGCTGATGGTGACGACGGTCAGCGACAACGGCAACGACGCGAGCCCGCTCGTGGGCTCGCTCCGCAAGGCCATTCTCGATGCGAACCGCACTCCCGGGTTGAACACGATCCTCTTCAACATTACCGACCCCAAAATCGACCCCCGCGCCGTGAAAATTACGATCAAAATTAAGGCCCTGCCGCAGATCATCGACCCGGTCATCATCGACGCGGCGACGCAGCCCGCCGGCAGGGCGCGGCAAAACATCATTCTCCAAGGGGATTTCGGCGGCACGAAGACCATTGCCAATGGCCTCACCTTCGCCGCCGGCTCGGCCGGGAGCAAAGTCTTCGGCCTCACCATCCAGGACTTCAGCGGGGATGGCATTTTGCTGGACAAGGTCGGCGAGTGCTGGATCGGAGGGACCGCCGCCAACCAGGCCGATACGATCATCCGCAACGAGCTGAACGGGATCGAGATCAAAGGTGACGGCGCGACCGAAAACCACGTCATCGCGGACTTCATCGGCACAAACTCCCTCTCGGGAACTGGGCTCGGCAACAAAAGGGATGGCGTCCTGATCGGCCCCGGCGCCTTCAACAATTACATTGGCGGGTCCACCGAAAAAGAGCGCAACGTCATCTCCGCGAATGGGCGGAATGGAATCAAGATCTGGTTGTCCAGCAATAACGTGATCGCCGGGAACTACATCGGGACGACTGTGGATGGGAAGAGCACTGTCGTGGTCGCCGGGGACGTCCACCGGCTGGGAAATGAGGGAAATGGGATATTCGTCGGAGGGACCACGGCCGCGAACAACTCGATCGGTGGCTTGGTCATGGTCGTGCGCGGTGAGCTCGTGAGGCCCAGTAACTTCATTTCGGGAAACAAGGGTAGCGGCATCAGCATTTTCCGGACCAGCAGCACGTTCGTCTTCGGCAACTTCATCGGTGTCGATAAAACGGGCAAAAAAGGGCTTGGAAACGGGAGGGATGGGATCTCGATTCTCAACGGTTCGAGCATCACGATCGGGGGGGCCTTTGCTCAGGACAGGAACATCATCTCCGCCAACGGGGCCAAGGACACAGCCTTCTCAGGGATCTCGGTGGACCTCAAGGCGAAAGTCGTCAAGATTGAAAATAACTACATCGGCACGAAGAACGACGGCACGGGCGTGCTTGGCAACAAGGGCTGGGGCATCATTTTCGGTGCGGAAGTCACGGACAGCGAAGAAAAACGCAATCTCATGAAGAACAACGGGAGTGGAAACGACACCAGGGACGTGTCGGGGAAGAATAAGATCTGGAAGCCGAAAATCCCTATCGGGGGCGCTGGGTTGTCCATCGACATTGGCCCCTTGGGAGTCACCACGGCCGGCATGCCCGTCCTCACGTCAGCCGTAGTCTCGGGCAACACCACCGTGGTGGCCGGGTCGCTTACCGGCATCCCCAACTCCAGTTTCACCCTCGAGTTCTTCGGCAATCAGACAGCCGGCCCCTCGGGCTACGGCCCCGCTGAGCAGTTCCTCGGCGACACCACCGTGACTACGAACGCCAGCGGGAACGCCACGTATTCCGTCACACTCAATGCCGTTTACGGCCTTTACGTCACCGCGACGTCGACTGGCACCTCGCAGGACGGCAACACGTCCGAGTTCGCCCAAGATATCGCCATCACCGGTGGTTCGTCCACCCTGCCGCCTGCCCCCACCGTGACTGCGCTCGACGTTACCTCCGGCCCCACGTCGGGCGGTACGACAGTCCAGATCACGGGGACCAACTTCCAGACAATTACCGAAGTGGACGTGGGCGGAGCCCCCGCCGATTTCACGCGCAGTTCCACCACCTCGCTGACCATCACCATTCCCGCCGAGGGCTCCGGCACGGTGGACGTGATGGTCGTTACCCCGAGCGGGACATCCGCTTTCTCCACCGCCGACCGCTACACCTTCGTCGCCGTCCCCGCCCCCGACGTCACCGCCCTCAGCGCCTCCACCGGCACCACCCCCGGCGGCACGCTCGTCACGATCACCGGCCACCGCTTTACCGGCACCCAAACCATCTTCTTCGGCTCCGTCCCCGCCGCCAGCTTCGTCGTCCTCAACGACACCCAGATCGTCGCCGTCGCACCCGCCCAGTTCGCCGGCGCCTTCGACGTCACCGTCCTCACGCCCACCGGCACTTCCGCCGTCTCCGCCGCCGACCTGTTCACCTACACCGCCGCGGCCGCCCCCACCGTCTCCGCCCTCGCCATCTCCACCGGCACCACCGCCGGCGGCGCCGTCGTCACCATCACCGGCACCGGCCTGGCCTCC
>JBBSEZ010000573.1:0-5390 GCA_038239195.1 Gemmatales bacterium
AGCAGCGGGGTGCCACGTGGCGGGGGGCGGGCCCCGACGACTTGCCCCCCGAACCCGCGCGCCCACAGGGGCACGCGGGGGGCCGGCGGGGGGGCCCGCGGGCCCCGCTCTCGTACTTGGCGCGACTCAGACCCCGAGGCTAACCGGGGGCTTCCCGGGGGCTCCCGGGGGCTTACCGGGGCGCCCCCGGGAAGATCGGGCTGACCACCGACACCGGAATGGTGCGGGCGCCAACCACGCCGGTGAACGACACCGGGCTCAGCGAGATCCGCACCGAGCGGCGGTCCGCCGAAACCACGGCCTGGGCCGTCACGTCCACCGCGTTCTGCATGAACGACGTGACCCGGTTCTGGTAGACCGTGCGCCCGGCGCCCGGCCTCGAGGCCCCCGCCGTCGTGCGGCCCTGGCTACCCGCGCCGCCCGTGCGGCCGACCTGGACGCCGGTCGATTCGTTGTCGGCCAGCGAACGCAGCTTGTGCAACGCGTGGGCGGTGTTGCCGTTCTTCTTCGTCGTCTCCTCCTGAAGCGGCGACGTTGGGGCCACGTACGCCGTCTCCTTGCGGCGACCGTTCTCGAGCTTGACGACGATCGGCCGGGTCGTGTCCACCTTGACGGTGATCAGTTCCTCGCTCTCGTCCTCCGTGCCTTGGTGGCGGATCACTCGCAACTGGGCCTTGTTGCCCAGCGGCCGACCCCACACGCGGTCCACCGTCAGGCGATACTCGCCCGAGAAGCCCTCGGCCGCGACGTACGCCGAGGCGTTCGGGTTGGACACGGTGTCGCTGATGAGCGTCCCGCCGCCGATCGTCTGCTTCCGCAACACCGAGCAGGCGCTGCCGGTCGGGTCGGTGACCTTGAGGTCGAGGTCGGCGTTGCCCTGCCACGCCAGCCGGATCACAAGGTCGCGACGGCGCTGGGCGGTGACCGCCTTCACGAGCCGTTCGGCCTCCCCGCCGCGCCGGTCCGCCGTCAGCAGGCGAGCCAGCGCCTCGGTCTTCTGCGACGCGCGGTTGTGGAGGTCGGCGTTGTTGACCGGCCAGTCGCGTTTCAGGAGGTTGCCGGCGGCCCATTCCATGGTCCGCACGTCGCGGGCCTGCTCGGCATACCCGGCCGCGTCGGCGTAGGCATTCACCAGGCTCGGGTCGAGCGCGGCCGCCTGGCGGCAGAACGCGATGGCCCGATCGTGGTTGGCGTCGTCGGCGAGGGCGCGGGCGGCCTGCACGTAGCCCTGGGCGTCGAGCGGCTCGAGGTCGGCGCCGGACACTTCGGCCCGCTCGATCTCCTCGGCCGAGCCCTTGCTCTCGCGCAGGGCCAGCGCCAGCGACTGGTAGACCCACGGCTCCACCACGACGCCCTGCTTCAGGTTGGCCTTGAGGAACTCCGTGGCTTGCTCGAACATGTTGTTGATGACCAGGAAGTCGGCCGTGGCGATGACGAGGCCGCCGTCGGCCTTCGACTTGGCCAGCGCGTTCTGCCAGTCCTTCACGTCGCCGCGCTCCCCGTCCGCGCCGGCGAGGTTGATGCGCGGGCGCCTCGGGAGGGCCACCATGCCGCCGGCCGGCTCGGTCGCCACCGCCGGCACCGACACGCCGCTCGCCCGAGTGTGCAAGCGCGACTGCGCCTTCACCACCAGGGCCATGGCGGGCCCGTAGTAACCCAGATCGTTGTTCTCCAGCGCGATGGGGTTTTCCGTGCCGGCCTCTTCCAGCGGGTTGATCGGCCGGCCGAACTGATCGACCACCGGCGCCCAGTCCTTCGGCTTGCCGACGACCTGCCGGATGAGTTGGGTCAAGATGCGCCCGTTGATCTGCGCGCCCTGGTTGCCAAACCCGCCCTGCTGGTTGACGCCGTTCTGTTGGCCGCGCTGCTGACCGCCCTGGAAGCCGCCCTGGAAACCGCCCTGGAAACCACCCTGTCCGCCGAGCTGTCCGCCGAACTGCCCGCCGAACTGCCCGCCGAACTGCCCGCCGAACTGCCCGCCCAACTGGCCGCCCAACTGGCCGCCGAGTTGGATGCCGAGTTGGCCGCCGAGTTGGATGCCGAGTTGGCCGCCGAGTTGGCCGCCGAGTTGCCCACCCAGCTGCGCGCCGAGCGCCAAGCCGAGTTGCCCGCCGGCTTGCAAGCCGAATTGCGCACCGCCCTGCAAGCCGAGGGCCTGCCCGAGCTGGACGCCGCCCATCTGGAACCCGCCGCTCAGGCCAAGGATGGTCGTGCCCTGAAGGGCGGCGTTCCGGTTGTTCGGGCTGATAGGCATAACCAGGTCCCCGACGCTGTAGACGCGAACCGCCTTGTCCGCCTGGGCGAACTTGCCGGTGGTGATCTCGATCTGATCGCGGCGGATCAGGTAGGTGGCCCCCGAGGGCGAGGGCACGCGGGCCAGGATCCTCTTGAGCACCGTGGCCAGCGTCATGTTACCGCCCGGGATGGGGGCGTCCTTGACGATGGGGGTCTTCTCGACTGCGGTGGCGCCGGTCAGGCCCTCGTGGATGAAGGCGCGCTCGTCGATGTCGAACGAGACGCCGCGCCAGCGCGAGTTGTTCTTGAGCTCTTCCAGGGCCGAGCCGAGCGTCACTTCCGGATCGACGTTCTCGAACCCCGCCCACTGGCGCGAGCTGTTCAGGACGTTGCGCAGCTCGAAGAAGCGCCCCGGGATGTCGTCGCCGAAGGTGGCGATGCCGTAGCGCTTGATGCGATAGTCGGAGAACTCCTTCCAGTTGCGGTAGCCCTTCTGACCGCGGTCGTAGCCGGTGATCTTGCGGATGACCGCGTCGGAGGGGAACTCGACCGGCGGTTCGTCGGGGAAGGGGATGTGCGAGCGCTCGACCTCAAGCAGCGTGGCCAGCCAGCGCTCCTGGCGGACGCGCTTGAGCTCGTGGAGCTCGCGGAGGTGGTAGCCGCTGAGGGCGACCTGGGAGCCGGCGAGGACGGCCGGGGGGACCGGACGGCCTTCGTCGATGTAATCCCTGCGGATGTCCTCGGCCTGCTTGTAGGCCTGGAGCTCGCGGGCCTGATTCATCAGGTTGTGGAAGACGCGCATGCGCTCGCGGGTGCGCTCCTGCTTGGCTTGCACCTGAGTGCGCAGGTCGGCGCGGGCGGCGGCGTTGGCCTCGAGGGCCCGCGCCAGTTCGTTGTCGCGCTGGACGGCGGCGCCGACGCGTTGGAGCCGTTCCTGGGTGCGGGCGAGCTGGGCGAGCAGGTTGAGGCGCGTCTCGGGGGCGAGGTCGAGGTTGGCCTCGACGTCGGCGCGCGCCTGCCTGAGGCGCTCGAGGGCGTTCTGCGGGAAGGCGTTGACCAGTCGCGACGCGTCGCGGATGGCATCGTTGACCATGCGCGTGACCTGTTGGCCGGCGATGGTGCGGCGGGCCTTGACGTCGTCGAGCCGCTCGTCGGGGCCGGCGGTGGGGGCGAGGGGGGCCTTGGGGGCCGGGTCGGGGCGCTCGTCGCCGTCGGCCAGGACGAGGATGCGCCGGCCCTTGTCGTCGAAGCGGAGGACCTTGCGCTTGCCGTTGAGGCCGAGCTCCTTGGCCATCTCCTCGCGCGACAACTTCCCGGCCTTCATGCGCTCGACGATGGCCAGCCCACCCTTGGCCGAGGCCGAGTGCGGGTCGAACTCCTGGGCCTGGCGGTACAGCTGCCCGGCGGCCTCGAGCTTGTTTTTCTCCAGCGACGCCTCGGCGCGGGCCAGCAGCGACTCGCGGGCCAGTTCGTTCTGCTTGTGGGCATAGGCCAGCGCCCGATCCGACTGGATCAGGGCGGGCAGGTCCTTGCGGGCCTTCCACTGCCCGACGACGCTCATCAGGAAGAAGTTATCGGTGTCGGCGGGGGGCATCTTCTCGGAAACGGCCACGCGCACTTCGCGGCCGGCAACGGTGCCGCGCACCTGGTACTCGAGCTTCTTGCCAGGGGCGGCGGCGAAGGTGCCGACGACGAGGGTGCCCGCGTCGCGCCGCAGGGGCGGGAGCTTGCTCGGCATGACCTCGGCGAGCTCGGCCGGCAGCGTCAACTCGCTCGGGTAGAGGATCGGCTCGGCGAGGGCGACGTGGAGCTTCTTGACGAAGGCGCCTGTCGTCTCGCTGCTGTGGTAGCGGATGGTCGTCCCGCCGGTGCTGCCGACGAGGCCATGAAGGTTCTGCGGGTCGGGATTCAGGCCGATGGGGATGGCGAAGAAGGCGACCTGTTGACGCACCATCTTGGTCCCCAGAGCGGCGCGTTCGTCGGTGTCGAGGGGGGCGGCGATGCTGCGCCCGCTGCCGAGGTAGACGACGACGCGCTGCCGGGTGGCAGTGGCGCTGTCAAAGCTTTCGAGCGCCTGCTCCAGGCAGAGCTTGAGGTTGACGGCGCCGAGGGGGATTTCGTTGCCCAGGGCCTTGAGGGCCGGCTCGAGCTCCTTGGCGCCTTTGAGGCGGCGCGACAGGTCGCGGGGCTTGAGGTTGGCCGTCCACAGCGAGAGCCGATCGTCCGGGCCGAGCTTCTCGACGAGCTCCTTGACGATCGACTGGCCGATGGCGAGCGGGCCCTGGGCCATGCTGGCGGTGGTGTCGATCAAAACGACGTAATCGCGCGGGCGGGCCGGGGCGTTGGCCAACTTGGGCTTGACCTGGATGGCGACGAGGTGCTTGCCCGCCTGCGTCTTGTAGAGCAAGACAGGACTGTCGGCGAAGCGGGACCGGGCCAGGTCTTCGCTGAACCTCTCGTCCACCTTGGTGGCGGGGCGGGCCTTGCCGGCGGCCTTTTCCTTGTCCTTGCCGGGCCCTCCGACAACGCTGGTGCTCAGTAGTGCGGCAGCGAGGGACAGGATCGTCCCGACTGCCACGAGCCGGCGGACAGAAATCATTTGCATGGTCCCCTGTGCGCGATGGGTACTTTAGGAGAAGCTCCTCGGAGCGCTCGGATGCGTATCACCTAATGAATTCTAAAACCGGACGGACTTGCGCCGCCAGAACATTTTTCCCGATCGAACTTGTCGAATGGGCTTGGCGGGCTGCACCTCCCGCAGAAGCGGACCAACTGGCGCCCGCGCAAGCGGCTGGTCGCCCCCTCGCCTCCGTTGATTTTTCTTACCTGTCATGATATGAGGTTGCTGTCCCGATGGGAAGGCAGCGCCTTGCCGCCCCCGGCCCCGGAACAGCCCGCGGAGGAACGCACGGATGCTGGCCTACCTCGCAGCAATATGGAAGTGCCGCTCTTTCTGGTTCTCCCTGGTGCAGATGGACTTGCGCTCCCGCTACCGCGGCTCGGTGCTGGGCATCGGCTGGTCGCTGCTGCACCCGCTGGCGATGACGGTGATCCTCTGCACCGCCTTCGGCACCATCTTCAACGCCGACCTGACCTTCTACTGCCCGTTCCTGATCACCGGCCTGACCCTGTGGAACTTCCTGCTCCAGGTCGCC
>JBBSEZ010000574.1:0-5385 GCA_038239195.1 Gemmatales bacterium
CTGCTTGTCGTCGGCGAAGGCCACGAAATCATCGACGTAGCGGACGTAGCCGGGCAAGCGCAGCCGCTCCTTGACGAAGTGATCGAGCGGGTCGAGGTAGACGTTGCCGAAGAACTGGCTGGTCTGGTTGCCGACCGGGAGGCCGCACCGCCGCGCCAGCGGCGCGAACAGGTCGTCCCCGGGAAACCAACCCGGGGCTTGCTCCGGGGCCGGGGCGTGCGCGATGATGCGGCGGGCCAGCCAAAGGACGTCCGGGTCTTTCACCTTGCGGGCGAGCAAGCCCGCAAGCAGCGCGTGGTCGATCGAGGGGAAGAACCGCCGGACGTCGGCCTTCCAGGCCCAGCGGTGGCGGCGGGCGAACTGCTGGCAGCGACGCATGGCCGGGTGCGTGCCCTTGCCCTTGCGGCAGGCGTAGGTGTCGGGGATGAAGGCGCGCTCCCAGATCGGGCCCAGGACGTTGACCAACGCATGATGCACCACGCGGTCGCGGTAGGGGGCGGCGCTGACCAGGCGCTTTTTCGGATGGCGAATCAGGAAATCGCGGAACGGGCCGGGCTGCCAGGTGCGTTCGTGCAGCGCGGCGTGCAACCGCCACAGGTTGTGCTCCAGCTCGGCGTGGTAGGCCAGCACCGCGGGGCGAAAGCGCTTGCCTCGCGCCGCTTGCCGCGCCGCTCGCAGCAGGTTCGCGAAGCTCAGCAACGTCGGCCATAAATGTCCCTGTCGGCGCACGTGTCCCCCCTGCCGCGCGAGGCGCGGTTTTATCGATTGGAACGATGGTAAGGGCGCAAGGGCGCCGCGCGCCGGCTGCGCCGGCGCGTCGTTCTTGTCATCGACCGGGGCATGAGTTATCCTTTAGAGATGTACAAAGTGGTAAAATGGTAAAAGGGCTAGCGGTAAGTCCTGGACACACGCACGCCGAACGTGTAGTAGCGGATCGACGGCCGATTGATGTAGCGGTACGCCGAGCGCACGTTCGGGGCGTCGTTGACGAAGGAGGCGCCACGCAGAACGCGGCTATCGCCATCTGAGATATCTTTAATATCCTCTTTGTCCTCCATCCGGCCGCTCCTGTAGACGAGGGATCGGTCCTGGCACCACGTCCACACGTTGCCTTGCATGTCGAACAGTCCCAGGTCGTTGGGCCGCTTCTGCCCCACCGGCCAGGCCCGATCCTGGCTATTGGCCTGATACCACGCATAGCGCGGCAACAATTCCTCCGCCGAGCCGAAGTAGCGGCTGCTCGTGGACCCCGCTCGACAAACGTATTCCCACTCCGCCTCGCTCGGCAAACGATACCCCGTCCGCCTCAGGTAGTCGGGATACAGCTTCATCCCTTCCCCGATCTTCTCGGGGTAGCACCACTGCTCCCTGGGAATGCCTTCCTTCTCGCTCAGCCAGTTGCAGTACGCCGCCGCCTCGTACCACGTCACGGCGATGATCGGCCCGCCCGCCTCCGGGCTATAGCGCTTCGTGTACTCGTACCGCGCGCTCGGGCGCTCCTTCACAAAGTGCTCCCACTGCGCCACCGTCACCGGCTTCGTCGCCAGGGCGAAGTTCCGACCGATCACCCGCCGGTGCGGCTTCTCGTTCACCGCGAACCGATCCAGTTCCGTGGGCGGCGAGCCCATGCGAAACTCGACCGGGCCCTGGATCAGCGCCAACGTCTGCCCCTGTCCGTTGACGTACCACCCGCGCTTCCCGTCCGGGCCGCTCCGCGCCAGGCCCCGGTCGATCCGCGCCAGCTCCTTGCTCTGCCCCCAGTCCAGCGGCCGGGCCACCGGCCCCTCCTTGCCGTGACGCAGTAGCCAGTCGATGGACCCGTGGATGCCCGGGTCTGGATCGTCGCGATACCACGCCAGCAGTTTCTTCACCAGCGGGCCGCGCACCGACGCCGGCAGGTCCTTCTCCGCGTACTCGCCCAGGGCCACGATCATGGCCCGTTTCGCCGAGACGTCCTTCTCCTCCTCCAGCCGGCGCACCAGCGCCAGCGCTGGCGCCCCCAGCAGCCCCGCCCTCTGTACCAGGTACGACCGCGCCGTCGGGTCGGGCGCGTGCCGGAACAAGGGCCAGACCGGCTCGGCTTGCCTCAGGTGCAGCAGCGTGGCCCCGGCCGTCGCCTGCCGCCGCGCCAGCCGCGCCTGCTCCGCCGCCGGCACGGGGCGCTGCCACACGGACGCCGCCACCACGCCCTCGCCCTCGAGGGCCGCCACCGACAGGGCCACCGGACGATAGCCCTGCGCCGCCAACTCGCGACAGCGCCCCAGGTGCTCCACGGCGTGTAGGTCGTGCAACCCGAGCGCCTCGCGGCTCGGGCCCTCGCGCCAGGCGCTGGCGTAACGCCTCGACAGGCCAGCTTTTCTCAGCAACTCGCGGTAGCCCGGATGGCTGCGCACCCCTTCCAGGTCAACGTCCGTTTGCAGGGACGCGAAGTTCCGGTAGCCGCTCGCCACGGCCTGGCGCAATAACTCCAGCGAGCGATCCGCATACTCCTCGGCCTGTCCCGCGCGCGGTGGCGTCGCCAGCAGCGGCCAGGAGCGCGGGGAGACGATCAGCCCCGCCGCCCAGGCCGCCTGCCGCGCTCGGGCGATCTCACTGGCTCGCGCGTACACCCACGCCGCGTGGTAGGCGATGGTGGGATCTCTTGGGCTCGCCTGGACCGCCTCGTCCATCGCCTTCAGGCCGCGCGCCATTTCGCCTGCGTAGGCGTCGATCAGGGCCGTGGTCGCCTGGACCAGCGGCCGATCGGTGCGGACCTTGGCGAACGCTGCAAGCTCGCGCCGCGCCTCTTTCGCCCGGCCCGCCCGCGCGTGCAGCAGGGCGCGGTAACGATGCCCCCAGAACGCTTTGCTCCTGGCAAAATAGGTGTCGAACGCGGCCAGCGCTTCCTGGTCGCGCCCGAGGCAGTACAACGCCACTCCCTGGAAATAGAACGGGTTGGCCTCGGCCGGCTTCTGCTCGGCGTCCTGGCGCGCCTTCGCCAGGTCGGCCAGCCAGCCCTCGCGCGCGCCGCGCGGCGGGGCCGCCTGCCCAACGTCCACGTCCAGCAGCAGCCGCTCGCCGGCGAACACCTTGTCGGCGTGGTCCGTCGGGGCGACGTCCCAGCTCACGCTCGACCCCGAGGGCGTGCGCGCGCCCTTCCACCACGTGCCGGAGTAACGCACCACGCCGTCGTGGCCCGTCAGGCCCTGCACCGTGGCCGGGATGAGGCCGGCCTTCTTGGGAATGTCCGTCTCCGCCTGGTGCTCCGCCGCCGGCACCCCCGCATAGACGATCGCCTGCTCGCCCTTGTCGCCCTTGCGCCACAGCAAGGCGTAGCGATCCCCCTTCTGGCGATAGCCGGCCACGTCGGCCGGCAGCAGCCCAGCTTTGCGGGCCTCGCCGTCGCGCGTCGCGACCTGCTCGACCGTCAAGCCCGTCTCCAACTGCCAGCCGCGCCCGTCGCGCTGCCAGACCACGGCCACGCGCAGGCTCGGGCCCTCGTTCCACGGGCGCACCCGCACGGGACGGTAGCCCGCCGGGCGCAGCCCCTCGGTCACGGCCCGCAACCGCTCGAACGGCAGCGCCTGGCACAGGGCGAAGCGCTCGACGAACAGCCCCCGGGCCTGCTCCACCTCGCGGCGCAACTCCTGGGCGGGCTCTTTCCAGGCCGGATCGAGCGGGCCGTCTTTCCAGTAGTCGGGCAGCGCCGCCAGCTCCTGGCGCATGCGCGCCGTGGCCCGTTCGCGGTGCCGCTCCAGCACCGGCCTCAGCACGGCGTACTGCCTGGCGTCGGCGTCGAGGAGCAGGTCGGCGAGCACGTCAGGCTTGTCCCTGGCGTAGTCGGCCAGGACGATCGCCGCCACCTGCTTGTGTTCTTTCAGCCGCCGCTCTCGGAAGACCTCGCCCAGCGGCGCCAGCAGCGCCTGCCGCACCGGCCGCAGCGCCTGCACCCAGGCCCCCAGGTACAGCGTGTTGGCCGTCAGCAACTCGTCGATCGCGCCCGGGGCCGCCTTGCCCCAGCGCGGGCTGTCCGCGTCGAAGGCCGCCAGCGCCACCAGGGCGCGAAAGCGCACGCCGGGCGGAGTTTTCGCCTCGTCGGCCTTCTGCCACAGCTGCGCCGTCAGCGTGGCCGCGTGCGGCCCCAGGGCGGTGCGGACGAGTAGCACCTCGGCCGGATCGTCCACCTCGAGCATCCAGTCCACGAGCTCGTCGCGCACGGCGTCGGGCTCGACGGGCAGCAGCGCCAGGGCCAGGCGCATCCGCTGCCTTCGCTCGCTCTCTTCGGCGGCGCGCTGGCGCAGCGTGGGCAGCACGTCGTCCCGGCTGGCCTCGAGGTCGGCCAGGATGGCGGGCACGGCGCCCGGCGCCGCGTCGGCCAGGGCGTTGACCTGGGCCAGCGCCCGGCCCTTGCGGGCCCGCTCCTCGTTCCCCAAGGCCTGCTCTGCCCGGAGCCACAGGGCCGTCATGCCCGCGAAGCCGAGCGCCAGCGCGACCGCCAGGACCGCCGCGAGCCCCGCAATCCCCGGCCGGCGCTTCGTCCACTTGATCAGGCGCGCCACCGGCCCCACCGGCCTGGCGAGGATCGGCTCATCTGCCTGGAAGCGCCGCAGGTCGTCCGCCAGGGCCGCGGCGCTGGCATAGCGCCTGCCCGGCTCTTTCTGGAGGCACTTGAGGCAGATCGTCTCGAGGTCTCTGGGCACCCTGGGCTGGAGCTGGCGCACCGGCACGGGCTCGGCGGTCATGACCTGTTCCATCGTCTCGAAGAGCGAGGCGGCCTTGAACGGCGGCCTGCCTGTCAGGCACTCGTAGAGGATGGCCCCCAGCGCGTAGACGTCGGTCAACGGCCCGACCTCCTTGCCCCGGCCGGCGGCCTGCTCGGGCGCCATGTAGGAGGGCGTGCCGGCGACGACCGTGTGCGTCTGCGCCGCGTCGTCGAGCCGCTTGGCAAGTCCGAAGTCGGTAATCTTGGGCGCGCCATCCTCCGCGAGCAGCACGTTGGCGGGCTTGAGGTCGCGGTGGACGATGCCCCGTTCGTGCGCCGCTTGCATGGCCCGCGCCAGCACCTCCACCAACCGGGCCGCCTCGCCCGCCCCCCTCGGCGTGCCCGCGATGTGCCGATCGAGGTTGCCGCCCTCGACGAGCTCCAGGGAGAAGAAGGGCAGGCCGCCCGCCTCGCCGACCTCGAAGACCTGCACGATGTTCGGGTGCTGTAGGCGGGCCACCGCCCCCGCCTCGGCCCGAAAGTTCGCCACCTCGTCGGCGCCGGCGTGGGCGCCGGCCAGGATCATCTTGAGGGCGACGACGCGGTTGAGCGCCAGGTGGCGGGCCTTGTAGACGACGCCCATCCCGCCCCGGCCCAGTTCGTCGAGGATCTCGTGGCCGGGCACGTCGGGCCACGGGGACGGC
>JBBSEZ010000575.1:0-5361 GCA_038239195.1 Gemmatales bacterium
AAAGGAGTCATGGGACCATCCTCCGGGGAAGGGCCGGGCGAACGAGGCCCGGAGGATGTCAACGGTTGCCAAAAAGCGCAAGAGGAGTTTTTACAGAACGGGCAACCCTTCTCCCCCCCGCGGAGCGGGTTAGTTCAACGAGAAAATGGTGCTTGACGGACGATGGGAGGCGGCGTCTAAGAGGTCGCCCTCGCGCAGTGTACCACGACCTCCAAGTTTGTTCGTAGAGCGGAGAGCGCGTTCCAGGCCCGACCGGGAACCGTGCGCGTTGGGGGAGAATTGTCCTTGACGACCCGCGCGACTGTCTAAATAAGATTACAGCAATTAATTCGAGATGGAGATCGACGTGAGCGCCGTCAGGGGCGACAAGGTGAAGATAAAGTCGGGCCTCCACCGAGGCCAGCGTGGCGTCGTCGAGGAGGTCGAGGGTGGAAAGATCGAGGTTCGGGTGGAGGGCGCCGGCGAGGTGGTGCGGCTGCTGTGCGACGAGGTGACCAACTTCAGCCTCGCGGCGCGGAAGGCGTGGGTGACGGGCCCCGATCGAGCGGTTGGCCGACGCAAGGGCACGCGCCTCTGCGACCGGGTGTCGGTGACGCTGCGCCTGGACCGGGCCCTGTGGGAGCGGTTTGTGGAGATGGAGGGGATCGGGTTGATCGAGGACCGCACGGCGGTCGTCAATGGCTGGTTTCGGGAGAAGCTGGCCGAACTGGATGGCGGGGGGCCTGGGAACTGATGCCCAAGAAGGTCACACCGGAGCAGCGCGAGGCGGTCTTGCGCATGCTCTCGCAGGGGCAGGACCGCGACACCATCGCCGCCGCCGTCGGGGTGACGCCGGGGCAGGTGTCTGCCGTCTCTGCGCACGTCAAGATGGGGACCTACGCGCTGCCGGAGCCCGACGCACTCCCCGAACCTGACGAACAGATGGAGGAGGCCCCCCTGCCGGTGGGAGAGAGGACGACCAACTTGCTCCGCCAACTCCGGCAACTCGAAGGGGCCAAGGGGCGCGACGTCCAGGTGAGCCCCATCCTCTTGGGCGTTGACGCCGAGAGCGGCAACGAGGTGTTCTACAACCCCGACCCAGGCAGCGGTGCCCCGAACCCGCACGTCCTCATCATGGGCGAGAGCGGCACGGGCAAGACCTACGCCATCTCTTGCCTGACAGCGGAACTGGCCCAGGAGGGCATCGTCTCCATCGTCTTCGACTATGGGCAGGGGTTTGCCCTCAAGACCATGCCCCGCGAATTCGTGACGGCGACGAACCCCGTCGAGTTGCACGTCGGGAGGGACGGGGTGGACGTCAACCCGCTGCAGCTCTTCCCCTCCGACCTGCACGGCCCGGTGAACGTGGCCCAGCGGGTGGCCGACACCTTCGCCCGGGTTTACAAGAAGATCGGCGTGCAACAGCATGCCATCCTGCGCCAGGCCGTGCTGGACGTCATGGCCGACGCCGGCATCCGCCAGGGCTCGCCGGACGCCTGGTCGGCGGACCTGCCGACGTTCGGCAGCATCGAGGCCAAGTTGGCGGACCTGGCGGGCCAGCCGCAGAGCCCGCAGGCCCGCTTCGCCGCGTCGGCCGGCTCGCACGTGTCCACCCTGTTCGTCTTCAACACCTTCCGGCCTAGCGGCCAGAAGTTGGCCTGGGCGGACATGCTCGCCGCCGGCAACCGCGTCGTCGTCATCCAGCTACAGGGCCTCGAGCACTCGCTGGAGCGAGCCGTCACCGAGTTCCTGCTCTGGAACCTGATCGGCTTCATCGAAGCCCTGGGGCCAGGCCCCCTGCGCTGCTTCGTGGTGCTCGACGAGGCCCACAAGCTATCGTTCGACCGCGGCTCGCCCGTCGAAAAGCTCCTGCGCGAAGGGCGGAAGTTCGGCCTGGGGCTGATTTTAGCGTCGCAGCAGCCAGAGGACTTCAGTCCGGTGGCATTCGCGAACACGGCGACCAAAATTGTCTTTCAGGTCGGGGACGAGCGCAGTACGATTTCCAGGCAGTTGCACCGTAAGATCAAGAACGCACACTCCTTCGGGGAGATCTACCAGCTGATTACCAAGCTCCCCCGGGGCTGTGCATACGTCGTGACCGAAAACATCGGCCGGGTCGTCCGGATTGCGACTTTCCCCGACAGGGTGGCCAGATGGCAGTAGGCCTCGCGCCGACCAGGTTGGTCCAACACAGTATCAGGCCTTGAGGGTCAGCCCACATGGCGAAGAAGGCGAAGAACCAGAGCGTCGATCCCCCCGAGTGGGAACCGCTGGATGACGAATTGGAGTGGGACGACGTCGGCGGGCGTCTCCTGGCGAACATTGCCCGGGGCATGTACTCGCCCCAGGGCGTGCTGCGCGAGTACATCCAGAATGCCGCCGACTCCTACAAGGATCTTGCGCTCCCCTCCGACGATCACAAGATCATCATCTCCACCGACAAGAACAGCCTGTCGATCCAGGATTTCGGGGTGGGGATGGACGACAAGGGCATCAGGGAAGCGAAAAAGATCGCGGTCTCGACCAAGTCGGACTACGATGATCGCGTGGGCTTCAGGGGGATCGGCATCTGGGCCGGCCTCCCCGCCTGCAAGAAGCTGATTGTCGATAGCACCAAGGCCGGCCATCCGTATCGCTACCGCCTCGTCTTCGACTTTGAAGACATCATGAAACACCTCGACGACAACATCAACATCAAGACCCTGGTGGACCCGCGGTACAAGATCGAACGCCACGCCGCGGGGAAGGAAGAGCACTACACCCGCGTCACCCTTGAGGGGATCACGGACAGCTACAAGCAGCTTCTGGACGTCGCCGAACTCAAGCGGATCGCTTCCCAGGTTCTCCCGTCCGCGATTGATCCCAGCTTCCAGCACCACGCCGACCTGAAAAAGCTGCTCGAAACCTGGCCGGGGTACTGCGAGTGCCACATCTTCCTCCAGACGCCGGCGGGCCCTGAGGAGGCTTTCCGTAAGTTCCCCGAAGAGAGTGTGGAGCCCCCGACCGAGGAGATCCTGGTTTCCGACGAGGGCGTTGAGCTGGCCAGGGCGTGGTTCTGCCGGACGAAAAAAACGTCCATCCGCAATGTCACTCCCCCGGCCGTGCGCGGGTTCCAGCTCCGCGTCAAGAACTTCGCCGTGGGCGAGGTCAACATGTTCAGCGCTGAGCAGGGCTACAGCTACAACATCCACGAGCACCAGGAACTGAAAACCGCCTCGCGACTGGCGTGGTTCTGCGGCGAGATCCAGGTTACAAACAACGACATCAAGCCGAACACCCCCAGGGACGACCTGGAAAGAGAACAGGCGGCTCGGCTCTTCATCGAGAAGCTTCGCGGGTTCTACAAGGACCGGATCGTCGAGGCTGGTGCTTACAGCGAATTCAACCCGTTTCGCAACGCCCTCGAAGACGCCGAGGCCATCATCATCAAGGCGGGGGCGGGGAAGTCGAAGAAACCGGTGGATGCCGCAGAGGTACAGAAACTGCTCGACAAGCTGAGCGAGGCCCCAAACAAGGCCAAGGGCGAGTCCGAGGACGAGAGCAAGAAGCTGTTCAAGCAGCTGCTTCGCCAACAGGGGTTCAAGGACCGCTGTGCCAAAGCCATTCCTGCCCTGCGGAAGCTCTTGCCTGCCCCGGCGACCGGCGGAGGCGGAAAGGGGGAACCGGGCGGCAAGGGCACCCCGAAGCCCTCCGGCGGCAAAGTGCCCCCACACACCGGAGGCGATGGCCCGGGGAAGAAGCCCCAAGAGACGAAGACTCCGCCCAGCAACGGAGAAGCTCCGCCCACGAACGGCGGGGCCCATGTCCCTGCGGAGGAACTCATCTCGGTGATCTTTGAAGTTCTGGAACGCACCCTGGGTGACGACTACGAGGACCTGCCGCAGATCCAGGAGGAGATCCAGCAGGTCGTGGACGCCTGGATGACCTCCCATGCCACATAATCGCTTTCCTGATACCCGGGAGAAACGGGAGCTTCGACGGCGAGACCTCCGGAGGATGAAGGGGCTGGCGCACATTGTCGGCAGCTCCCTGGCATACTGCGGGCTGCCCAGCGTCCAGTTTCTCGACGTGGTGTGCTGGAAGGAGCTGATCAAGTCGGTGACCGCTTTCGAGAACGATCCCGACACGCTCCCCGACATGCTGATCGAGAGGGACCGGCTGCAGTTCGGATTTCCCGTGGAGATCAACCCGAACGACCGGGATAACATGCTCGATTACCTGATCGCCGAGCAGTACTGCTTCGGCCTCTACAATCTGGACCTCTTCGGCGGGTTGGTGTATCAGGCGAAGGACAACGAGTGCAAGACCATCAACGCGCTGCGTCAGGTTTTTTCGCAGCAGGCAAGGAACAGGCAGTCGTTCGTGCTCATTTGCACCTTCAATGTGCGTGACACCGGAGCGGCCGAGTACGACCAGTTCTTGGACAGTGTCAATGTGGGACTCGCAGGACGGGCCATGAGCGGGGAGAACATCAAGGCCCACGACCAGAGCCAGGCGACCAGGCTCAAACTGTGCTTTCCGTACTTCTGCTGGCAGCAGGCCCACCCCCTCAAGCTTGAGCATCTCCTCTGCGAGGCCACCGTCTACAGGAGCAGTGCGACCATGGTCCACTTCTTTCAGGCCTTCCGGTACGTGGGGGGGGCCTTGCCGCAGTTCGCTCCGGTCAGCAAAGTCATCGAGGTGGCGAATGCCCCTCTCTACGAAATTGTGGACCAGGTTCGGCGGAAGAAGTACGAGTTCCCTCAGGTGCTGTAGCGGGGAGGCCGACCGACCGTTTCCTCTACCCAGCGTTGGAGCAATGAAATGGCGAAGAAAATCTCCTGGCAGGGCCTAGAGCACCAGCAGCGGATCACAATCCTGCGAGACCTGTCCATCGACAATATTGTCGCCCAGTACGAGATTCCCGGCACTTCCGCCGATGAATTCCGCTCCACCCTCGCGAAGCAGACCAGCCTCTGGGCGCCGAAGAACCTCGGTGCTTTCGTCATGGAAGGCGGTCCGCCGACCAAAGATGTGGTGCTGGGTGCCTGGCGCGATCTCGACAGGGCTGAAGCGCTGCTAGAGTTGATCGACAACAGCATCGATGCCTGGAATCTCCGCAGGAACCTCTACCCCGCGAAGACGGCAGAAAACCTGATCATTTATATCCGGATCGACGCTGGCACACAGCAACTGACCTACGAGGACAACGCTGGCGGGGTTCCCAAAGAGAAGCTCACAAACCTGGTCGTGCCCGGTTACAGCTGGTAATCGGCATGCAAAAGGGGCCCACCCGGAGGCCCCGGATCGGCAAGTAAAATGGACCCACCCCAGCCGCCTCGGTTGTAATAGGCCCTTCGCCTGAAGGGCCCCTCGCAACGGAGGCAAGGATGCTGACGGTGG
>JBBSEZ010000576.1:0-5352 GCA_038239195.1 Gemmatales bacterium
GGGCCCTCTCAGCATGGTAGTGTAAAACTTTCCGGGTGCGCCACGCAACGCCGAACGCGGAATTGAGCCAGGGCCCGCCGCGTGCGGCTGGGCGATCCGCGCTCCCGGATCTTTGGCCCCTCCCCTCAGCCCTTGCCCTGGGACCAGCGCGGCGGGACTACCGGCAGGCCATCGGCGCCCAGCGGAGTGAGCCGGCGCAGCAAGCCCGCTGGCACGTCCTTGCCGTTGGTCTTGTTGAACCAGCGCGCCTGCGACATCCAGTATCGCCATTTCTGGTTGTCGAACATCTGCATCCCCAGCGGGCCCAGGTGCGCTCCCCAGGCGCGCTCCCCCTTGGGCCGCGCCCACCCGGCCCTGGGAAATGCTTTCGCGAAGAAGACGTTCGACTTGTCCGGCTGGTTGCGCAGCGCCAGCACGATGCCCTGGCCTAGCTGGCCGAGCAGCGGATAGGCATCCGGCGCCTTCACCGTCTCCAGGCGGGCGAACAGCTTCTCCGCCTCGTCGAGCCGGTCCTCTTGCAGATACAGCACGCCCAGCCCCAGGCAGTTGCCGAAGCTCGTCGTGCGCGATTCAACGGTCGCCCCCTCGTCCAGGGCGAGCTCGGCCGCCTTGCGCAGCGTTTGCTCTTTCTCGCTCTCCACCCGCGGCGGCAGGTGGGCCCCCTCCACCGGGGCCCCGCCCCGGATCGGCACGACCGTCCCGGGCCGCAACGGCCCCGCGCGCCGCTGCGCCCACGCGAACACGGCCCCACCGCAAACGGCCAGCACCACGCTGGCAACCGCGGCGCCGGCCAGCCAGCCGGCCCTGGTCCGAGCGGCGGGCGGCGGAGTTATCGGCGCCACCGTTGGCACCGAGGCCGGCGTGAGGGCCGTACCCGACAGAGGGGCGAGGCCCGGCGACACCATCGTGACAGCCCCTGCGCCAATCGCCACCGCGCCGGTCGCCCCGCTCAGTCCCTCGCGCAGGCGCACCACGTCGCGCAGCAGATCGCGCCCGGTCTGGTAGCGCTGGTCCGGCGCCTTGGCCATCATCTTGTGGACGACGGCACACAGCGCCTCGGGCAGGTCGGGCCGGATGGAGCGCAGCGGCGTCGGCTCGGCGCGGACGTGTTGGAGCGCCACCTCGAACGCGGTCGAGCCGCGAAAGGGCGGTTGGCCGGCCAGCATGTGGTAGCAGGTGGCGCCGAACGAGTAGATGTCGGTGCGCGAATCGACCGGCTTGCCCTCGACCTGCTCGGGGCTCATGTAGAGCGGGGTGCCCATCGTCACCCCGCTCTGGGTGAGGTTGAGCGCCGGCTTGTCGCCCTCCAGGCAGCGCGCCAGGCCAAAGTCGGCCACCTTCACCTCGCCCTTGCGAGTGAGCAGGATGTTTTCCGGCTTGACGTCGCGGTGGATGATGCCCATCTCCGACGCGCGCTGGAGCGCCGAGGCGACCTGGCGCATGATGCTGATCGCCACCAGCAGATCGGGCGGGCCCTTGCGCGCCACGTACTCGCGCAGGTTGCGCCCCTCGACGTATTCGAGCGCCATGTAGGCGACGCCGTCGGCCTCGCCGAAGGCGTAGACTTGCACGATGTTGGCGTGGATGGCCTTGGCGACGGCCTCGGCCTCGGCCTTGAAGCGCTGTAGCGAGGTGGGGTTGGTGCCCAGTTCGGGGCGCAGGATCTTCAGCGCGACCTTGCGCTTCAGCGACATCTGTTCGGCGAGGTAGACCTGGCCCATGCCGCCCTGGCCGAGCTGCCGCAGGATGCGAAAGTCGGCCAGCGTCCGGCCCGTCAGGTCCAGGGTCGAGGGCGCGCCGCCCTCGCCAGACGTCGCGGCGGAAGTCTGTGCGGGGTTGTCCATGGTGTTACGAGCCTTTCCCCTTCCCTGACGAGCCCAGGCGGCCCCGCCCTGCCGCGGGCCGCTTCTCCCTAATGTAACACCTGCGCCAGGTCTTCGCCTCCTTTTGGCAGCAACGAACGCGCTCCGCTTCGCGTCGTGGCTACACGAATTTCTCGCGGCGCGCTCCGAGGCCGTTCACAGCCGGCTGGGGTCTTCCGGCGCCCAGCGCGGCGCGATGCCGACGTAGGGCAGGCCCAGCAGGCGCTTGATCCCCGCCCACTCGCCGACGTCGTTGCCCTCGGCCTGGTGCCCGACCCACTGGAGGAAGTAGCCGAGCACGAACGCGCCCACGCCCCAGTACCACTCGTCCCACGGCAGGGCGAAGAGCAGGACGATCCCGGTGAGGACCATCGGAATGCCGACCACGTGAATCCAGAAGTTGAACGGCAACTGATGGCGCAGTTTCCACCCTTGCAGGCGCTTGCGGAGAAAGCGCAGCACGGGGCGGCCGGTGGTCGGGGCGGGAGGGGTCGGCGAGGGGGAGGTGCTCATGGGGGGTCGCGCTTCGCGGGGCCAAATGAGAAGGGGCGAACCACCGTCGTTCGCCCCCAGGCGTCACATGCGCTCGATGGTGCGAATGCCCAGGAGGGCGAGGCCCCGCTGAATCACCCGGGCCGTCAGGTCGCACAGCAACAACCGTCCCTGGCGCAGTTCCGGCGTCTCGGCCTTGAGGACTGGACAGTTGACGAAGAACCCACTGTACGCCTTGGCCAGGTCCCACAGGTAGGCCGTGACCTGGCTCGGACGATAGTCTGTCGCGGCCGCGGCGAGCGCCTCGGGGAAATGGAGGAGCTGTACGGCCAGCGCGCGCTCGTAAGGCGTCGGCAGCAAGGGCAGGGCCGGGGCCGCGCGTAGCTGCGCCACGTCCACCGCGCCCTTGCGGAAGATGCCCCGGTTGCGCACGTAGGCGTACTGCATGTAAGTCGCCGTGTTGCCGTCCGTGGCCGTCATCTTCTCCTCGTCGTAGCGGTAATTGCTCGCCCGATTCTGCGACAGGTCGGCATACTTGACCGCCCCGAGGCCGACCACCTCGTACACCTCGCACAACTCCGCCGGGGAGAGCTCGACCACCTCGTCGCCGCGCTCCCGGGCGGCGTCGCAGCCGGCCTGGTACACCTTCGCCGCCTGGCGCACTGCCGTGTCGAGCAACTCGTCCAACAGGGTGTTGGTGCCCGCCCGGGTCTTGAGAGGCTTGCCGTCCTTGCCCAGCACGGCCCCGAACTCGAGGTGCTTGAGCTCCACATCCTTCACGCCCCATCGGCACGCTGCGGAAAAGAGGTGCTGAAAGTGCATGGTCTGGCGAAAATCGACCAGATAGAGCATCGTCCCCGGCTTCCAGGTCTGGACGCGGTAGCGGATGGTGGCCAGGTCGGTCGTCATGTAGGTGAAGGCGCCGTCGCTCTTCCGAACCAGGGACGGCGGCTCTCCTTTCCGCTCCTCGCCCGGCGCCCGAGCCGCTTCCTGCGCCAGCCACTCCTCGACGGCACCGGCCGCTTTCGGGGGCGGGATGATGAGCGCACCGTGCGACGGATAGGCGACGCCTTTCGCGAGCAAGCTCTCCACGACGTCCGGGAGCTGAGGCTGGTAGAAACTTTCCCCCAAGGTGTGGTCGAACTTCACGTCGAGGCGCCGATAGATCCGGTCGATCTCCTCGTGGCAGGCCGGCATGAAGCTCTGCCACAGGCGCAGGTTCTCCTCGTCGCCAGCGTGCAACTTCGCCGTCTCCTGCCGGCAAACGTTCAGCACCGCGCGGGCCGCTTCCCGCTGTTCCTCGGTGAACTTCTCGGCTTCCTCATCGTCCTCGTCTTCGTCCTCCGCCGGCTTCGTCGCTCGGCGCACCAGGAGGTAGAGGCGAGCCAGCTCGCGCACCTTGTCCTGCTCGAACGCCGACGGATCGACGAAGTTCTTGTAGCCGTACAGGAGCATGCCGAACTGGGCGCCCCAGTCGCCCAGGTGGTTGTCGGTGACGACCTTGTGGCCCAGTAAGCGCAGCAGCCGGGCCAGCGCGTCCCCTATGATCGTGCTGCGCAGGTGCCCGACGTGCATCGGCTTGGCGACGTTGGGGCTGCTGAAGTCGATCACGAACGTCTTCGCGGGGCTCGCCAGCTCGACGCCCAGCCGCTCGTCGCCGCCCAGCGCCTGCACTTGCTTCGCCAGCCAGTCGTTCCGCAGCTTCAGGTTGATGAAACCTGGCCCGGCGACCTCGGGCGCCTCCAACATCTCGTCCCAGCCCTCGGCCTGCGTGAGCCGCCCGGCGATCTCCGCGGCGATCGCACGTGGGCTCTTACAGAGCTTCTTGGCCAGCGACATGGCGCAGTTGGCCTGGTAATCGCCGAAGCGCGCGTCCTGGGCCGGCTTGAGCATCTCGGCGTAGGGCGCGGGATCATCCACTAGCCCGGTCAGGGCAGCGTGGAGCTTTTGCTGGAGCGCGTGCAGGACGTTCATCGGTTTCCGTCCGGGGGCCTTCCTCGGTGGCGGGCCAAGCAAAAACAGGGCCGCCCTCACCGCGTGAGAGCGGCCCTGGTCTCTTCTCGTTCGTCGCGTTGGCCCTCCCGGGCGGTCGCTCGTTGGCGACGCCGCCGGGGAGGTTATTCGTAGAGCTGCCAATCGACGCGGGGGGCGTCGGCCCACAGCTCTTCAATGGCGTAGTATTCGCGCAGCTGCGGCGCAAAGACGTGTACGACGACGTCGCCGTAGTCCTGCACCACCCACTTGCTGCCCTCGTACCCCTCCACCGAGAGGCGCAGGTCGCCGCACTGACGCAGGTTGGCGTCAATCTCTTCGGTGATGGTGTGGATTTGCCGGCGACTGTTGCCGGTGATGAGGACGAAGAAGTCGTAGAGGGGCGTGATGCCTCTCATGTCGAGAACCAAGACGTCGCGGGCCTTGTTGTCGGAGGCCACGCGAGCGCACAGGCAGGCGCGTTCGAGGGAGGGCAGAGTGAGTGTCTGTTCCGACGTTGCGAGTTTCAAAGGACCTCCTTCCGGTTTTGCGATCCGAGAGGGGAGGTCGGCCACGACCAGGAACTCATTACCTTCGCCGTTGGTCACCTCCAGACGGATCAAACCAGTCCCACACACGGACAGCCAGGGCCTGGGGCTCGCCCCCGAGTCAATCGCTCGGGACCGAACAACCCTTCTTCTCTTATCATCGTCCCCCACGGCCCCTTCGTCAAGCACCCAGTTGCCAAGGTCGCGCGCCGCAGGCCCCTCTTCGCCGCATCTTTGCGCACTTCCTCAGAACCGGAACTGTCCTCGTGCTGCTGTTAGTTCAGACAGCCGCGGCGACCGGAGGTTCGCTGCTTTGCAGCGCTCGCCGGCCTCGGGGCCGACCGCCCCCCCCCCACCGGCCAAAAAAACCCGCCCCCCCCCATGCGGCGCGCGCGCGGGGGGCCCCACACAACAAAAACACACCCCGGCCCCACCCCATATAAACCCCCCCCACACCCTTAAAACACCCACAACAAAAA
>JBBSEZ010000577.1:0-5344 GCA_038239195.1 Gemmatales bacterium
CAAAGGAGTCATGGGACCATCCTCCGGGGAAGGGCCGGGCGAACGGCCCGGAGGATGTCAACGGTTGCCAAAAAGCGCAAGAGGAGTTTTTACAGAACGAGCAACCCTTCTCCCCCCCGCGGAGCGGGTTAGTTCAACCGTGTGTTCGGAGAACTCAACCCGGAGGCCCCATGCGCACCGCGTTCGTCCGCGCCGAGCTACAGCGCCTGCGGAGCCAGCGCCCGTTCAGCCCCTTCGCCCTCTTGCTGGAGAATGGGGACCGAGTCATCATCGAACATCCCGAGAACATCGCGTTCGATCCGGTCGCGAAGGGGGTGGGGGAATTTTACGTCATCGGCGGCCGACGACGGACGAGGTAATGGTGCTGAACGATCAGTGGATGCGGCATCTGCTCTTCGAGGACTTCTCCGAGTTCCTGGAGGCGGTATTCAACCCGGAGGCGGAAGGCGACTGAGAGGACCACGACGTCGAGCCGGAGCAGATGCCCCCGGATTGCCGGGTGGTGGAGTAACGGGGGCGTGGCTTCATTTACGCAAGACGTCGCGGCGGACGCGACGCACGACACCGCGAAGAGGGATCGCTCGTTCGGCTTCGAGAAAGGCGGGCCCGCATTCTCCGGGTTGTTCTCTCGCGTTGCCGCGGCCAGCGCCCCCTTCTACAGTGATTCCGGCGAAGGCGGCGCAACCCGGTTCGGGCCTTGCGTTCCGCGTCTTGGCCACTTTCTTTCCCCCTGCCGGTGGCAGGGGGAGTTCCAGGCCTGGCTGGCCGGTCGCCTCCACCTTCGGGTGGGCGCCCGAACCGGGCCTGCGGCACGGGGGATGCCCGCCGTTCTCGCCCGGATTGCCTCGGCGGTCCGGTCAGGGGCGGCGTCAACTCGTGTCCCCCCGCAGTAGGGCGTGTGCGTCCGCCAGCCTGGCCCTGGATAACCCGGAGGCGACCTGCCGTGATGGCCCCGATGAAGCGCACCTCCTTCGGGTTGGTCAAGGAGGTCACCGTCTACGAATACGAGCGCGGGCTGCTCTACCGGGAAGGCCGGCTCGACAGCGTCCTCGGGCCGGGACGCTACCGCTACTGGGCCCGCGAGCCGGTCGAAATCGCCAAGGTGTCCCTCCGGGAGGCGAGCCACGTCGTCGCTGGGCAGGAGATCCTGACCGCCGACCGGATCGAGGTCCGCATCTCGCTGGTGGCCCAGTACCGCGTGGCCGACCCGACCCTCGCCCTCCACGCCGTCGAGAGCTATGTCGATCAACTCCACCAGGAGCTCCAGCTCGCGCTTCGCGAGCTCGTTGCCGCGCGCACCCTCGACCAACTGCTGGAAGGCAGGGCCGAGCTCGCGGCCGAACTGCTCCGCCTGACCGGGGAGCAGGCGAGGCGTTATGGGGTGGAGCTGAACCGGCTCGGCCTGCGCGACGTGGTCCTGCCCCGCGAGGTGCGGCAGGTGATGATGCTGGAGGTCGAGGCCGACCGGGCGGGACGGGCCGACCTGGTCAAGGCCCGGCACGAGGTGGCCGCGGCGCGGGCGCGGGCCAACACCGCCCGCATCCTGGCCGAGACGCCCGAGGTCGCCCGCCTGCGCGAATTCGATGCGGTCCTAAGTCTGGCGGGGAAAAGCGGTAACGTCGTGCTGCTGCCCAACCTGGCCGACCTGCTCGTGCCCCGTCGCGGCGGGGAGGGCAAGCCATGAAGCTGGGCCCCTTCCTCGCTCGGCTGTTCGGCGCCCCGGCCGGCCCTCCCCACCGAGAAGGCGCCTTCGCGTTCGAGGCGGACTGGGCCGACCTGCTTGCCCAGTTCGGCCTGCCGCCGTCGGCGCTGCGGGACGTGGTCGAGACGGGCTCCCTGCACCCCCATTTTCACTACCGGCACTTCACCAAGCCGAAGCGGGGGGGTGGCTGGCGCGAAATCGTTGCCCCGGACGTCAAGCTCAAGCGGGTGCAACACGAGATCATCGCCCGCTACTTCGCGCGCGAGCAGCCACACCAGGCGGCGGTCGCCTACCGGAAGGGAAAATCGACCGCCGACCACGCCTGGGCCCACGCGGGCGCGGACGTCCTCGTCACCGCCGACCTGCAAGACTTCTTCCCCAACACCGCCGCGTGGCGGATCGAGGGCTGGTGGCGCGAGCGGGTGGGCGACGACCTGGCCCGGCTCTTGACGCGGCTGACCACCTACCGGGGGGGCCTGCCGCAAGGCGCGCCGACGAGCCCCGGCCTGAGCAATTTCGTCAACGCCGGGCTGGACGTCCGCCTCGCCCTGCGGGCGGACGCCGCGGGGGCGCGCTACACCCGCTACTGCGACGACCTGGCGTTCAGTTGGCGAGGGAGTGCGGGCCCGTCGGCGGACTTCGAGGCGAGCGTGCGGTCGGTGCTGCACGAGCTCGGGTACGCGCTGCATCCAGAGAAAGGCTGGCGCGTCTGGCAGCGGGGCGACGAGCCGGCGGTCGTCGGAGTGGTCCTGACCAGGGACGGAGGCGTTCGGCTGCCGGCCGACATGCAGCGGACGATACGCGAGCTGGCTCGCAGCAAGGGCCCGCGCGCCGCCGACCGGCTGGCGGGGTATCGGGGGTATGAGAAGATGATCGGCCGCCGGCGGGGGCGGAAGAAATGATGGCCCGGCAACCGGGATCGCTATTGTTCGGGCCCCACCGCGTTCGGCGCGGCGCCATTGCGGATCATCTTGAACTGGTTCCAGTCGTCGCCCGCCGCCGGCCGATCCGGCGCTTGACTGGGGACGGGCGTTTTCAACGACCGCTCGATCCCCCCGCGCCACTTCGCCGATTCCGGGCCGAGGTCTTTGCCCGTCAACTTGCGCAGCGCGAACAGCACCGGGCCCCGCACGTCGTCCTTCTTCTTCTCCGCTTCCCGGGCCTCGGTCGGCGTCGCGCGGCGGATGCGAACCAGGTAGTCGTAGCGCTGATGCGAGGGCCAGTCCTTGAACGGGCGCGCCACCGGTTGGAAGACCGAAAAGTCCTGCCGGAGATAGGTGACGTCGGCACGAACGAAGTGCTCGGCGCCGGCATAACTTCCGGCCGCGCTCCCAACCGCCTTGTTCGGCGTGGGGATCGCCCCTCGGACGAGGTCTTTCGCGCTGAACGACGGAGGGTGACAGAGCAGGCAATTCATGAGGTGATTCACGCGCACCACCTCGCGCCGGAGCAACGCGTTCTGCTTGTCGCCCGTCCCGAAGGGCACCGTGGGCGGTGGCTCATCGAGCAACTCCACGAGCTGAGACGTCGCCCCCTTGTCCGCCAGCGCGACGAGTGCCTCGGCGGCATGTTGCTGAACGGGAAGCCACGGATAGCGGAGGCCCGCAATCAGCAGATCGCGGTACTCCTCGACGGGCCGTTTCTGGTCGAGCAGCCTCTGCACGGCCGTCCGGCGCACTTCCGGCGAGAAATCCACCATCGCGCGCACCGCGAGGGCCCTCGCCGCCCGCTTGTCGTTCATCAGGGCCAGCACCTCGATCAGCTCCTTGCGCGCCGGCGCCCCCTCGCCCTGGAGCATCTGGAGCAGCACGGGAATGGCCTCCGGTTTGAGCCATTGATCGCGATCGCTGCCCAGCTCGCGGCGCAGGTCTTCCGCGTTCAGCCGGGGATCGTTCGTCCCCACCGGCGTTGCGCGCGCCAGGTTCGCGCGCAACTTGAGCGACAGCACGTGAAGGGCCTCGGCTTGCTGCTTGTCGAGATGGCAGTCGGGCCCGGCGCGGAGCGGCAGGCCGGCCAGATCGGGGCGCTGATTGCACAGGACGATGGGCCCCGGGTACTGCTGGCCGGTCTTCTGGCAATGGATCGCCCGGGCCATCAGGGCGTTGGAACTGTCCAGCTTCGCATCGAGCAGGGCCTCCGGGAAGTTCCGCGTCATGGAAAGCAGCGCGGCCTCGTCATGCTCCTGGATGCGCTCGATCTTCACGGGCACGGGGAGCGGTTCCGGCAAGGTGCCTCCGGGCCGCCCACAGGCGATCGGGAGGCCCAGACAGAGAGCCACGGGACGGCGAAAAGGATGCGATGGTGGAGCATGATAGGTCTCTTGGGTGCTTCGCGCAAAAAGGGTTCCTGCCCCGCCCGTCATTCCGTTGGAGCATGTGAACGCAGGGCCTGGCGAGGGGCGCCGCGCCGCTCGCCTCGCTCCTTTCCCAACCGCTCATTCCATCCCCGGTGGCAGCACCTGGGGAAATCGACCCGGCCCATCGACCAGCGCCAGCACCATGACCGCCGCCCTCTGGACGTACAGCGACGCGTCGAATTTCAGCGCCTCGCCGACCGCTCGATCTCGCCAGTCCCCCACCTCCTTCGCGGGCGCCGACCGCCGGGCGGCGATCAGCCACCGCTCGACGGGGATCGCGGGGGCCGGGCCTCGGTCGGGCTTGAAGTCTTTCTTCAGCGCAGCCCACGCCTTCGGGCGCGGCGTCGCGAAGTAGGCCAACCCGAAGAGGTTGGCCAATGCCTGCGAAGGCGTTTCCAGGTTGCCCTCGGCCTTGCGGTTCTGATGAATCGCCCAGGCGTAGTGGTCGTCCTGCCAAAACCTCTGCATCGCGGTCGCCAGCACGTCCGCCGCCACGTAGGCCTGCTCCGCATCGTCCTCCCGCTCGACCGCTTCGAAAAACTTGCCCCCTTCCACCAACCCCGCATACGCCTCCACGTTGTTCGTCAAGAACTTCACCGGACGATCGGCTTTCGCGATCAGCAGGCCGTCCTCCTGCGTGGTCGCCTCGAGGGCACGCAGCGAGCGTACGGCGGCGTCGATCACCCGGGGCGGCGTCTTCTTATGGGCCCGGTGGAAGCGAGCCACGGCGAGCAGGTAGGTGCCCGCGCAGGCGCTCACGGAGTTGTACGCTCTCACGTTGTCTTTGATTTTCACCAGCTTCTTGCCACGCGTGCCTTCGTGCGCCGGGACGATGCCGCTCGGCTCTTCGATGTGGTCGGCGTACCAGACGAGCCAGCCGCGCACGAAGTCGAGGTCGAGCTTTTTCCGGGCGGCGCTCAGGGCCACGACGTCCCTCGCCGCCAGCAGCGCCAGCGCGGCAAGGTTGCCGTCGTGAGGCTCGACCCACACCAGATCGCCCACTCCCGTCATGCGGATCGAGCCGTCCTTCAGGTGGCAGGAGCGGATCATGTCCAGGCACTTCCGCACGGCCTTCAGTTCGGTGCCGTCCAGCTTGCGCGGGGCAGCGGGGGCCGCCGTCGAGGGGGGGCGGGAACTGCGCGGCCGGGTATACTCGACGCGGGTCAGCGTGACACAATAGACAAAGACCGGAACACCCATAAACTCAGACCATGGAGGAAGGAATGGGAGGCCGGTCATGCGAGAGATTACGTTTTCCGAGGCGGATGTGCAAGCCATCGGCCACG
>JBBSEZ010000578.1:0-5331 GCA_038239195.1 Gemmatales bacterium
GGCCAATGCCGGGATGAGTAGCGCCAGCGCGACGTTCAACTGGGCGGTGACGCACGTTGCGCTGCTCAACCCGGGGCCGCAAGCCAGCGTGGACGGGGCGACGGTGTCGCTCCAGTTGCAGGGCCACGACGCCGACGGCGACGGGGTGGCGTACTCGGCAACGGGCCTGCCGCCGGGCTTGACGCTGAACCCGGCCAGCGGGCTGATCGCGGGGACGCTGAGCAACACCGCGCACCAGGGCGGGCCGTATCTGGTGACGGTGACGGCCTCGGACGGGGCGCATACGACGACGCAGCAGTTCGTGTGGGCAGTGACCGCCGTGGGCGTGAGCAACCCCGGCGACCAGAGCAGCCAGGAAGGGGATAGCGTCTCGCTCCAGGTGGTGGGCAGCGCGCCGCCGGGGGCGCCGCTTGCCTACAGCGCCGCGGGCTTACCGCCCGGCGCGAGCATCCACCCGACCACGGGGCTCATCACGGGGACGATCGCGGCCGGCGCGGCGGACGGCGGGCCGTACGCGGTCACCGTGGTGGCCAGCAATGGCTCGGTCAGTTACGGGCAGACGTTCGCCTGGGCGGTCACGCCAACCATCGCGCTGACGATGCCGCCCAATCAGGCCAATGCGGAGGGCGACAGCGTATCGGTGCAAGTGATGGCGAGCGAGACCGGGCGCACGCTGACCTACTCCGCAGCCAACTTGCCGGCCGGCCTCACCCTCGACCCCCAGAGCGGATTGATCCACGGGACGGTGGCGAGTGGCGCCGCTCAGGATGACGCGTACCTCGTGGGCGTGTCGGTCAGCGACGGGACGTCCCAGACGACGCGAGAACTGACCTGGGCGGTCACGCACGCAGGCAGCCAGCCCCCGGTCCTGGCCAACCCCGGCCCTCAGGTGAGTTCGGCCGGGGACGCAGTCTCTCTCCAGTTGGCGGCCACCGACCCGTACGGAGAGGGGCTCGTCTACGACGCCGTGGGGCTGCCGGACGGCCTGGACGTCGATCCCTCCTCGGGCCGAATCGAAGGGACGTTCATGGCGGCGTGGGACGCGCCCCCGTCCCAGGTCACCGTCTCGGTGACGGACTCGGGGGGCCGGAGTGCCAGCCAGACTTTCCTTTGGGGCGCCTTCGTCCCGACGCCATCGGGGCAGGGAGCGTCCTTGACCGCCATCGAAGGCACTGCCCTGTCGGACGTCACCGTGGCGACGTTCGTTTGGCCCTTCAGCGAGAGCGTGCGGATCGACTGGGGCGACGGGTCGGCCCCCGAGGCGGGGTCGGTTGTCCCGGAGGCCGGTGCGCTTCGCATCACGGGGAGCCACACCTACACGACCGCCGGGGCCTATAACTTGACGGTCACGCTGTCCGACAGCGGCTCGACGCTGGCTACTGCCATCGGCTCGGTCACCGTCGCGGACGCGACGTTGTCTGCGACCGTCCTGCCCAGCAGCATGGTCAAGGGGATCGATGCGGCCGTTCCCGTCGCCAGTTTCACCGACGCGAACCCGTACCGCCAAGCATCCGATTACCAGGCCACCATCACCTGGGCCGACAACACCACCAGCATCGGGACCGTGGTGGGCGCGGCGGGGACGTTCTTCGTGTCTGCGGGGCACGCCTACGCCAGCGCAGGCCCGCAGGCCGTCACCGTCACGATCGCGGACGGGGGGAACTTGGTGACCGCCAGCGGAACAACCGCCGTGGGCGATCTGTTCGCGGGGGACACGTCCGGCCTCACGGTGGCGACCTTCACGACGACCGATCCGGCCGCGGTGGCCGCCGACTTCACGGCGAGCATCTCCTGGGGGGACGGCACCAGCGGCCCGGGCACGGTGATTGGTTCTGGAGGGTTGTTTCAGGTCACCGGCAATCACCGCTACCTCGCGCCCGGGCAGCAAACGGTGAGCGCGACAATCACCGGCGGTGAGGGGGGCTCGCTCAGCGCCAGTGCCGCCGTGACGGTGGTGCCTCAGCCATTGCGCGGTGACACCGGGCGGCTTCCGGCTGTCGAAGGCGCCTCCGCCGGCGGGCAACTGTGGGTGGTGGCGAACCCGAACCCGAACGACGCGGCGGTCGAGTTGCCGATGATCGCGTGGGGCGATGGCTCGTCCTCGGCAGGCAGCGTCTCCCGGGCGGGCGACCTGTTCATCGTGTCCGCGTCCCACCTGTTCGCCCAACCGGGACCCTATGCGGCGAGCACCGTGCTACGGTTCGCCTCGGGGGCGATGGCCCCGCTGTTCCTGGCCGTCGCGGCCGAACCGAAAGAAGTTGACCTGCGCCGGGTCGTGATCGAACCGGTTAGCTCCCGTAACACAATTGTGGACGCGAGTACGCCGCGGAACGCTATCGTGAACCCCGCCGGGATCTTGCGCTTCGAGAATCCCTGGATCGAAAACACTTCCGGCGAAACAGCTTCCTCGCAGCTATCGAAGGTCGCGATCACCGGGGGAGCCGACGACTTGGCGAACGACCGGGTGTACTGGTCGCAAGCATCGGACCCGAAAACCGTCAGCGCGCCTGGAGTGAAAGGGAAGGCTGAGGGCGGGCAAGTTCGGTTTGTTGATACGCGGGGGCGCAACCTCGTGCTGAAGGAGGTCCAGACGGGCAAGGAGGTCTTCGTCGTGGGCAAGAAAGACGGCTTCGTCAAGTTGACAGCTCGCTACCGAAAGGGCGCGAAGCAGGCGGCGACCGACCCGATCTTGGACACCTACGAAGCGTATGTTCTGGCCCCGAAGCGCTTGCCATATCAAGTCACCCTTTACACCGGGAAGTCGGGCGCGAAGACGGAGGTCACGCCCGAACTGGCGCAAAAGCAGATCGCCATCGCCAACATCTACCTCCGCCAGGCAGGGATCATCTTGTGGCCTGGGCCGGCCGTCAATAACAATCCTCCGATGGGCCTGGTGCAGGTACTAGTGGGTGGCTCGCGATCCTACCTTAAAGCCACCGTCGATGACACTCGCGCGGCAGGGTTCGGCTTCGACAAGACCGTTGAGGACGTGTCTGCGGAGGTTGGTGGTCGCGCTAAGTTCATGGTCTGGCGGAACGCGACGCCAAAGGTCCTTCAGATCGCCTACATCGCCAGCATGGACCCCCCGGACGTAGCTGGTGCTGCCATCCTCTACCCAGGGAATCGGTTCGGCAAGCAACTCACGCTTAACTACCGCATCGGGGCCGACCCAAGGGCCCCGAAGAACGAGACTATGCACCTGTTGGGGGACCAGCGATTTTACAATGTGGGAGGAGGCGCGCCGGGGCGCGGCGATGATACCACGAAGTGGGGCATGTTGGTGACCAACGCGATTGGGGCCCCCGACAGGAACCAGCGCATCTACGGCCTCGTCATCGCCCACGAAGTCGGGCACATCCTTGGTCTGGCCCATCGCGACCCGACTACAATGGTCGGGACCGACAAGCTGACCTCGCCAAGGAACGAGAACCTGATGTCCCCGAAGGTCGATGCGCAGCCCGTCATCATCGGGCGAATCCCAACGGAGGATCTCGACCTGATCCAAGTGATAGCGATGCGGGCCAGTCGGGTGTTCGATTGATGGAAGGCCCTCGTCTCGGAGCAGATCATGTTTCGCAAGTACAGCTTCACCGGCTCGTTGTTGGTCTCGCTTCTCCTCGCCTGTCCCGTCGCGGCCGTGGGACCACCAGGGGCGACGGCCGGGGACCTCAAGCGCTGGCAGGCTGAACTGCGCACGTCCAAAGACCCCCAGCGGCTACAGGATGCGGCCGTATTTCTCTGCCAGAAGGGGCCTCCGTGTTCGGTCGCCCGAGTTGCACGGCTCCTCACCGATCCCGATTTTCTTACGCGCCTGGACGCCGACCGGAGTTACAAGTGGGCAACGCACACCCTGCGCATGCGCCGGGTCGTCGGGGCGGTGGGCGAGCGAGGTGACGCGGAAGCGGAGCAGGCCCTGGTAATGCTCGCTTACGACAAGGAGTTCACGGCCCACCCCGTGCGCAGGAAAGCCTTGATCGAAGCAGCGGGGAACGTTCGCGCCCCCTCCGACAAACTGCTCGCCTGGCTGGACACGAGTCCGGTGCCCGGCACTGACGGGGGGGTGCCCGCAGCCCTCGCCAGGATGCGCTCGCCCAAGGCCTGTGCCGTCCTCGAGAAATGGATCCGAGTCCCAGGCAACAATAAGATCGGATGGTTCATCAGCGGCATCCTCCCGGTGCGGGATGACCCAGCGATATTGGGACTTTACAGGCGCGTGTTGACAAAAGGCGTCCGCGACTCCCGGCTGCGCAAGTACGTCGTGCTGAGCCTGTTCCACTACGACCGCGAGTGGTATGGGGGGCCTGCTTTAACATACGACCGCCCACAGCCGCCTTCTTGGAAGCGTTCGCCCTCGGCTTCGTTGCGGGAGGTGCTTTCGCTCGCCGACTTGGCCCTGAAACTGGACCTGGACGAGCCGACCAAGGCGAAGGTCCGCGCGACTAAGGCGGAAATCGGCGCCATCCTGGCTCGGCGCGCCCGTGCCACGCCTGCGCGCCTGGCACGGCTCATCGCCGAATTGGACAGCAACGACTTCGAGGTGCGCGAGGCGGCCTCGGGGGCCCTCCGCGGGCTGGCGGAGACGGCCGAGCCCGCCTTGCGCCTGGAGCTGAATCGCGCCCGGTCGTTGGAGGCGCGACGACGGATTCAGGAGTTGCTGCGGGCGCTGGAGGAGGATTTGTGAAGGGCCGGAAAAGCCGCGGGTCGGGTAAACGCCTGGTCGAAACGGCCAGCGACTCACCACCGCACAGCCCAAGGGTTGCCGAGGGCGCGGCCGTCTCGCTGCAAGTGATGGCCAGCGAGCCCAACGGCTACGCGCTGAGCCACGCCGCAGCCAACCTTCCCACTCCCACCGGCTTGAGCATCAACGCCAGCACCGGGCTCATCACCGGGGCCGTGGCCTACCAGGCGGCCGAGAGCTTCTCCGGCAACTACCCCGTGACGGTCATCGTGTCCAACGGCCACGGCGGCAGCGCCACCCAGACGTTCGCCTGGAGCGTGACCGACACCGTGCGGGCGCCCGTGCTGAGTAGCCCCGGCAACCAGAGCAACGCCGTCAACGACGTCGTCTCGCTCCAGATCAACGCCACGCAGCCCGACGGCGACCCGATCGTCTACGACGCCAGCAACCTGCCCTCGGGCCTGACCATCGACACCTCGACGGGCCTCATCACCGGCTCCCCCGACGGTGGCGCCGCGCTCGGCTCGCCCTACGTCGTCACCGTCACGGCCTCCGATCAGGAAGTGCAGACGGTCAGCACGACCTTCGGCTGGGCGATCACCACCGCCAACCACGCCCCCGTCTTGACCTCGCCGGGCGACCAGAGCAACGCC
>JBBSEZ010000579.1:0-5316 GCA_038239195.1 Gemmatales bacterium
CCTCGCTCACCCCCCCCGCGCCTCTCACATGCGGGCGAGCCGCCGCGCCTCGGCCTGGTTGGTCCTCCAGAAGTTGATGACGTTGGTCGTGTAGACGGTGGTCGGGGCCCGCTTGCCCTCGTAGGGCTTGTACATCCGCATGACGTAGACCGCGAAGGCGTTCGCGTCGGCGGGGTCGTTGCCCGGCCAGAAGCCGTGCCCGCCGACAGGGACGTTGCCCGGCTTGACCGGCGCCTGCCCGAGGTTCGTCAGGCAGACGGAGGGAACCTGCCCTTGCGGCCGCGTCATCAGCGCCCGCCACTCGGCGACGGTGACGGGGCGGGTCGCCAGCGAAGGGTCGATGACCATCTCGACAACGCGGTTGTGCTGGTCGCGCACCCGCAGGGTAGGGGCGACGTGGTAGTTCCAGGCCACGTGCCGGTCGGGGTGGTTGGGCGTCGAGGCGTACAGGTCGCCGAAGGCCCACGCTTTGCGAGGTCGCATGCCCAGGGCTTGCAGGTGGCCGACCATCAGGTGAGCGCGGGCGTAGCAGCCGTCCTCGACAAAGCGGAAGGCGATGTCCTGCCGGCCCGCCACCGCCCGGAAGGCCGTCGTCGCCTGGGCCAGGGTGACGGTGTCGGCCGCCACCGCGGGCCGGGCCACCGCGAGGTCGGCCGAGCGGACGAACACCGTGTAGCCGCGGGCCACGAGTTGATCGGAGGCGCGGCGAGCCTCGGCAGAGGTGGCGAAGGTGCCGGCGGCGTACCAGGCGGAGTTACCGGAGCGGTAGTAGACGGCATAGCCGGTGGTGCGGGTGGCGGTCGTGGCGGCGCGAGCCTGGGTCGTGGCGACGGGGGTGAGCAAGGCGAGGACAGTCAGCGCGGACAGCAGCAAGCGACGGAACATGGCCGGCTCCTACAACGGTGTTCGGTTTGGGGGGGTGAAGAGCAGCCGTGTCGGGCCGCCTCTGTCGTGTCCAGCGGGCGCCGCCGGCGCGAGGGGAAAGGAAAATGGCGCAAGCGGCGAACCTCCCGGGCCCGCCGCTTGCGGCTTAGCGGTTACCGGCCCGTGCGAATCCGCTGGCGAACCAGATGAGCGGCCCGTATCATCCATGCTCGGGCCAGCCCCGTGCCCCCGGTGGAGCGAGCCAATGTCCGACGAGCCCTCGGTGATGTTGCAGGCCTGCCTCGACCGGCTGCGGGCCGGCGACGCCAGCGCCCGCAACGAGCTGTTCCAGCACGCCTGCCAGCGCCTCGAGCGCCTGACGCGCAGCATGCTCCGCAACTACCCCGGCGTTCGCCGCTGGGAGGACACGGGCGACGTGCTCCAGAACGCCATGCTGCGCCTGTGCCGGGCGCTGGGCGAGGTGCCCCTCCCCACGGTGCGCGACTTCTACCGGGTCGCGGCCCTCCAGGTGCGGCGCGAGCTGATCGACCTGGCACGGCACTACTACGGCCCGCAGGGGGCCGGGGCGCACCACGCCAGCCTGGGGCCAGAGGACGGTCAGGGACATGCCCCGCCGGCGCTGGAGCAGGCCGACGTGACCCACGAGCCCGGCCGGGTGGCGCTGTGGACCGAGTTCCACCGCCAGGTCGAGGCGCTGCCGGCCGAGGAGCGCGAGGTCTTCGACCTGCTCTACTACCAGGGGCTCAAGCAGGAGCAGGCCGCCGCCGTGGTCGGCGTGACGGTGCGCACGATCAAGTCGCGCTGGCGCGACGTGCGCCTGAAACTGCACGAGGCGCTGGGCGGCGAACTGCCTGGCATCTAGCGAGGGCAAGGACATGGGCGACGGCAAGGCCGTCAACGAGCTGCTTTCGCTCTGGGACGCGGGACGCGAGGAGGGGCACGAGGTCGCGCCGGAGGAACTGTGCCGCGATCGCCCGGAACTGCTCGGCGAGCTGTGCCGCCGCATCGAGGCGCTACGCGCCTTCGATCCCCTGCTCCAAACGCGCGTCCAGTCGAACACGTCCGAGGGCACCGGCCCCGGAGGGGCCAGCGTCCGTCCGTCGCCGAAGGTGGCTGGCTACGAGGTGCTGGAGGAGCTGGGGCGCGGCGGGATGGGCGTCGTCTACAAGGCGCGCGACCTTCGGCTCAAGCGGCTGGTGGCGCTGAAGATGATCCTGGCGGGGGCCCACGCCGGGGCCGCGCAGCGCGAGCGCTTCCGGCGCGAGGCCGAGGCGGTGGCGCGCCTTCAGCACCCCAACATCGTGCAAGTGTTCGAGCTGGGCGAGCAGGACGGCCTGCCGTTCTTCGCCGCCGAGTTGGTCGAGGGCGACAGCCTCGACCGTCACCTCGGCGGCACGCCGCAGCCCCCGCGCGAGGCGGCGCGACTGATACAGGTGCTGGCGAGCGCGGTGGACGCGGCCCACCGCGCGGGGGTCGTCCATCGCGACCTGAAGCCGGCCAACGTGCTGCTGGCGTTCCCTCACCCCCCAACCCCCTCTCCCAAGGAGGGAGAGGGGGGGCCGGAAGGTCTTGCTCCCCCTCTCCCGTTCTGGGAGAGGGGGTTGGGGGGTGAGGGAGGTGCCGTCCCCAAGATCGCCGACTTCGGCCTCGCCAAGCAGTTCGCCCTCGGGGAAGAAGGGACGGCGTCGCACCCGACCCAGAGCGGGGCCGTGCTCGGCACGCCCAGCTACATGGCGCCCGAGCAGGCCGCCGGGCGGGGAGAGGTCGGTCCCGCAGCCGACACCTACGCGCTAGGCGTCATTCTCTACGAGATGCTCACCGGCGCTCCGCCATTTCGGGGCACCAGCGTGCTCGACACCCTCGAACAGGTCGTCGCCGTGGAGCCGGTCCCGCCCTCCCGGCTCCAGCGCTCCGTGCCGCGCGACCTCGAGACCATCTGCCTCAAGTGCCTGCACAAGGCGCCCGGCCGCCGCTACCCCAGCGCGGCGGCCCTGGCCGACGACCTGGGGCGCTTCCTCGCCGGCGAGCCGATCCAGGCCAGGCCGGTTGGGAGGGTGGAGCGAGCCGTCAAGTGGGCGCGGCGCCGGCCGGTGGTGGCGGCCCTGCTGGCGCTGGTGGTGGCCCTCACGGCGGGGGGTGGATCGCTGGTGGTGTGGAAGTGGGCCGAGGCGGTTGCCAACGCCAATGCCTACCGGCTGGCCCGGGACGACGCGGAACAGTCGGCCAAGGGCGAGCGCGCGGCGCACGCGCGGGCCGACGAGCAGCGCCAGGTGGCGGAGGGCGCGACCGGCGAGGCCAAGGCCGCCCTGGCGCGCGCCCGTGCGGCGCTCTACCTCCAGTCGGTCGCCCTGGCCAACCGCGACTGGTACGGCGGGAACGCCGCCCGGGCCCGCGACGTGCTGGCGTCTGCCCCTGCCGATCAGCGACGCTGGGAGTGGCACTACCTCGACCGGCTTGGCCGGGCGCACCTGTTCGCGTGGTCGTCGCGCTCGGGGAAGAGCTCCGGCCCACTGCCCCGCCGCGCCTGGCTGCGACAGGTCCGTCGCGAGCAGGGCAAGCGCTTCCCCGAACTGCTCGCCCTCGACCGCGCCTTTTGCCCCGACGGCACGCGCTATGCCGACGCCGACTCTCGGAAGGGCACGCTGCGCCTCCTCGATGCCGAGACGGGTCGGGTCGTCCACCAGTTGACCGGCCACCCACGCGGGGTGGCGAGCGTTGCCTTCAGCCCCGACGGCAAGCGGTTGGCCTCGGCGGGGCACGACCGGCTGGTGCGCGTTCACGACGTCGCGACGGGCAAGGTGGTCGCCACCTGCGCCGGACACGCGCGCGACCTGCGGGCGATCGCCTTCAGCCCCGATGGGGCCCTGCTGGCCTCGTCCGACATGACCGGCGCGGCCAAGCTGTGGCGCTCGGCCGACGGCAAGTTCGTGCGCGACCTGCAAGGCAAGACCAACGGCGTCAGCGAGCTGGCGTTCCGGCTCGACGGGCGCTACCTCGCTTCGGGCGCCGAGGACAACACCGTGGCGATCTGGGAGGTGAGCAGCGGCAAGCGCGAGCGGCGCCTGTACCGGCACGAGGGCCCGGTGTACGCGGTCGCCTTCAGCCCCGACAACAACCTGCTGGCCTCGGCCAGCGCCGACCAGACGGTCAAACTGTGGAACACCGGGTCGGGCCAGGAATTTCACGCGCTGCGCGGCCATACGCGCCTGGTGGGGCGCGTCGCCTTCAGCGCCGACAGTCAGCGGGTCGCCTCGGCCAGCTTGGGCGACGCCACCGACGAGGTGCGCGTGTGGGACAGCTCCCAGTACCAGGAAATGCAGGCCTTCTTTGACGCCAACGCGCGAGCCAACCAACTGGCCGTTAGCGACGATGGCAAGCGCGCCCTGATGCTGGCCGGCGGTTGGTTCGAGCGTCACCGCGCCTCGGCGATCGACGTCGAAACCGCCAGCGGACGCAGCAGAAAGCACTTCAACGGGGCGCCCCACTTCCTCGCCGGCGCGCTGAGCCCCGACGGCGCCCGCGTCGCCCTGGCCTGGGGCGACGCGAGGGCCCTCGACAAGCCCGGCGGGGTGCAGGTGTTCGACGTCGCGACCGGCAAACTGGCCTTCGAGCTGAACGGGCACAAAGGGCTGGTTTACGCCGTGGCGTTCAGCCCCGACGGCAAGCGCCTGGCGACGGCGGGGCGCGACCTGGCGCTCAAGCTGTGGGACGCCGGCACGGGAAAGGAGACGCGCTGCCTGTCCCTCGAGCCCTTTGCGGGCCGCGCATGGCACCGCATCGAGCAGGTCGTCGGCCCCAAGGGCGACGTGGACGTGGTCATCGACTACCACGGGCCGGGGAGCGTAACCTTCAGTACCGACGGCAACCTCCTCGCCGCCGTCCTCCGCGATGGCGGCATCTTCGTGCTCGACCTGGCGAACGGCAAGGTCGCCCATTCGGGTGGGCACACCGGCCAGGTTTACGCCCTGGCCTTCAACCGCGACGGCCTGCTGGCGTCGGCCGGCCACGACGGGACTGCCCAACTGTGGCGCCCGTTCGGGCCCGGCGCGAGAACGCTCCGCGCCCATCGAGGGCCCGTTTTGTCCGTTGCGTTCTCCCCCGACGGCCGCCGCCTGCTCAGCACCGGCAAGGGAGAGATGAAGTTGTGGGAACCGGCGAGCGGAGAGGAGTTGCTGACGCTGCCCCGGCAGACGGGGGCCGTCCGCGCCGCCGCCTTCACCCGCGACGGCCGGCTGTTGACCGGCAACGCCTCCGGGCATCTGATGGTCTACGATGGCTCGCCCGCGCGGTGAGTGGGCCGAAGGGGGCTTCTCGAATCGGGGGAGGGGCCGGTGACGCTCTACCAACGCCTGCTTGGGCCCCGCTTCGCCCAACTGCCGGGCGTGCTCCAGCGCTTCCACGGCGACGCCGCCGGCGGCAAGGGGGAGGGCC
>JBBSEZ010000580.1:0-5294 GCA_038239195.1 Gemmatales bacterium
CAAGGAGGACCGTTTCCGGGCGAGGGCCCTCGCCGAGGGGGCCTTGCGGCGTCACAATGGTGTTAACTTCCGCGCCAAGCATCGTCATTGCGGGATGGTGGCGAGGGCCTTGCTGCTCCTGTCGCGATCGCCTTCCCGAAAGTCCCGACGGGGCAAGAAGGGGAGGTTGCCGCGACGGATGGGGTCGCCCGGATGGCGCCGGTTCGTCGCGGCGGCGGGGGGGAATCGACGGGATTTGTCCTTGCCAGTCGGGCGCGCCCTGTGAGACAATTCACCGCACTTGTAGAGACTGTAATAAGGATCGAGCCGTGGTGCCCGGGGCGGGAGATCCAGCAGAACAAGGATTGAAACGGGGGAAGCACGCCAATGTCATGGAGCTCATGCCGAGCCGTCCTCGTCCTGGTGGTGGTCGCCGCCCTTGGCGCGGTGTCCCTGGCGCCCAACGCGACGGCCCAGAAGCGCCCGCCCATCGGGATCGACCCGCCGCCCCCTCCGCCGGTCGCCAAGGTCAAGGACGCCTACGACCTCGGCAGCATCGCCCTGGTCAAGGATGACGACGTGGCCGAGAAGATCGGCTACGTGGACGCCGAGGTGCGCCGCCGCGAGCCCGACTTCCGCGCCGCGACCGAGGCGATTCACGAGCTCCTCGAACGCACCGAAGACGTCTTCGTCCCCGTCAACCGCCGCGGGCCCGATGGCCGCGAGATCACCGCCTACGTCAGCGTCCGGCGCGAGGCCAACCGCCTGCTGGGCGTCCTTCCCCCTGCCGGGAAGGCGATTTACGAGGCCAAGTATGGCGCCGAAGCAGCCCGCATGGTCAAGCAGGCGCGCGAGCGCAACGACTGGCAGGAGATGGCCCGCGCCGCCGCCCTCTATCTGCACACCGAGTCCGGTCCGTCGGCAGCTGGCTGGCTGGCCACTTACATGCTCGACCGCGGGGAGTTCCGCTCCGCCGCCCACTTCTTCCAGATGCTCATCAATCGCCAGGGCATCCGCAACGTCACCGCCGCCAGCCTCATGAAGGCCGCCATCGCCTTCCAGTACGGCGAGAACAGCGACGGCAAGGAGGCGGTTTACACCGAGCTCGCCCGGCGCGGGCTCGACCTCAAGGTGCGCGGCGACGACATGACCGTCGCCGACTTCAAGGCCTACGTCGATCGCCTCGGCGCCGGCGCCTCGACCCAGTACGCCGGCGACTCCCTGCTCTTCGGCGGCGGCCCCGGGCGCAGCTCGCGCCTCATCGGCGGCGCGCCGTTCCTCGAAGCGACGTGGCGCGTCAAGACCTTCGTCACCAACGACACCAAGCGCCAGATCGAGGCCGCCGAGAAGGCGCTCCTCACGCCCACCACGGGGCGGGCGCAGCCGGTGCTCCCCGGTTTCTACCCGCTCACCGTGACGATCGCCAAGGGCGAGACCAAGCGGCCCTTGGTGGTCTACCGCGGCTATGATGGCATCTACGCCCGCGACGTCAACGACAAGGCCGGCAAGGTCGTCTGGCGCGCCCGCTCCCCCTGGAGCATGGACGAGATGTTCGCCAGCGGCCTGGGCCCCAACCCCAATCGGTCCCGCGCCCTCAGCAGCTGGCTCGGCACCTATCTCATGCAGGGCGGTAGGCCCTCGGCCGTCTTCGACAACTCCGTCGTCGGCTCGCTCAGCACCGATGGAAAGCTCGTTTACGCGATCGACGACCTGGCGGTGCCGCCGCCGACCTACCAGACGTTCGACCCGCGCTTCGGCGTTCGTCCTCCCGCCTACGAGAAAGACATCACCGATGCCATCCTGACCAACCGGCTCGAGGCCTACGAAGTGGTCTCGGGCAAGGCGAAGTGGCAACTGGGCGGGCACGGCATCGACAAGTCGCGGTTGGGCGACAGCATCTTCCTCGGCCCGCCGCTGCCCCTGGGCGGTCGGCTCTACTCGCTCATCGAGCGCAGCCAGGAGCTCCGGCTGGCCTGCATCGACTCCGACAAGGGCGAGGTCATCTCCCAGGCGCTGCTCGCCACCGTCAAGGACATGAAGCTCGAACAGAACCCGTTCCGGCGCACGCAGGCCGCCCACCTCGCCTACGGCGAAGGCATTCTCGTGGTGCCCACCAACGCCGGCGCCGTCTTCGGCATCGACGTGCTGGCCAACAGCCTCGTGTGGGCCTACCCCTACCGCGAAAAGGGCGCCGGCGCCGAGGCCCCGCCGAACCCGGGCGTGTGGCCTCCTCCTCCCGGCTGGCTTCGCATGCCCGACGGCCGTTACGTCAAGATCGGCGGCCTCGAAGGGCGCTGGAAGACGACGGCCCCCGTGGTGATCGACGGCAAGGTGGTCTTCACCGCCGCCGACGCCAAGTCGATTCACTGCGTCAACCTGCGCGATGGCTCCCCGGTCTGGTCGCGCTCGCGCCAGGACGGCGACCTCTACCTGGGTGGGGTGTTCAACGGCAAGGTCGTGGTGGTCGGCAAGTCTCGCACCTACGCCCTCGGGCTGAACAACGGCGACGTGGTGTGGAGCCTGGAGACGGGCATGCCGTCCGGGCAGGGCGTGGCCAGCCCGCTCAAGAAGGGCGAGCGCAGCGACACCATCTACTACCTGCCTCTGCGCGCGGCCGTCCGCACCGGCGAGCCGGAGATCTGCGCCATCAACGTCGATAAGGGCCTGGTCCACGCCCACACCCGCTCGCGCAAGAAGGACGTGCCCGGCAACCTCCTCTTCTACGAGGGCCGGCTCCTGTCGCAGACCACGACCGAGGTGGTCGTCTACCCCCAGATCGAGGTCAAGCTCGAGCAGCTCAACGCGCTCGTCGCCGCCAAGAAGGCCGACGACCCCGCCCTGCTCGTCGAGCGCGGCGACTACATGCTCGACAAGGGCGACCTCGGCGCCGCCATCGCCGACTTCCGCCGCGCGTTGCGGGCCGGGCCGGCCGGCGAGCTGCTCGCCAGCGCCCGCGCCAAGCTCTACGACGCCCTGACCGAATACACCCAGCGCGACTTCGCCAAGGCCGAGACCTACCTCAAGGAGTACGAGGAGCTCTGCAAGGTCGATCTCGGCGATTCGACCGGCGAGGAGCGCGCCCGCCGCGAGACCGAGGAGCGCCGCCGGCGGGCCAACTTCCTGTGCCTGGTCGGCAAGGGCCGCGAGGCGCAAAACCGCCTTGTCGATGCCTTCGAGCGCTATCTGGAGCTGGGCGAGACGGCCCGGCGCGACGAGCTGATCCAGGTCGTCGATGAGCCGTCGGTCAAGGCGGCGCCCGACGTCTGGTCGCAAGGGCGCATCGCGTCGATGGTGGCCAACTCGCGCGACGCCAAGCAGAGCGAGGCCGTCGAAAAGGCCATCACCGCCCGCTGGCGCAAGCTCCAGGCAACGCCGAGCGTGCCGGTGGAGGACCTGCGCAAGTTCGTCCGGCTGTTCGGCTCGCTGTTCGGGGTCGGCAAGGACGCCCGGCTGGCGCTGGCCGAGCGGTTGATGGAGGAGCCCGACGTCGGCTCGCTCCTGGAGGCCGAGCAGCAGTTGAGCCTGCTGCGCGCCCCCGGCGAGAAGGCCGAGACGTCCGCCCGGGCCGTCGAGGCCCTGGCCCGGCTCTACACGCGCAAGGGCTTCCTCGAGGACGCCGCCTACTACTACCGGATGCTCGGGGAAAAGTATGGCCGGGTCGTCGTCGCCGACGGCAAGACCGGCGCCGAGTACCTCGAAGACCTGACCACGGACAAGCGCTTCCTGCCCTACCTCGACCCGCCGCTGCGGTTCACGATCCGCGGCAAGGCGAAGGTCAACGTCAAGACGACGGAGACCGGCACGGCCTACGTGAGCCAGTCGTACCAGTTCGCCCACGACGGGGAGCGGATGCCGTTCTTCCAGAGAAACCGCCTGGCGCTGCGCTTCGACACGCATGGGCTGCGGATGAGCGACGCCGCCACGGGCGAGGAGCGCTGGAACGTCAGCCTGACGCGCACCAACTTCCAGTCGCTCGTGACGGACTGGCGCGCCGAGCCGTTCCTGGCCCGGTACAACTACCAGACGCTCGGGCACCTCGTGGTGTTGCAGGTCGGGCACCTCGTCTTCGGGATCGACCCGCAGAACAAGGGCCGGGTGTTGTGGGAGAAGAGCCTGCTCCCCACCGCCGTCGGGGCCGTCGCGAACAGCTACACCTTCGACCCGAGAGACGGCAGCGTTCAGGTGCTCTATTCCAACGGGGAGATGCAGCGCCTGGGCACGGCTGGCCCTTTGCAAGGCGCGGTCATCTGCCTGCTGACGCGCGATGCCCTGACGGCCATCGACCCCGTCACGGGGCGAACGCTGTGGACGCGCACCGACGTGAACGCGCAGAGCGTGGTGTTCGGCGACGAGCAGAACATCTACGTGGTGGGCATGGGCGAGGGCAACACCGCCACGGGCACGCGGGCCTTCCGGGCCTACGATGGCGTGACGGTGCGCGTGCGCGACTTCACCAACGAGTATCAGAACCGCGTGCGCATGCTGGGCCGCAACATCCTGGTCTCCGAGACCGACGTCCGCAACGTGCTCCAGATGCGCATCTACGACGTGCTCGCCGGCCGGACGGTCTGGGAGCAGAAGTTCGCCCCCGGTTCGGTCCAGTTGCGTTCGGAGGACCCCAACCTGGCCGGGGCCGTGGAGCCGGACGGCACGGTGCGCGTCGTCAACCTGAGCACGACGAAGGAAGTGCTGAAGGGCAAGATGCGCTGGGGCAAAATGGCGCCGAAGGACCTGCCGTCGGCCAAGGGCGTCTACCTGGTGGCCGACGCGAACGCGGTCTACGTGGCCGTGAACGGCCCGCCCGACGTCAACGTACAGCCGATGTGGGGCGGGGGCGGGGGCCAGCCGCCGCCGATCCAGCCGATGCTGTCGCAGGGCTATGGCCTGCGGGCGCTGCCGGTCAACGGCGACGTGTATGCCTTCGATCGCAAGACCAACAAGCTGCTGTGGACGAACGAGTACCCGAACACGACGATGACGCTGACTCACTTCGAGGACATGCCCGTCATCGTGTTCACGGGCCGCTACCAGAAGCGCACGGGGCCCAGCTTCATGCCGCACAGCACGATCGACGTCGTCCACAAGCGGACGGGCAAGGCGCTGTTGCACAAGGAAAACGCCATCAACAACCCCTACTTCCACGCCGTGCAGATGGAGGCCCGGACCGGACGGTTCGAGTTCCAGAGCACGCAGATGAAGATCGTGGTGGAGGTGGCGCGGACCGACAAGTAGTGCCGGCGCGTAACGGCAAGCAAGAAGGTCGCGCGCCCCCCCCCGCGGGGGGGGGGCGGGCCGGGGGGGTGTGTTGGGGGGGG
>JBBSEZ010000581.1:0-5292 GCA_038239195.1 Gemmatales bacterium
GGCGTCGCGCCGGCCCGCCTGGCGCCGGGAGGTCAGTGGTCATGGCCCTCGTGGCCGCCCTTCTTCGGGCCTTCCTTCATCCCGGGCATCTTGCCGTGCTCGCCGTGCTTCATCCCGGGCATGTCACCGGCGCCCCCGCCGGGGACGCTGGCGCCGGGCGCCACTTGGCCCTGGCCGGACACCACCTTGTCGTAGAGCTCGGGCGGCAGGACGCGCACGATCGTGTGCAGCGCCTCGACTCCCATGAACCAGTTGCGGCGCATGCCCCGCGTCTCGGGCTTGTTGAGCTTGCGGACCTCGGCGTCGGAGTACATCCCGTGCATGTCCATCATGTCCGCCGGGAAGCCCGGCACGCGCTGGCCGCCGGGCGCCCCGTGCCCGGCGTGGCTGCCCGCGGCGCCCGGGCCGGTCCGCACGGCCCGCTCGTTGCTCTGCTGCTCGCCCATCCCCCGGCCCAGGCTCGGCCCGTTCTCGCGGGCCAGGGCCGGCCCCCCCTGCGTCATGCCCATGCCCGACTGCGCGTTGTTCCCCGCCGGCATGCCCCGCATCTGCATGCCCATCGGGCCGACCATGACGGTCATGTGGTTCATCATGTGGTGGAACATGTGGCAGTGCAGCACCCAGTCGCCGGGGTTGTTGGCGATGAACTCGACCTCGCGCGCCTGGGCGACCGCCACCAGCACGTTGTTGCTCGGTATCCAGGCCGTCTCGGGGATGCGCCCGGCCTCGGTGCCGGTGACCCAGAAGGTGTGGCCGTGCAGGTGCATCGGGTGGTGGTCGATAGGGCTCATGTTCACCATGCGGATGCGCACCCGGCTGCCCAGCTTCACCAGCAGCGGGGTCGTGTACGGCGCCGAGCGGCCGTTGAGGGTGAACCAGTTGAACTCCATCGAGGTGACGTTGGGGACGGTGGACAGGGGCAGGATGGCCCACTCCTGAATCAAGAGCGCGAAGTCGTGGTCCACCACGGGCTGGTACGCCGAGCGCGGGTGGATGATGAACAGCCCGGCCATGCCCAGCCCCTCCTGCATGGGGCCGTGCGAGTGGTAGAAGTACGTCCCGTTCTGATGCAGAGCCAGCTCGTAGGCGAAGGACGTGCCCGGCTTGATGGGGTCTTGCGTCAGGCCGTGGACGCCGTCGTAGCGGTTGAGCAGCTCCAGCCCGTGCAGGTGCAGGGTGGTCGATTCGGGGAGCTTGTTGTGGACGACGATGCGGACGCGGTCGCCCTCGACGGCCTCGATGGTGGGGCCGGGCATGCTGCCGTTGTAGCCCCACACGTCCATGAACTGGCCCGGCAGGAACTCCCGGCGCGTGTGCTGCGCCACCAAGTGGAACTCCTTGACCTTGCCCTTCATTTGGAAGGGGAGCTTGCGCAGGTCCGGCGTCACGACCGCCGCGGGCGGGTCGCTCGTCTTGCGGAGGCCGGGCACCAGCTTGCCCCGGTCGGTGGGGCTGCCCACCGGGCCGCCGGCGCCGGCTCGGTCGCGGGGGTAGGCCTGGTGGCCGTGGTGTTCGTGGCCGTGTTCGTGCTTGGCGGGCCTGACCGGCGGCGCGGCCGCCTCGACCTCCGGGGCACTTGCGGCAGCCAGGAGGCCGGCGGCGGTGCCTGCGAGCAGGAAGTCTCTCCGCGTCTTCTCGGGCTCCATCGCTTTCACCTCGTGCAAAGGGAATGGGTTGCGAGGCCCGCCAGCCACACAAGTCTGGACAATTATACCTGCAAAAAGGGCGCCGGCGGGCGAGCGCCCCGCGCCTTGGCGGCCCCGTGAGCGAACCGCATCCTCCCAAGCGAACCGCGCCCTCCCAACCATCAGGCCGTTACAGGGCCGTTGGCGTCGGGGCGCCCTCGGCGATGACCTCGGGCGGCACCAACGAATCGGCCAGCCGCAGCGTCGCCTCGTCCTCTCGCGCAGGGCCCAACCGCCTCTCGTAGACCTTGCGCCCGAAGGTGTAGAACAGCGCCGGCGTGACCACCTGGTCGAGGAGCGTCGAGGCGATCAGCCCGCCGATCACCACCACGGCCAGCGGGTGCAGCAGTTCCTTGCCCGTCTGCCCCGCCCCCAGCGCCAGCGGCACCAGGCCGATGACGGCAACGCCCGCGGTCATCAGCACCGGCGCCAGCCGCTCCAGGGTGCCGCGCACGATCATGTGCTCGTCGAACTTCTCGCCCTCGTGCTTCATGAGATGGACGTAGTGGGAAATCATCATGATCCCGTTGCGGCTCACAATGCCGATCAGCGTGATGAAGCCCACCCAGTGCGCCACCGACAGGCTCGTCGCCGCCAGCCAGACCGCCGGCCAGCGCCACCACGGCGCCGCGGCCAGCGCCTCGGGATCGGGGCGGTTGGTCAGCAACAGGGCGACCACGGAGCCGACGGCGGCGAGGGGGACGTTGGCCAGCACCTGGATCGCGGCCTGCCACGACTCCAGCGCCTTGCACAGGATCAGGAACACGCCCAGGACCGCCAGCGCGCCCAGGATTAGCAAGCGCCGGTTGGCCTGCTGCTGGGCCTCGAACTGCCCGCCGTACTCGATCCGATAGCCGCCCGGGACGGCCCGCAGTTTCTGCTCGACCGGGGCCAGCGAGCGCCGGACGTCGCCGACCACGGTGGCCAGGTCGCGCCCCTGGACGTTACAGGAGACCACGATGCGGCGCTGCACGCCTTCGCGGTTGAGCGTGTTGGGGCCGGTCGTGTCCAGCACGCGGGCCACCTGGCTCAGCGCCACCTTGCGGCCCGAGGGCGTGTCGAGGATCGTCGAGCCGATTGCGGACGGGCTCGCGCGCGAGGCCTCGTCGTACCACACCACCAGGTCGAACCGCTGGTCGCCATCGAGGACTTCGGAAACGACCCGCCCCTTGTAGGCGGTCTCCAGCAACCGGGCCACGTCGCCGGGCGCCAGGCCGTACTCCTTCGCTTCCTCGCGCTTCACCTCCAGGCGCACCTGCGAGATTTCGACCTGGGGCTCGATCTGGAGGTCCGTCACTCCGGGCACCCGCCGCATCCGCGCTTGCACGTCCTGGGCGGTGTCCCGCAGCACGCGGAGGTCGGGCCCGAAGACCTTCACCGCCACCTGCGCCTTCACCCCCGACAGCACGTGGTCGAGCCGGTGGGAGATGGGTTGCCCCACGTTGACCTTCACGCCGGGCAAGCTCGTCACGCGGTCGCGGACGTCCGCAAGTACCTGCGCGCGCGGCCGGCCCACCTCCTCGACGCCCCAGCCGCGCAGCCCGGGCACGGCGCGCAGGATGGCATGCCCCCAGCCCGGCCGGGGGCGCTCACGTTCGAGCAGGCGCACGTCCAGCTCCGACGAGTGAACGCCCTCGGCGTGCTCGTCCATCTCGGCGCGCCCCGTCCGGCGGGCCACCGACAGCACCTCGGGCACCTCCAGGAGCAAGGCCTCCAGGCGCCGGCCCAGTCGGTCGCTCTCTTTCAGGCTGGTCCCCGGCTCGGCCTGGGCGTTGATCGTCAGCGTCCCCTCGTTGAAGGGCGGGAGGAACTCGCCTCCCATGCCGAAGATGCTCGACACCGAGACGATCACCAGCGCGGCCACGGCGCCCAGGATGGGGCGCGGGTGGCGCAGGGCGAAGCGCACCACGTGGCCGTCCAGCCACTTCAGCCCTCGCAAAAGGAGCGGATCTTCTCGCTTCCCGAGGAAGCGGGCTCGCGGGAGCAGGTAGGAGGCCAGGACGGGGGTGACGGTGAGCGACACCACCAGCGAGGCGCCCAGCGACACCACGTAGGCCAGGCCGAGCGGGGCGAACATCCTGCCCTCGAGCCCGCCCAGGGCGAACAGCGGCAGCACCACCAGGCAGACGATGAGCGTCGCGTAGACGATGGAGCTGCGTACCTCGCTCGACGCCAGGAAGATCACCCGCAGCGCGGGGCCCGGCACGGCCTGCTGCCGGTTCTCCTTGAGCCGGCGGAAGATGTTCTCCACGTCCACGATGGCGTCGTCCACCAGCTCGCCGACCGCCACGGCGATCCCGCCCAGCGTCATGGTGTTGATCGACAGGCCGAAGGCGTGGAAGACCAGGACCGTGGTGAGGACCGACAGCGGGATGGCGGTCAGGGTGATGAAGCTGGTGCGCAGGTTCCACAGGAACAGGAAGAGGACCACGAGCACCCAGAGGGCCCCGTCGCGGATCGCCTCCTCGACGTTGTCGATGGCAGCGCGGATGAAGTCGGACTGGCGGAACACGTGCCGGTCCAGCCGGGCGCCGGGCGGCAGGTCCTGCTCGAACTGATCGAGGACGAGGTCGATCTCGCGGTCGAGGTCCAGTGTGTTGGCGTGCGGCTGCTTCAGCACGGTGAGGATCACCGCCGGCCCGCCCACCACCCCGCCTTCCTCCCGCACGCGCACACTGCCATCGCCGCGCTGCACCGGGCCGGCGAAGCGGACGTCGGCCACGTCGCGCACGAGCACGGGCCGGCCGCCGCGCCAGACGACGGGCACCAGCCCGACATCCTCGAGCATCAGGCTGCGGCCGCTGAAGCGCACGATCGACTCCCGCGCGCCCCGCTCCATGATCCCGCCACCGGCGACGGCGTTGGCCTTGCCGACGGCCTCGGTGAGCTGCTCCAGCGTCACGTCGTAGGCCATGAGCCGCTCGGGCGAGGTGAGTACCTGATACTGCTTGAGCACCCCGCCCATCACGGTGACCTGAGCCACGCCCTCGACGGCAAGGAGCCGGTTGCGCAGGCCGATCTCGGCCAGGGTGCGCAGCTCCATCGCGCGTCGGTGGCGCTCCTCGGGCGTGCCGCCGTCGGCGGGGCGCAACCCGAGGAGCATGATCTCGCCCATGATGGAGGAGATGGGCGCCATCGTCGGGTTAGCGTCCTTGGGGAGGCGCTCGCGGGCGAGCTGGAGCTTCTCGGTGACGACCTGGCGATCCTTGTAGACGTCGGTGCCCCAGTCGAACTCCACCCAGACGATGGACAGGCCGACCGCCGAGGACGAGCGCACGCGGCGTACGCCGGTGGCGCCGTTGAGGAGGTACTCCAGGGGCCGGGTCACCAGCACCTCGACCTCCTCGGGGGCCAGCCCGGGCGCCTCGGTCATGATCGTGACCGTGGGGCGGTTGAGGTCGGGGAAGACGTCCACGGGAAGGCGGGGCGCCTGGTAGCCGCCGTAGACCACCAGGGCCAGGGCGCCGAGCAGCACCACGAGCCGGTTCTTGAGCGAGAAGGCAATGACGCGGTTGAGCACGGCGGCGCCCTACTGGTTGGGGGATCGTTGGGTGGGCCGAGTATTCTAGGCCCACGCGGACGCATCCCCCGCGTGGGCCTCGAAGAC
>JBBSEZ010000582.1:0-5280 GCA_038239195.1 Gemmatales bacterium
CTCGATCCATCTCGCCCTGTCAGCCTATTGCGCGGCCGATTCTTCGGCCGCTTCCCCGATGCCTCAGTCGCGGGCCTTTTGGCCGAGCAACTCCAGCCCTCGCGCGGCAGCGGCGCGCGTCCGCGCGCTCGGATCGTTCTGGCGCTGGCGGAACGCCACGGCGGCCTCGCGCAGAAGCCCTCCCTCGGCAGGACTGTGCGGCCGGCGCAGAAGCCCCAAAGCACCTTCGAGGCCGGCCAGCGCCCCTTCCAGGTTGCCGGCGTGGAAGTCGGCCATCGCCGCGACCATCGCCGCGAGCGCTTCGGTCCGCGGGCTCAGGAAGTAGCGGGGGGGAGTGGCGTTGAAGGCGGCCGCGACCTCGCTGTGCTGGCCGGCCCGATAGCGGGCGATGCCCAGGCCGATCTGGGCCGATCGGTCGCGCGGGTGCCGGGCGCGGGCGCTTTCGTAGTAGCGCAGCGCCTCGCCGTGGCGCTCCGGCCCGGCGTTAGCGTCGAGCACCGCGGCCCAGGCGCGGCGGCGCTCCACCAGGGCCGCGCCCCGGCGCCAGGCCTCGGGCCCGGCCACGGCGAGCACGACCAGCGCCACCCAGACACCCCGCCGGAACTGGCGCCGGCCCCACAGAAGCGCTTGCCGGGCCCCGCCGGCCTGCTGCGCCTTGATCGGGCGGTTGCCCAGCCAGCAGAGCAGGTCGCCCATCAGGGCGGCCGAGGTCACGTACCGCCGCCGCGGTCGCTTTTCCAGGCACTTCAGGCAGATCGTGTCCAGCTCCGCCGGCACCTTCGGGGCCAACTGCGAGGGCGGGGTCGGCTCGGCATCGCGCACCTGCCCGAGCACGACGCGCGCCGTGGAGGCCCGGAAGGGCGGCCGGCCCGTCAGCAGAACGTAGAGCAGGGCCCCGAGGTGGTAGACGTCGGTGCGCGCGGCCGCCTGCTGGGCCGTCATGCCGACCGCCGACCACGGGCCGGCCTCTTCCGGCGCCAGATAGCCCGCGCGCTCGACGGGCGGCTCGTGGGTGGACGGCCAGCGCGGCAGGCCCATCCCCGCCAGGCCGAGCCCGATGACCCGGGCGCCGCCGGCCGCATCGACCAGGACGTTGCCCGGCCGCAAGTCCGGGTGGCCCACCCCCTTGAGGCGGGCGTAATGAATCGCCTCGGCGACCTGGCGCACCACGGCGACCGCCTCCCGCAGGGGCAGTGGGCCGCGCCTCATGCGCTGCTCCAGGCTTTCGGACTCGACGTGGGCCAGGGCGACGTAGTGCCGGCCCTTGTGCTCGCCGACCTCGAGGAGGCGCACGATCGCGGGGTGGTCGAGCAGCGCCGCGCTCCCCGCCTGGGTGCGCAGCAGCCGGACCGAGCCGGCGGTCGGCAACGCCTCCGCGTGAAAGACCTTCAGCGCCACCACCCGGTCCAGGCTAACCTGGCGCGCCAGGTAGACGATGCCGCTGCGGCCGCGCCCGATCTCGCGCCGCAGTTCGTAGTCGCCAAAGTTGCCCTCCGCCGGTCCCGCGCCTCGGGCAGGGCCGGGGACGGGCGGCGCGTGCGCCACGGTGGCGGGCAAGGGGGGCCGGTCTTCGGGCGACGGGCTCACGGTTGCCTCCTCCGCGTCGAGCGCGCCAGCAGAAACGAGCCGAGCTTCCCTCCCAGCAGGAGCGGCGCCGCCAGGAACACGGCCACGAGCGCCACGACGGCCGGCCAGAGCCGCAGCCAGTCGGCGCCGAGCGTGGCGCCGACGGCGGCGCAGGCCACGCCCGCCACCGGGCTGGGGCCGAAGCGCTCGGGGCAGGCGCCCTCCCCGCCCGGGACGAGCAGGGCACCCAGCCACAGGAGCGCCAGGAGGAAGGTGACGGCCCCGGCGGCGCCGTAGACGAACGCGGCCCGGGCGCTGGAGGCGGGCAAGCCAGGAGGGGGGGCGGCGGGCCCCAGCAGCGCCCCCGTCGCCAGGCCGAGAAGGGCGGCGAGCAACCACGCCAGCAGGGCGCTGCCGGCCTCGTCGGCCAGCTCGGCCAGGGCGACGGGCGAAACGTCGAGGCCGCTGCGCCACTCGGGGCCCGAGGGCAGTTGGACCGAAAGCAGCACCACGGTGGCGAGGAAGACCGGCACGCCGAGGAACACTACCACCGGGCCGACGAGCCGGGCCGAGACGTCGCCCCCCAGGCGCTCGCCGAGCCACGCCTGGGCGCGGGCAACCAGGAACAGGACCGCACCGGCCATCACCAGCCCGCCGAGGACCAGGATCGGCACGCGCGTCGCCGGGTGGCGGAGCACGAAGGCCGGGGCGTCGTAGCGGAGGCGCGGGCCCACCCAGCTCAGTTCGGCGAGCCCCGCCAGCAGGGGAACGGCCAGCGCCCCCACGGCAAGGGCGAGCAGGCCGCGCCGGAGGGGCGGCAGCGCCCGCAGCCCCGGCTCGCCGGCGGCGAGGGCCTGGCGACCGGCTGCCAGCAGAGCGCCCCCCAGCGCGCCGGCGCCGCCGGCCACGGCGAGGGCGAGCGCCGACGGCGCGGCGCGCTCGAAGAGGGCTGCCAGGTAGCCCGACAGAAGCCCCATCAGGAGCAGCCCGCCGCCGGCGCCGAGCAGGATGGGCGGCAGGGTGAGCCGCGACGGGCGGCGGAGCTTCATGCCGGCGAGGGCGCACGCGACGAACAGGCCTGCATGCATGCCCGCGAGCTTCTGGGCGATCAGCCCGGCGAGGACGGGCAGCAGCGCCGGGTGATGTTCCGCCCACGCTCGCAGGCGCTCCAGAGCTCCTCCGCGCAGGCCGCGCAGGGGCCTGCCTTCCCGCCAGCGCTTGAGATCGTCGGCCAGGGCGCCGGCCGAGGCATAGCGCTCGTCGGGCCCTTTGCGGAGGCACTTCAGGCAGATGGCCTCCAGGTCGCTTTCGACCTGCGGGTTGAGGGCGCGGGGGGCGCGCGGCTCGTCCTCGCGCACCTGGCGCAGGGTCTCGGCCAGGTCGGGGCCGAGGAAGGGCGGCCGCCCCGTCAGCAGCGCGTACAACACCCCGCCGAGGGCGAAGACGTCGGCCGGCGGGCCCGCCTCCCGCGCCGACCGCGCCTGCTCGGGGGCCATGTAGCAGGGCGTGCCCATCACCGCCCCGGCCACGGTCAGGCGCTCGACGTCCTCGCCAGCGCCGCCCGGCGCCGGGCCTTCACCGGCGGCCTCGTCCAAGCCCGTCCACAGCCGCCGGGCCAGCCCGAAATCGGTCACCTTGACCGCGCCTTCGCGGTCGATCAGGACGTTGCCGGGCTTGAGGTCGCGGTGGACGACGCCCCGCTCGTGGGCGTACTGGACGGCCTCGGCGACCGCCCGCACGACCTCCGCCGCCTCGCGGTTGTCCAGCGGGCCCCGCGCCAGCCGCGCGGCCAGGCTCTGCCCTTCGACGAAGGCCATGGCGAAGAAATGTCGGCCCTGGTGCGCGCCGATCTCGAAGACGGGCACGATGCCGGGGTGATCGAGCTGCGCGGCCGCCTCCGCCTCCTTGTAGAAGCGCTGCACTTCGACGTCGCTGGCCGTGTCGCCGGACAGGATGGTCTTGAGGGCCACCACCCGGTTCAGCTTGACGTCGCGCGCCTTGTAGACGACGCCCATCCCGCCCCGGGCGATCTCGGCGAGGAGCTCGTACTTGCCGAACAACGTCGGGCCCGCCCCGCCCGCCTGGCCCTCGGGCGCCGGGCGCCAGGGGCCGGTGAGGAGGACGTCCGGCGCCGTCGTTTCCGGGCGACGGGATGGGCCCTCGTCGGCGGACATGGCAACTTCCTCCGTGGCGCCCGCCTCAGCGCGCCTGCGTCAGCGCGCCTGCGTCAGTTCCGGCGGCAGCTCGCCGCTGTAGCTCGCCCACAGCGCATCGATCGGGTGCGCCACCCACAGGTCGGGCCGCTGGGCGCGCAGGTGCCGGGCGATCTGGAGCAGACAGCCGACGTTGCCGGCGAAGACCGCCCGCGCTCCGGTGTCGAGGACGTTGCGGGCCTTGCGCGCCCCCAGTTCGTGCGCCATCTCCGGCTGGGTGACGTTGTAGCTCCCCGCCGCCCCGCAGCAATGCTCGCTCTCCGCCAGCGGGACGATCTCCAGGCCGGGGATCAGCCCCAGCAACTGGCGCGGGGGCAGGCGAATCTTCTGCGCATGGCTCAGGCCGCAGGCGTCGTGGTAGGTCGCCTTCATCGGCAGCGGGTGTGTCGGCTTGATCGGCCCCAGTTCCATCAAGAACTCGCTGACGTCCTTCACCCTGGCGGCAAACTTCGCCCCGATCTCGGCGTGCGGCGTGTTCTCCAGCAGGTGACCATACTCCTTGAGCACGGGCCCGCAGCCGCCCGCGTTGTTCACGATCGCATCGACCTTTTCGGGGCCTTCCTCCAGCCCCCGGGCCAGCGCCGCGCAGTTGGCGGCGGCGAAGCGCTGCGCCGGCTCGACGAGCCCGGCGTGATAGTGCAGCGCCCCGCAGCAGCCCTGGGCGCGCGGCACCCAGACCTCGCAGCCGTTGCGCTGGAGCACGCGCGCCGTCGCGACCGTGGTCTGCGGGAAGAAGGCGTCGGCGGCGCACCCCGCCAGCAGGGCGACGCGCGCCCGCCGCGGCCCCTCGGCCGGGAGCACCTCGGGCAGCCGGCCATAGTGCGGCCGCAGCGGCGGGACGATCTCCTGCATGAGCCGCAGCGAGCGCGGCAAGAGCCGGCCCATGCGATCGACCAGTCCTCGCAGCCCGAAGCGCTGCAAGACGCGCAGGGGCGCCAGCGCCCAGCGCATGCGCCGGGCGTAGGGGGTGAGGTGGAACAGCATCCAGCGCTGCACCCAGTTGAGGTTGGCCGCCGGCCTGCCGAGGCGGGCCATGTCCTTCTTGTAGGAGCCGATGATCTGCCCGTACTGCACGCCCGACGGGCAGGCGCTTTCGCAGGCCCGGCACTCCAGACAGAGGTCGAGGTGCTTCTGGACCTCGGGGCCGAGCTCCGCCCGGCCGTCGGTCACGGCGCGCCACAGATAGATCCGCCCGCGCGGGCTGTCGTTCTCGTTGCCCGTCTCGACGTAGGTTGGGCACGACGACAGGCACAGCCCGCAGTGGACGCAATCCATGAACAGTTCGTAATCGATGTTGCCGCCCAGCTTCGGCGAGGCCGGCGGAACGATCGGCAGGGAGGTGCGTTGTGGTTCGGTGATGATGGCCATGCCAGTTGGTCCGTACCTCGTTTAGCCGCGTTTAGCACAAAAGCGCCCCGCCCGCGGGGGCCAAGCGCGGTTGTGCGTCAAGCCGCGAAACCAAGGGGCAAAAGGCATACAGGGATCGCCCCGGGGTTAACAG
>JBBSEZ010000583.1:0-5257 GCA_038239195.1 Gemmatales bacterium
GCCGTTCTGGCAAGGCGCACCGGCGGGCTCGCAGCCGCGCCGCTCGCCTCGCTCCTTTCACAATCTCTCGATGCGCCTTGCCAACGCCTGAGAACTCATGCTAGGCGGCTGCCGAGACGGGCACAAGGAAAACACGCCGACTCCAGGATGGCGGCCCTTCCACCGTTCTCGCATAATAACACCTGGAGGCCGAGCTCGAGCATTCTCCACGAACGCGAACCATCCCAGCCGGACACCAGGGCCATGAATCACCCCCTCGCACGTTCTCGCCGCGACTTCCTGCTCCAGGCTGGCGGCGGCTATGGCTCGCTCGCCCTCGCGTGGCTGCTGGCCCGCGATGGCCTTGGCGCTGCTCCGGGCGCTCGCGCTCCCGGCTCGCCCCCGGTCAACCCGCTGGCGGCCAGGAGGCCGCACCACGCGGCAAAGGCGAAGAACGTCATCTTCCTGTTCATGGTCGGCGGGCCGAGCCCGATCGACCTGTTCGACCCCAAGCCCGAGTTGAAGAAGCGCCAGGGCCAGCCCCTGCCGGCGAGCTTCGGCAAGGCGGTCAGCCAGTTCACCAAGGGCGACACGCCCCTCCTGGCCAGCACGCGCACCTTCAAGAAGCACGGCCGCAGCGCGCTCGAGGTCTCCGACCTGATGCCGCACTTCGCCACCTGCGTGGACGACGTCGCCTTTTTGCGCGCCTGCTGGTGTACGAGCACGATCCACGCCCCGGCCATGTACCAGCTCCACAGCGGCCGCACGACAATGGGCTTCCCCAGCCTTGGCTCGTGGGTGACGTATGGCCTGGGCAGCGTCAGCGACAACCTCCCAGCCTACTGCGTCCTCCTCCAGCCCGAGGGCACCCCCGAGGGCGGGGCGCCGTGCTGGGGCGCCGGCTTCCTCCCCGCCGTCTACCAGGGAACACTGTTGCGCAAGGGGCCGAGCCCCATCCTCAACCTGCGCCCCCCGCCCGGCGTCAGCCCCGACCGGCAGCGGCGCACGCTCGAACTGCTGAGGCGCATGAACGAGATCGACCTGGAGCCGGGCGACACTGAATTGTCGGCCCGCATGGCGAGCTACGAGCTGGCGTTCCGCATGCAGCGGCACGCGCCGGAGGCCGTGGACCTGGCGAAGGAATCGGCGGCGACGAAGAAGCTGTACGGGCTGGACGAGAAGCGCACCGCCGACTTCGGCACCCGGCTGTTGCTGGCGCGGCGGTTGGTGGAGCGCGGGGTGCGCTTCGTGCAGGTCTACTCGGGCGGGGGGCCCCTGGTGACGCAATGGGATGCTCACGACGACGTCAACGCCAACCACGAGAAGATGTGCGGGCACGTCGATAAGCCGATCGCGGCCCTGCTCAAAGACCTCAAGGCCCGCGGGCTGCTCCAGGACACCCTGGTGGTGTGGGCCAGCGAGTTCGGGCGAACGCCGATGTCCCAGGGAGGAAAAGGGCGCGATCACAACCCCTACGGCTACACGATGTGGCTGGCCGGCGGGGGCGTCAAGGGCGGACAGGCCATCGGCTCGACGGACGAGCTCGGGCTGCGCGCGGCCACGGGGCGCGTGAGCGTCCACGATTTCCACGCGACGCTGCTGCATCTGCTCGGGCTGGACCACGAACGGCTGACGTACCTGCACAGCGGGCGCGACGAGCGCTTGACCGACGTGGCGGGGCGCGTGGTCGAGAAGGTGATGGAGTAAGAGGGCCCGCCTCATGAGTCTTCCCCTGACCGTCAAACTGGAAGGCGAGACGTATAGCTGGGACGGCCGGGGCTGGTTCAACGCCCGCAACTACACCGAGCCACCCCAGCGCCTACTGCCGCAGCTCAACGCCGCCCTTGCCGTGCGCGAGAAGGAGGAAACGCCCGCCGGTGGCCCGCTGCGCGTCCTCGTGTCGGGGGCTCGCACCTGGGCCGACCGCGAAGCGATCCGGCGCGAACTGGCGAAACTGCCAGCGGGGAGCGTCGTCGTGCATGGCGACGCCAAAGGCGCGGACCGCCTGGCCGGAGAGGTCGCCGTCGAGTTGGGGCTGACGGTGCTGGCTTGTCCGGCGGAGTGGCACAAGTACGGCCGGGGGGCGGGCCTGATGCGCAACAAGGCGATGCTGGCGGAACACGCGCCACAACTGGTGCTCGCGTTTCACCCCGCCATCGAGGAGGCGCGGGGGACGAAGCACATGGTCGAGCTGGCACGCAAGGCGGGGGTGAAGGTGCGCGTCGTGAGCGGGGGAGAGGGGGCCTGATGGGCCGCTGCTGCCCACTCGGTGGGAGGGCTGTCCCTTCGGCGAACAAGCCTTCGGTCATGGGGTCGGTGGTCCTGGAAGCCGGGCCACCAGATCGGCGGGGGTGGAAACGGGCAAGGGCGAGTGGGGAAAGCCCCGAGGGTCACGGGTGATGATCAGGTCTACTCCGGTCTGGATGGCACAGGCGATCTGGAGGTTGTCTTCAAAGTCGGAACCTGGCATCGCCTGGGCCGCCAGCAGGGCCGTCTGATCGACCGGAGCGACGTGCAGGGTGGCCAGGCAGTCCGCCACGGCAGTCCGGGCCGTGCCGACGTCGGTTTGCTTGCGAATGATGTAGAAGAGGGTTGGTACGGCGAAGGCAGTCATCAACGCCTCGGTTTGGCCGCGCCGGTGAGCGGTCCAGACCGCAGCCACGTACGCCGCCCAGGGGCTGCGGTTGAGCAGCAGGTCCAGCAGGGCGCTGGTGTCCAGCAGCACCTTCATCCGTACTTCTCCGCGTGGTGTTCCTCGACCCAGCGGCGGACGGTGTCGTCGTTGGGGGCCGGTCCCGCTCCGGCCGCCGCGCCGCGCACCTTTTCGACCGGGACGCCCCAGAGACCACCGGGGGCGTTCGCGCGTTGAAGGGATCGCAAGAGGGCCTCGGCCAGACGGAGTCGCTGTTCCGGCGGCCAGGCCTGGGCCCGGGCCAGGACCTCGTCGTATTCCGCTGTGGGGGATGGCGACATCCGTCTCTCCTGAGTTCGGGCGCCCTCGGGCAGTTCGCCGCCCTGCTTCCGCGGCAATCACCACGCGGTCCTTCGCCTCAACGATCAGTTTACCGAACGAAGAGACGAGTGGGAACGAAGCTGATGGCGCAGCGCTTCTCCGGGAACCTGGCGTTCTCGACCGGCCGCTGCCGAGAATTTTTCCCCACGCGGCCGAAAGTCCCCGAATAGAGAAGTGAGGCCCGAAGCGAAAGAGGGCCTCGACAAACGATCGCGGCGCGCGAGAATGGGGCGAGGTCGCTCTCTGGTTCGCGGCGCGAGCTCACCGTTGTTGGCGAGGTGGTCATGGCCGTCATCGTCGTTTCATGTCCGCAGTGTTCGACGCGCTACAAGATCGACGAAGCGCACTGCGGCAAGAAAGCGAAGTGCAAGAAGTGCGGCGCGTCGTTCGAGATCGGCGCCACGCTGGCGGGGCTGCCCGTCGCCAGCGCTTCGACGCCCTCGCCGGCCGCGCCGTCGTCGAAGGGGACGGCGACCGCGAAAGAGCGGCCGCGCGGCGAGGACGGCATCCTCCGCGACTGGGCACCGGGCGACGTCATCCTCGACCTGTACGAGGTCAAGGCCATCCTGGGCAAGGGCGGCATGGGACAGGTCGATCGCGTGTGGCACAGGCAGTGGCGCAAGGACCTCGCGGTCAAGTCTGTCCTGCCGGAGCGGGCCCTGAGCGCCATCGCCATCGAGAACTTCAAGACGGAAGCGGAGCAGTGGGTCGATAAGATCGGGCTGCACCCGAACGTCGTCGCCTGCCACTACGTTCGCCTGCTGGGCGGGGTGCCGCGCGTGTTCATCGAGTACGTCGATGGCGGGACGCTCCAGGAGTGGATCACCTAGAAGCGGCTGTACCAGGGTGGGCCGAAGGCGGCGCTGGGGCGCATCCTGGACGTGGCCATCCAAACGGCGTGGGGGCTGCACTGCGTCCACGAGTTGGGCCTCATCCACCAGGACGTCAAGCCGCTCAACGTGATGATGACGGCGGACGGCGTCGCCAAGGTCACCGACTTCGGGCTGGCGGGCGCCCGGGCGATTGCTTTCGAGGGCCCCGAGCAAGGGCCGGCGGGCGGGACGATTCTGGCGACCTCCGGCGGGATGACGCCGGCCTACTGCTCGCCAGAGCAGGCGGAGAGCGCGGCGAAGAATGCGGCCGGGACGCCGCGTGAGCAATGGCCGAAGTTGACGCGGCGAACGGATGTTTGGTCGTGGGCGGCCAGCGTGTTGGAAATGTTCCTCGGCGAGCGCTCCTGGCTGGCAGGGCAAGTAGCCCATCTGGGGTTGCAGCGCGAGCCGGACGAGCCGCACCTGCCGCCGACGCCGGCCGCAGTGAAGGAACTGTTGCGTGCCTGCTTCCAGAAACGGCCGGAGGATCGCCCCCACGACCTGATGCAGGTGGCGGACACGCTACGAACCATGTACCAGCAGGAGACGAAACAGACCTATCCGCGCGAGCAGCCGAAGGCGGACGACCTGCTGGCGGACAGCCTCCACAACCGGGCCGTGTCGCTGTTTGACCTGGGCAAACAGGAGGTGGCGGCACAGAAGTGGCAAGAGGCTCTGGGCGTGGACCCGCACCATGCCGAAGCCACCTACAACTGGGGCCTCATTCAGTGGCGGTCGGCGCGGATGACAGACCAGAAGTTGCTCCAACAGTTGCGGGCGGTTCGCGCCTCGTCGGCCGATGCCGCGCGAGTGGACTACCTGATGGGAATGGTTCACCTGGAACGCGCCGATCCGCAGGCAGCCGTTCACTTGCTGAGCGACGTGGTCGAGCCGGGCACGGGCCGGGTAGAAATTACCTCCGCGCTGGCCCTGGCCCAATCCCTGTGCGACCCATCCGAGCAACCTCCCCACACCTTCGAGAAGCACACGGAAGGTGTGACCTCGGTGTCCTGGAGTCCTGACGGTCGCTATTTCCTCTCGGGGAGTTATGACAAGTCGCTGCATCTGTGGGATGTGTCCAGCGGGAAATGCCTCCGCACCTTCGAGGGGCACACGGAATCGGTTTACTCGGTTGCCTGGAGTTCCGACGGCTGCTACGCCCTCTCGGCGAGCGGGGACCAGACGATGGGGCTTTGGGAGGTATGCAGCGGGAAGCGCCTCCACGCCTTCAGGGGGCATACTGGTCCGATTTACTGACACTCGGCTCCCACCCCTCCAGCCGAATCGCCGTAAGTTCTCCCAGGATAACAACTTGAAGTCTGGTTGCGGCATTGATTTCGCCTTACCCGACTCGGTGAAGCAGCATTTGCCACAACCTCTGACTGGAACTCAC
>JBBSEZ010000584.1:0-5225 GCA_038239195.1 Gemmatales bacterium
AGGCATCGGCTACCGATTTTGGCGACCGGAGCAGTCAGACGAGCGACAGAGACAAGGCAATTCGCCCCGCCCGACAGCCTCGCCTACTGATCTGTTGTTCAGAAGCCGGCCGTTTCGCTCGGCCCCCGGGAACTGCTGCCGTTCCGGCGTTCTCGGGGGGAACGGTGATGGTAAGCGAGGTGCTGGAATTTCTCGTGAAGTCGGCGGAAGTGCTCCCCACGTCCACTTCGGTGACGATCTGGAAATTAGTCCCGGTGACGTTGACCGTGGTGCCGCCCGACGTGGGGCCGGAAGCCACGTCGAGCGCAGTCACGGTGGGGGGGGGCGGCAGGGTGGACGAACCGCCGGTGATGGCGAGGTCCTGGGAGTACTCGGAGGTGTTGCCATCCGTGCCGGTGCCGGTCGACGTCGCGCTGACGTAAAGGCCGTAAACAGCATTGAGCGTGACGGAATACGTGGCGTTGCCGCCGGAGTTGGTGGTGACTGTGGTGTTGCCGAGGAACTGCTCGCCAGGGCCGTAGCCGGACGGCGCGGCGGCGTCGTTGCCGAAGAACTCCAGGAGGAAAGTGGAGTTGGGGAGACTGGAGAGGGAGCCCGAGACCAACGTAGTCTGCCCGGACACCGCAGCCGAGGTGAGGACGGGCATGCCGTTTGTGGTGCCCGTGTCAATAGCGAGGTCGCCGCCGATCAAGTTGGCGCCGCTGATCTTCACCTTTTTCGAGTCGTCTTTGATTTGGACAGCCATGTTGTTGTTGTTATCGATCCGATTTCTTCCTTTGATCGTGTTCACTCCGTCCGTTTCCCCGATTTGCACGCCGTACGACCCGTTACCGAGCTTGATGTCCTTCTCGCCAAAATCCTTCCCCCAGCCGATGTTGTTGTTCTCGATCAGAACCCTGCTCGATTCGCCAATCACCGACACGCCCACTCCCCGCAGATCGCGTTGGGGGTTAACGCCGTTCGCCGAGATAACGTTCCTGGACCCGGCCAGGGGGCCCCCAATGGTGATGTTGGTTGCGTGAGTGACGAGGATTCCCTGCCTTTTGTTCCCGAGAGGGAGTTCGCCCGACACATCAGTACCGATGAAGTTGCCTTGCACCTTCGTGCCTGCACTCCCGGAGGCGATGTAGATCCCCCTGACTCCGTTACCGGAAATCAGGTTAGCGGGCTGGGCGATGATTCCTCTTGGGGCGGCGACGATACCGCCAATGCTAGTGTTCGGCGAGTCCCTGACCTCGATCCCAGTGAGGTTACTAATTGCGGCCTTGCCCGTTTTGTCAGTGCCGACATAGTTCCCGATGATTTTGGTCTTGTCGGACTTCTCGACCAAAATCCCAACGAGACTATTCCCAGAGATGATGTTCCGCGCTCCAGCCACAAGACCGCCACCAGCCGCAACACCGCCGATGGTGATCTCGTCCGATTCGATCACATGGACGCCGGAACTATTTCCTCCGCCACGAAGGGGCTTTGTGCCCGTCACGTCAGTCCCGATGAAGTTTCCGAGCACCTTCGTCTCATGAGTGTTCTCCTGAATCTTCTCGATCCGGACGTTATCACCCTGGTTGCCCGAGATCAGGTTCGCGGGGGCAGTCTGGACGTTGGCCATCAGGTCCACTACGCCGCCGATAGTGGTCTTCTCGGAATACCCGTGGACGTACACGCCATTTTTCAAATTGCCGAGCGCGGCAGCTCCGCCCACGCTGGTCCCGATGTAATTCCTGATGACGGTGTTGCTCTGCGAGTTGGCGATCTCGACACCGCTTCCTCCGTTTCCGGAGATGATGTTGAGCTTCGCGTTGGGCTGGCCAACCCAGTTGCGGGAACTATCTGTGTCGAGGAGGACCCCGTCGTTGGTGTTTCCCAACTTTGGTGCCGACAAGGAGTTCGTCCCGATGAAGTTGCCGATGATGATGGTGCCAGTCGCCCCTTGCGTGACGTGGATGCCGTTGAGGTTCTTGATGATCGTGTTGCTTTGGTTGGGTTGCCCCCCACCAATCGTACAACCTGTAACTCCGGAGACCAGAATCCCGTCACCTGTGAAGTTCTGAATGGTGAGGCCCAGGACTTGGCTGTTATTGGCGTTGATATTCACCCCCGCCCTCACGCCATTCGTGAGTACGAGGCCGTTTGGCTTCCCCTTCAACTTCGCACCATCCAGTGTAACAGGCTGGTTGGTAGCGTCGATGATGACCGAATCCTCGATCGCTGGCAGGGGGCTGGCGAGGGTGATTGTCTGGGCGCCTCCGGGGATGTTAAACTTGATCGTGTCCTTGCCGAGATTCTTATTGGCCAGCACGATAGCCTCGCGCAACGAGCCCGCACCGGCATCATCCTTGACCGTCACGGAGTAAGTCGCCATCAGGCGGCGGTCTTCGAGCGGCTCCAGAGACAGGATCGTCCGCCGGGGTTGCTTGGCCCTGCGAGAGCGAGGCGGCTTGCCGAAATGCCTCTCCAACCAACGTGGCCATCCGAAAAGCATGGTGTCACTCCTTGCGATAATGTTCCTTGGGAAGCCTAGTTCTCCCACTCAGGTCCTTGGCAATCCAGCGAACCGTGAGCATACGTGCTTCACGGGCTTACGCGATGGCGGGAGCGCAGTCGTTTCAGTGCCGCCCGGGCGTCTTCGGTCTCCAGCGCGTCAGCGGCACCTCCGGCCAGCCTGTCGAGCACCCTCTGCGCCGCCGGAGTGCCCGCGTATTCCAGCACCTCCACGGCCCGGAGTAGGCCCAAGCGTGGGCCCCGCACCCACTCCAACCGGCGCAACAGCCGGCCGGCCCGAAGACGAACTTCCAGGGAGGGCTTGCCCGCCACCGCCGCCCGCAGCACGCCCTCGGCCGCACGGCCCAGGCGCTCCAGTTCCCGCATGGCCAGATGACGGGCCTCGAAGTCGTCGCTATCCAAGTCGGCCACGAGTTGCCGCAGCCGGGCCGGGCCCACCGGCTCTACCTGGGACAACCGCCGCCCCAGGCACTCCACGTCCTCGCTGGAAGCTTTGGCGAGGGTGGTGACGGCGAGGTAAGCGCGTCTCGCGTCGTCCGCACAACAGTCGCCCCACAACCTGTCGAGTTCTGCCGGGCGCAGCCGGCTCAGGCGGACCAGGCCGGGGTCGTGCCAGTCCCAGAAGCGGATCTCCCCTGTCGTGTCTCCCGTAACCAGGCAGTCCCCCTTTGGGGAGAAGATAATCTTATCAGCCTCCACATTGGCTTCGTGCCGGAGACCGCCCGTGGCGACCTCGAACAGACGCACCTTGCCGTCCTTACACGCTGCGGCGATGGTCTTCCCGTCCGGGGAGACCGCCAGGGAGCTTAGCCCTGGGTAAGCATTCGGCGGCACCGTCCACCGAGGCCAGGGTCCTGGAGGCGCCCACGGTTGCCAGCGGAACTGGATCAACCGCTGGCCCGTGGTCGGGTGCCATAACTGGATCAGGCTATCCCTCGCGAATCCCGCAGCCAGAAAACTGCCGTTGGGCGCGTAGGCCAGCGCGTGCATGCCTCGGTAGGTCGGGCGGGTGGACAACCGGCGCAACTCCTTGCCGGACGCCACATCGCACAGACGCACCGTGGCGAAGTCCTCCACGCCTTTGAGGTCGTCCACGGCCACGGCCAGAGTCTTGCCGTCTGGAGCAAACGTCAGCGCATCGATCGTCGAGGGATAGACCAGGGAGAAGCTGTTGCGCCAGGCCGGTTTCCGCGTAGCGGCGTCCCAAACGATGACCGTCCCATCTTCGCGGGCCGCCAGGCGCTTGCCGTCCGGCGAGGCGGCCAGGTCAAAGAAAATCGCGGCGCCCGCGGGGGAAATGGTTGCCCGAGGCTTGAGGGAGCGCGCATCGAACAGACGGATGTCGTGCTTGTTTCCGACCGTACACGCGACATCCCTGCCGTCGTTAACAAAAACGGTCTCGCAGGCGATTTGGTCCTTCCAGCGAACCTCGCCCAGAGGCTTGCCGGTGTTCGCATCAGACAGGGCCAATTTCTCGTCTCCGACGGAGGCCAGGACCATGCCGTCGGGGGAGAAAGCCAGATCGCGCACCCATTTCTGGTGTGTTTTGATGACGCGCAGGCATTTGAGTCCAGGGCGCAAGACGTTGCGAGGGGGCGGGGCGGCGGCAGGAAGTAGCTGCCTTGAGGAGGGGTCGAGGCCGCCCAGCAGAGCAAGTCCGAGGACCAACACGAGCGCTACGAAGCAGGCTCGACCCACGGGATGCCGAGCTTGAGCGCGGACAGGCTGGGACGTTGAGGTAGCGGGACGTTGTTCTACTTTCTCAATGCCCAGGGTTCGCCCGGCTAGGCTTTCCCCGCGCTTCAAAAAGTTCATCTTCGGCACTCCCATCTTGCGCCGATCCGCGGCCGACCGTGAGGAACTGTTCTGTTCATTTTTCTTGAGCGGCTCATCCGTCTGCCCCAAGTCCCGGCCCCGCCGAGTGGCCCGCCAAGGCCTGGCCCATCAATCCCCGCAAAACCCAGCACCGAGCGGTGTGTTCGACGTCCGCCCGCAAGTGCCCCAAGATCCGGTCCTCCTGGCACCCGGCCGCCTCCAGGGCGTCCGCCAGGAAGGGCACCTCCCCAAAGGTGCCGCACTCGGCGATTGCTCCCACCATCTTGCGGACCAGGCCCTCGTTCCGCCCCAGCCAGTCCGCGTCGAAGCGCACCTCGCCCAGCGGCGAGCCGTCGAGGTCCTGCTCCCCCGACTCGACCTTTTTGCTTACCGCGCGGTGCTCCGTGGGGGCTCGCGCCAGGCGCTCGCGGTGGGCGCTCAGCAGCCGTTCCAGTTGCTCGGCCTGGCCCGCACGCAGGTAGGACAACATCATGTCCAGGAAGCCCGCGCTGGGCCCGGGCGCCCGCCGCGGAACACCGCCCGCGCTGCCGCCGCGTGCCAGCGCCAGCAGGCGCGGCGTCACGTCGGCCCCGTAGAAGTCCTCCGAGCGGGCGCAGTGGGGCCAGTGGGCGCAGACCAGGGCCGCGTCATCGTGGCCCCGGCGGCGCGCCTTGACCTCACCGAGGTGCAACTCCGTGCCGATGCGGTTGGCCTCGGCGGCGAACTTGGGGCCGTAGCCGCCGTAGCCCTCCTCCGTCTCCTTGCGCACTTCCAGCACGAACTGGCGAACGGTGAAGCGCAGCAGGAGGTCTTCGACGAGGCGGAGGTGCCCCTCCCCCCTGGGGTTGTTGACCCAGTCCGCGTTGGTGCCGAAGGCCAGCCCGCGGTTGATGCTGATCTGGATGAGG
>JBBSEZ010000585.1:0-5221 GCA_038239195.1 Gemmatales bacterium
ATGCACAGTCAGGGGGTTGGAGAGGAAGACTGCTGCGTCTCGCAAGAGGCGTTGGAGATGCTTGAGCCGGATGAAGGGTAACTTTCAAGTCCGGTTCTTAGGGGAGGGGGTGGCGGCAACGCCACCTCCTTACCCGACATGGGCCTCGGACCGTCAGCAAACGGTGGCTGTCGGCGAGGTGGGCAGCGCGGACGGGCCCGCCGGCCTCACGGCGCCGCCCAGCGTCGCCCAAATTGAGGATACCGACCGAGACCAAACGGGCGGCTCGGGCGGGGCGGCCCATCGGCAACTGGCGCCGGCCCGCCCCTTGCTCCCGCCCCGCCGCTCCCATAAAGCATGCTGCATCTCTTTCAGGAGGCATTCATGCGATCGTGGCCCCTTCTGGCGCTGGCCCTCGTCCTGGCCCTCGCCCCGTCCGCCAACGCCGCCGCCCCCGCTCAGAACAAGGGCGAGGCCCGACTCTTGCGCTTCCCCACCATTCACGGCAAGACTGTTGTCTTCACCTACGCCGGCGACCTCTATACCGTCCCCTCCGCGGGGGGCATCGCGCGGCGCCTCACCAGCCACGAAGGCTTCGAGATGTTCGCCCACTTCTCGCCCGACGGCAAGCACGTCGCCTTCACGGGCCAGTACGACGGCAACACCGAGATCTACGTCATCCCCGCCGAGGGGGGCGTTCCCAAACGGCTCACCTACACCGCCACCCTGGGCCGCGACGACGTTTCCGACCGCATGGGGCCCAATAACATCGTCATGGGATGGGCCCCCGACGGCAAGCACGTCGTCTTCCGCTCGCGCATGCACTCGTTCAACGACTTCCTCGGCCAGCTCTACAAGGTGCCCCTCGCCGGCGGGCTGGCGGAGCCGCTGCCCCTGCCGCGCGGCGGGTTCTGCTCCTACTCGCCCGACGGCAAGAAGCTCGCCTACAACCGCGTCTTCCGCGAGTTCCGCACCTGGAAGCGCTACCGCGGCGGCATGGCCGACGACGTCTGGGTCTACGACTTCGCCACCAAGAAGACCGTCAACCTCACCAACGACCCCGCCCAGGACGTCTTCCCCATGTGGCACGGGAGCAAGATCTACTTTCTCTCCGACCGCGGGCCCGAAAAGAGGATGAACCTTCACGTCATGGGCGCCGACGGCAAGGGCCTCCGCCGGCTGACCGACTTCAAGGACTTCGACGTCAAGTTCCCCACCCTCGGCGACAAGGCCATCGTCTTCGAGCAGGCCGGGTGGATCTACCGCTTCGACCTCGACACCGAGAAGGCCACCCAGGTCCCCATCCGCATCCTCGAAGACCGCGCCGTCGCCCGCACCAAGCTCCTCAACGTCGCAAAGGACGTCACCAACTACGAGATCTCCCCCGACGGCAAGCGGGCCCTGTTCGGGGCGCGCGGCGAGGTCTTCACCGTCCCCGCCAAGACGGGCGCCACGCGCAACCTCACCAACACCCCCGGAGCTCACGAGCGCAACAGCAAGTGGTCGCCCGACGGCAAGCTGATCGCGTTCGTCTCCGACAGAAGCGGGGAGGACGAAATCTGGGTCGTCCCCTCCGAGGGTGGGGAGGCGCGGCAACTCACCACGAAGGGCGACAACTACAAGTACGAGATCGCCTGGTCGCCCGACAGCAAGAAGATCCTGTGGTCGGACCGGAAGCTCGGCCTCTACTACGTCGAGGTCGCGACGAAGGCGGTCAAGCGCATCACCAAGGCCAAGGTGTGGGAGATCCGCGACGCGGCCTGGTCGCCCGACAGCCGGTGGATCGCCTACTCGGAGCAGGAGGAGGAGACGCAGAACCGCGTCTACCTCTACTCGCTGGCCCGGGCCAAGAGCTTCCCCGTCACCGGGGGTCGCCACGCCTCTACCTCGCCGGCCTTCAGCGGCGACGGCAAGTATCTGTTCTTCGTCTCGCAGCGCGACTTCAACCCGATCTACAGCGCCACCGAGTGGAACCACGCCTATCGCGACATGGCGCGCATCTACTTCGTCACCCTCTCCAAGGACACGCCCTCGCCCTTCCGCCCGCGCGGGGACGACGAGCCGGCCCCGGCGCCCAAGGCGAAGAAGGACGACAAGGCCCCCGCCAAGGCCAAGGACGTGGTGCTGACGGTCGATACCGACGGCCTCGAGGAGCGCGTGCTGCGGCTACCCGTGGCGCCGGCCAACTACCGCAATCTCCAGTCGGTCGGCAGCTCGCTCTACTACGTCCGCCAGAGCAGCGGCGGGGGTGGGCCGGCGTTTCAGCTCTACGACCTGGCCACGCGCAAGGAGACGGCGCTGGGCGCGATCGGCGGGTACGAGATCAGCGCCGACGGCAAGAAGATCATCGTCTCGCAGGGCGGGAAGTACGCGATCCTCGACCTGCCGAAGGGGCCGGTGACGATGGGTGAGGGGCTCAACCTCTCCGGAATGGAGATGACGCTCGACCGGGAGAAGGAGTGGAAGCAGATCTTCCACGAGTGCTGGCGGCAGATGCGCGATTTCTTCTACGACCCCGACATGCACGGCGTCGATTGGAAGGCGATGCGGTCGCGCTACGAGGTGCTCCTGCCCCACGTCGCGCACCGGGCCGACCTGACCTACGTCATCGGCGAGATGATCGCCGAATTGAACGCCGGGCACGCCTACGTGGGCGGCGGGGACATGCCCCGGCCGGCGCGCGTGCCGCTGGGGCTCCTCGGGGTGAAGCTGGAGCGCGACAAGAGCGGCTTCGTCAAGATCGTAAAGGTGCTGCGTGGCTCGCGCTGGGACCCGGCCCTGCGATCACCGCTCAACGAACTGGGCGTCAACGCCAAGGACGGCGAGTACGTGATCGCGGTCGATGGCAAGTTGACGAGCAAGGTGAGCAACATCCACGAGCTGCTCGTCAACAAGGCGGGCAAGCAGGTCACGCTCAAGCTTAACGCCGAGCCGAAGGAGGCGGGGGCCCGCAGCGTGGTGGTGGTGCCGGTCGGCAGCGAGGGAGACCTCTACTATCACGACTGGGTGGAGGGCAACCTCCGGAGGGTGACGGAGGCGACGGGCGGGAAGGTCGGGTATCTGCACGTGCCGGACATGATGGCGAACGGGCTGAATCAGTTCTCGAAGTATTTCTACCCGCAGGTGCGCAAGAAGGCCCTCATCATCGACGTGCGCGGCAACGGCGGCGGCAACGTCTCGCCGATGCTCATCGAACGGTTGCGGCGCGAGATCGGCATGGTGACGATCGCCCGCAACAGCGTGCCGCGCCCCGACCCGGCGGCGATGCTCTACGGGCCGATGGCGTGCTTGATGAACGAGTTCTCGGCCTCCGACGGCGACCTGTTCCCGTATCGATTTCGCCATCACAAGCTCGGCAAGCTGATCGGCAAGCGGAGCTGGGGCGGGGTGGTTGGCATCCGCGGGACGCTGCCGCTGCTGGACGGCGGAACGCTCAACCGGCCGGAGTTCTCGCGCTACGACGTGGCCGGGCGCGAGTGGATCATCGAGGGCCACGGGGTCGATCCGGACGTCGTGGTAGACAACGACCCGGCCCGCGAGTTCGCCGGCATCGACGACCAGCTCGAACGGGCGATCAAGGAAGTGCTGGCCGAGCTGAAGAAGGGCGAGAAGAGCGTTCCCCCGCTGCCGCCGTACCCGAAGCGGTAGCGCCATCGGTGGGCCGTCATTCGCAATCCTTGTGGAGCGGAAATCATGCTCGTTCTCCGTTGGCGCTTCCGGCCCGCCCTGGTGCTCGCCCTGTTCGCCGCCCCGGCCTTCGGCGCCGCCCCGCCCACCCCGCCGTCGGAGCTGGAGAAGACGCTGCGCAAGCTGGAGAAGGACGTCGCCGCCGTGCGCGGATTGGCCTTCAAGAAGCCCGTCGTCGCGCACGTCCTCGCGCGCCGTGAAGGGGGGCCGCCCGGGATTCAGGGCTACTACAGCACCAAGGACAAGGCGCTCTTTCTCTACGACGACGTGAAAGGCAACTACCAGCGCGGCGTGCTGATTCACGAGCTGGTCCATGCGCTGCAAGACCAGCACTTCGGCCTGGCGAAGTTGCACGCCCGCACCTTTGGCAGCGACGCCGAACTGGCCCTGGCCGCCCTCGTGGAAGGCGACGCCACCTACACCATGATCGAGCTCCTGAAAAAGGAGCAGCCGGCCGTCGCCAAGATGCTCGCCTCCCCCCTGGAGAAGTCGCGCAACCTGCAAAACTCCTTCCTCTACGCCCAGGGCGCCCGCTACGTCGCCGCCCTGCACAAGAAGGGCGGGTGGCCGGCCGTCAACGCTCGCTACCGCTTCCCCCCGCAAGCCACGGCCACTGTCCTCCACCCCGAAGGCGCCCCCACCGTGAACCTCGGCCCCGGCAAGTCGCGCGGCGAGTACGCGCTCATCGCGCTTCTGCACAGTCACCCCGCCACAGCGCCGGAGAGCGTGCGCGCGGCGGCGGGCTGGCGCGGCGACCGCGTTATCGAGGACGGCGCGAAGAAGGCGTGGGAGATCGCCTTCGGCACGCCGGAGCAGGCGCGGTACTTCCACGCCGCCCTGGCCAAGTTGCGCACCTCCCAGGGGGGGAGTTGGAAGCAAACGCTGCGCGAGCCGGACAGCATCGCGTGGCGCTCGGCCAAGGGGGCCTTGCGCGGCCTGCTGGTGCGCGAGACGACCGTGCTGGAGATCGAAGCGCCGGACGAGAAGAGCTACCGGGCGCTGCTCGACAAGGTCGAGGGCCCGCCGGCGCTGACGATCTACTCCGCCCGCGACAAGCGCACCCTGACGTTCGGCGAGCTGATTGATCGGCTCCTCCGGGCCGACGTGGTCTGCGTGGGCGAGACGCACGACAGCGTGCTGCATCACCGGGTGCAATTGCAGATCATCCGGGCCCTGTATGCGCGCGACGACCGGCTGGGCGTCGGCATGGAGATGTTTCAGCGCCCCTACCAGGGGGTCATCGACCGCTACCTCGCCGGCTCGATCGGCGAGTCGACGTTTTTGAAGCAGTCGGAGTACCGCGAGCGCTGGGGCTTCGACTGGTCGCTGTATCGGCCCATCGTCGAGTTCTGCCGGCGCAACAACGTGCCCCTCGCGGGGCTCAACGTGTCGAAGGAACTGCGGGCGCGGGTCTCGAAGGTCGGGCACGCCAAACTGAGCGAGGACGAGAAGAAATTGATCGGCGCGATCGATTTCTTCGTCAAGGACCACCGGGCCTACTGGTTCGACCGCCTGGGCAAGATGCACGGGCCGGTGAAGTTGCCCGCGGACCAGC
>JBBSEZ010000586.1:0-5200 GCA_038239195.1 Gemmatales bacterium
CCAACACCCCCACCACACAACCCCCCCCCCCCCACCCCCGGTTGTGGTAACCCACCGGGCCGCCGGGGCCCACACGGGGGGGCGATTGGGGCCCCCCGGCGCCCGGTGTCGAAGCAGCGACGGAAAGGCCTCTCCCTTTTCGATCAGTTCCCGTACCAGTAGGACGGCGCGTAGCCGGGACTTGCCTGGTTCGGGTTGTAAGCCGGATAGGCGTACCCGCCCTGGGGGTAGTAGCCGGCCTGCTGGGTGCTGCCAGTTGCCGGCGTGGGGGCGGGCACCGCGGGGGCGGCCGGGGCGGGCGCGGCCGGGGCCGCGGGATAGCCCGCGGCCGGATATCCCGGAGCGGAGCACGCCGGAGCGGGATAGGCGGCTTCGGCGCCCTGGTAAGGCGCCGAAGTGCGCTGGAACCCGAGGAAACTGAACGACCCGCCGCTGCTCTCGTAGGAGAGGTTCACTCCCCCGCCGAGGTTGAACCTGCACCACGCCGACGCCTTCTGCTCCGTCAGCCCGGCCGCGGCGAGCGCCAGCGCCGCCGCCATCAGCATTCGCTTCATTTTCGATGCCCTCACTCACTTTTCCGGTTCCGGCTCCTGCGCCTCCCTGTGAGAGCGGCTTGTCCCGGAACGCTTGAACTATTCCCCACGCGAATGGGGCGCGCCGCGGAAAAGGCGCGAAGGAGTGAGCGGCATAGGGGCGGGCACCCATCTTGCGGCGCACGACCGCCTTCCCGAGAAGAGCTGGCGATTTCGGCTCAAGTGCTGCGAGACACCTCGTCCCCATGCCGGGCGCGATCGGCGCTCTCGATGCGTTCGCCTGGCAGAAATGGTCGCGCGGCGCGTTCCCGCACTGGACAGACGCGGCCGCATTGTTTGGGCTCATCTCGCGGAGGCTAGCCCTCCTTGACTATTGCCTCTGGAGCGTGGCCCGGCGCGAGAAAGTGGGCGCCTTGGCAACGAGGAAGAGGCTTCGGCCACGTTTCCCGGCACACGATCGCCGACTCGAGAGAATCGGGCGATTTCGGCTCACGTTGCGCCACCTTCCTCTCCATCACCGTCGTTCTTGAACGAAAGGACAGAAAGTTCGCGCTTCCTCCCTCCGCACGGCGCCCCTATAATCAACCTCGGCAAGCTCACCCCCAAGACCTGCCAACACGCCCGCGTCCGCCCTCCGGAAAAAGGCCCCCCATGCCGCTCGACTGGGCACCGTTCGTTGACCTGGTGCAGCGCCACCAGCGCTTCCTGCTGACCACGCACGTCCGCCCCGACGGCGACGGGCTCGGGTCGATGTTGGCGCTGGCCGACGCGCTCGAGGCGCACGGCAAGGCCGTTCAGATGGTCGTCGCCAGTTCCCTCCCCTCGCGCTACGACTTCCTGGGCACGGGCCGGCGCGTCGGACACTTCAAGCTCCCCGGCGACGCCTACCGCGGCGCCGAGGTCGCCATCGTTCTCGACACGGGGACGTGGAACCAGCTCGGCGACTTCGGCACCTTCCTGCGCCAACTGCCCGTGCCCAGGGCCGTCATCGACCACCACGTCACGCAGGACGACCTCGGCGCGCAGCGCTTCGTGGACGCGACGGCCGAGGCGACGGGACGGTTGGTCTTCGAGGCCGTCACGGCCCTGGGCGGCCCGCTGGGCGCCGACGCGGCGCACGCGCTGTTCGTCGCGCTGGCGATGGACACCGGCTGGTTCCGCCACAACAACACGACCCCGGCCACCTTCGCCCTCGCGGCGAAACTCGTCGAGTCCGGGGCTCGCCCCACGGCCGCCTACGAGGCGCTGTTCGAGCAGAGCTCCCTGGGCAAGATGCGCCTGACGGGGCTCGTGCTGGAGCGCCTCACGGTCTGTTGTGGCGGGCAGGTTTGCCACACCGAGATCCGCAAAGGCGACTACGAGGCCGCCGGGGCCACCCCACAGGACAGCGAGGACCTCATCAACTACACGCGCGGCCTGGCCGGCGTGGAGGTCGGCCTCTTCTTCATGGAGCAGCCGCGCGGCGGGACCAAGGTCAGCTTCCGGTCGCGCAGCAAGATCGACGTCGCCCGCATCGCCGAGCAGTTCGGCGGCGGGGGCCATCGCCTGGCCTCCGGCGCCGTCCTCGACGTCGGCCTCGACGACGCCCGCGCCCGCGTCCTGCAAGCCGTCGGCGCCGCCTTGAACGGCGGTCCTTGATCCAGCCTGCTTTGTTCCTCCGTCTGGAGCTACCTCGATGAGCGACACGCACCCCCACCCCCCCCCGGAGCGCCGTTCCTTCCTGAAATGGGCCTGTCGCGGGCTCGGGGCCCTGTTCGCGGCCCTCCTGGGCGCCCCGGCCATCGCCTACCTGATCGACCCGCGCAACCGCCCTGCCCCCGACGGGGACTTCAAGACCGTGGCGCGGCTGAACGAACTGGAAAAGGGCGTGCCGTTCCAGGGGGTCGTCCGCGCCGTGCGCCGGGACGCCTGGACCTTGCACCCCAACGACGTCGTTGGCCGAGTCTGGCTCATCCGCCAGGACGACGATCGGGTCGAGGCCTTCACCACCATCTGCCCTCACCTCGGCTGCTCGATCAACTACGAGGCCAAGGCCCAAAACTTCATCTGCCCCTGCCACAACGGCCAGTTCGACCTCCAGGGCAAGAAACTGACCGGGGTGAACAACCCCGCCCCGCGCGACATGGATCGGCTCGAGTGTCGTCGCGCCGCGGACGCCCCGGACTTGATTCAGGTCAAATACGTTAACTTCCGGCAGGGGGAGGACCATCCCGTGCCCAAGACCTGACCGCAAACTACCTCCACCATCACCACTCACCACGAGGACGGTCGTGCGAGCCACTATGCTAACCTGGTTGGACCACCGCACCGGCTACCGAAGGTTGCTTTCGGCGCTGCTGATAGAGCACATCCCCGGCGGGGCGAAGTGGCGCTACGTGTGGGGCAGTTGTCTGGCCTTCGTCTTCAGCATCCAGATGATCACGGGCCTTCTGCTCATGACCGCCTACAGCCCCGGCGACAGCACCGCCTGGGCCAGCGTCCACTACATTCAGTATCAGATGGACTTCGGTTGGCTGATTCGCGGCCTGCACCACTTCGGCTCGCAGACGATGGTCGTGCTGCTCGGTGTCCACATGCTCCAGGTGGTCATCGCCGGGGCCCACCTCCAGCCGCGCGAGATCAACTGGTGGCTGGGACTATTGCTGCTCGGCACCGTGCTGGCCTTGAGCCTGACCGGTTATCTGCTGCCGTGGGACCAGAAGGGCTACTGGGCAACTCAGGTGGCGACCAGCATCGCCGGGACCTTGCCGGTGTTTGGGCCCTGGCTCCAGAAGGTCGTCGTTGGCGGGCCGGCCTATGGCCATCACACGCTCACGCGCTTCTACGCCCTCCACGTCGGCATTCTGCCGCTCCTGGTCATTCTCCTCACCAACCTGCACCTGGCCGCGTTCCGCCGTCACGGCGTCACGACGCCCAAGCACCCGGAGGGCCACGGCTGGTTCTGGCCCGACCAGGCCTTCCGCGACCTCGTCGTCGGGCTGGTCATCTTCGGCGTCATGCTCGCCCTGGTGGTGATGAAGCACGGCCACAAGATCGAGGCCCCGGCCGACGCGCCGGAGCAGGGGCTGTACGAGCAGTGGGCACACGCCGGGCGCGATGGCCGCGGCGCCAACCTGGACGCCCCGGCCGACCCGTCCCGCCCCTACCCGGCCCGGCCGGAGTGGTACTTCCTCTTCCTCTTCCAGCTCCTGAAGTATTTCGAGGGCGAACAGGAGATCATCGGCACCCTGGTGATCCCCAACGTCGTCCTTGGATTGCTGGCCCTGCTGCCGCTCCTGGGCTACGGTCGAATGCGCAAGTTCGGCCACGTGTTCGGCGTGCTGGTGGTGACCGGCCTGCTGGTCGGCGCGGCGTCCTTGACCTGCATGGCGTTGGCCGACGACATGGTCGAGCCGGTCGGCCGTTGGTTGGTGCAGCGGATCGGCACGATCCTGTTGCCGGTCATCGGCGCCGTCTTCCTGTTTCACTTCGGCATGCTGGCCCTGCTGAACCGGGGCGCGGTGCGCAAAGTGGCGTGCGGGCTCGGGATCGTGGTCCTCGCCGCCCTGCTCGGCGGTGCGGGGAGCTTGCTCTACGGGGCGATGAGCAACCGCCTGCGCCCGGAGGTGGAGGAGTACGTGACGGCGCAGCTCCAGGAGGGAGAGAAGGAGGCGCCGAAGAACGCCCGGAAGTTCCAGCAAGAGCAGGAGGAGGCCGACCGGGCCGCCACGCGCGCCATCGCGCTGGCGGAGCAGGGAGTGCCGGCCGGCGGGGCGATCAACCTGTTGCGGCACGATCCGCGGACGCAGGGCAAACGGCTGTTCGGCGAACACTGCGCCACCTGCCACAACCACGGCGAGGACTTCCAGGACACCAAGGACCGCAAGGCGACGGCTTCCGATCTGGCCGGCTTCGGCACCGAAGACTTCGCCCTGCGGCTGCTCACCAACCCGGGCCACAAGGACTTCTTCGGCCGGATGAAGAACCCGGAACGGACGACGATGCAAGACGCCGTCGCGAAAGCGTTCTCCGCCCTCGCGGCCCCTGCGGAGGATGACGCCAAACTCGACCCCGCGGAGAAGAAGGCCCTGGAGGAGGACCGGGCGAAGGATCGCCACGACCGGAAGGCGATCGCCGGCTGGCTGGGGCGGCACCCGCGCCGCACCTCGCCGGACCGCGACAGCCCGGAATTCAAGGAAGGGCGCAAGGCCTTCGTCGCCCGCGAGTGCGCCAGTTGCCACGTTTACGAGGGAAAAGGTGGACGACAGGGGCCCGACATGACCGGCTACGGCGACGCCGAGTGGCTGCGGCTGATGATCGCGGCCCCCGCCCACCCGAAGCGCTACGGCGCGACCAACACCATGCCCGCGTTCCGCGACCTCGAGGGCCCGGGGGCCGCGGTCGCGCGGGAAGAGATGGCCCAGGTCAAGAACCTGCTGCTCGGGCAGATCGACCCGGGTGGCCGCCGCGCCAAGGCGAAGCGAGCCAACATCGAGACGGCCTACCGGGTCAATCATCTGCTCGACGTGGAGCGCGAACTGATCATTCGCTGGCTCCTCAAGGACGACCGCGTGGTCTTCGGCGGCGAGCCGATCAGCACGGCGGAGAAGTAAGGCAGGAGGGGAGGGCCCCGCCAAGCCGCAAGCGGCAGGCCCTCGAAGTGCGCCGCTTGCGGCTTGGCGAGCGGC
>JBBSEZ010000587.1:0-5196 GCA_038239195.1 Gemmatales bacterium
CACCGTCCGGTGCCGGCCCCCGTGCTTCGCCGGCGGGATCAAGGGCTCCAGAACCGCCCACTGTTCATCTGTCAAGTCGCTCGGGTATGCTTTTCTCATACCCTTGTTCTATAAGGGAAAGCTTTGGAGACAGCCTCTGAGACCGGCGTTCGGCCCGCCGGCGCTGCGGACGGAGGGCCAGTTGCGCCAGGTCGGCTGGTTGCCTGCGGGCGACAAGGTGGCGGCGTGGGAGTGGCTTCCCGGCGTCTACGGCCACTCATCGAGCCGACTCGCCGTGTGGGACCGGCACAGCGGCGAGTGTCAGGCGGCCCAGGCGAAGTCGCTCAAGGCCATCCCTCCCACAAAATTCAAGTCGGGCCTGATGATGTCAGCCATGCTCACGTCCTGGATACCCGCGAAGGGCGAGCCGGCCTCGTTTCCGGGCGTCGGCTATTACTCCAGAGCTGTGGCGTTCCACGGCACCACGGCTGCGACCTTGCGCTCCGACGGCGCGGTGTCGCGCCGCGACCTGACCATCGAGGGCGACTGGCAGCCGTGCTGGCCCGCGCGGCGGAGCAACAACGAGTCATACTACTCGCTCGCGTTTTCCCCGAAGGGTGACAGGGTGGCGCTGGGGCGGAGAGGTGGCGTCGTCGATGTGCTGGACTGGCCAACCGGCACCGGGCCGACGCTGCGCCCCGAGCTCACCGCGACCCAGCGCGACGACTACCGCGTCCACGCGCTGGCCTTCTCGCCGGACGGCAAGCACCTCGCGACCGCCAATGGCATGTCGGGGTTCGTCGAGGGCCCGTCGCGGGACTGGTTCGGCTGGGGCGGGAGTTTGCACCTCTTCGACGTCGAGAAGGGCGAGTGCGTCGCCCAGTTCCCGCGCGAGCGTGACGACGTCCTCACCGTCGCCTTCTCGCCCGACGGCACGCACCTGTTCAGCGGGGCGACCGACTGTCAGGTCCGCGTCGTTGACGTCGCCTCGCGGCAGGAGATCGCCGTGCTCTGCGGACACGTCGGCTGTGTCAATCATCTGGCCTTCTCCCCCGACGGCGAGGCCCTCGCCAGCGCAGGCGGCGACGGGCTGGTGCGCCTGTGGCCGTGGCGGCAGGTCCTCGACCGGCCTGTGCCGAAGGCGAAGGCGAAGAAGAAGCCATGACAAGAACGGGCTCGCCCAACCCGCACCCGCTCGCGCGATCGCGCGCCAAGGATGCCCGAAAAACGCATCCTCCTTGGAAGGGGTGGCAGCAGGAAGTTACGCTCCCTGCTGCCGGGAAGACGATCAATAGCGGTAATGGTCGGACTTGAAGGGGCCGTCCTTGGGGACGTGGATGTAGGCGGCCTGCTCGGGCGTCAGTTCGGTCAACTCGACGCTCAGCTTCTTCAACTGCAAGCGGGCCACGTGCTCGTCCAGCTTCTTGGGCAGGACGTAGACGCCGACGGGGTACTTCTCGTTGTGGCCCCACAACTCGATCTGGGCCAGGACCTGGTTGGCGAAGGAAGAACTCATCACGTACGAGGGGTGGCCGGTGCCGCAGCCCAGGTTAACCAGGCGGCCCTTGGCGAGCAGGATGATCCGCTTGCGGTCGGGGAAGATGATGTGATCGACCTGCGGCTTGATCTCCTCCCAGGGGTAGTTCTCCAGCGACGCCACGTCGATCTCGTTATCGAAGTGGCCGATGTTGCAGACGATGGCCTGGTTCTTCATCTTGGCCATGTGGTCGTGGGTGATGACCTTGTAGTTGCCGGTGGCCGTCACGAAGATGTCGGCCTTGTCGCAAGCGTAGTCCATGGTGACGACGCGGTAGCCTTCCATGGCGGCCTGCAACGCGCAGATGGGGTCGATCTCGGTGATCCACACCTGGGCGGAGAGGGCGCGCAGGGCCTGAGCCGAGCCTTTGCCCACGTCGCCGTAGCCGGCGACGACGGCGATCTTGCCCGCGACCATCACGTCGGTGGCGCGCTTGATGCCGTCCACCAGCGACTCGCGGCAGCCGTACAGGTTGTCGAACTTGGACTTGGTGACGGAATCGTTGACGTTGATGGCGGGGAACTTCAGCTCGCCACGCTTGTGCATCTGGTAGAGGCGGTGGACGCCGGTGGTGGTCTCCTCGGTGACGCCCTTGACGGCGGCGAGGTTTTTGGCGTACCAGCCGGGTTGCGAGGCGAGGCGCTTCTTGATGGCGGCGTAGAGGACGCGCTCCTCCTCACTGGTGGGCTTGTCGAGGACGTGGACGTCCACCTCGGCCCGGGCGCCGAGGTGGAGCAGCAGGGTCGCGTCCCCGCCATCGTCGAGGATCATGTTCGAGTGCCCGCCGCCGGCCCACTCGAAGATCTTGTGGGTATAGTCCCAGTACTCGGTGAGGGACTCGCCCTTATAGGCGAAAACGGGAATGCCGGCAGCGGCGATGGCGGCAGCGGCATGGTCCTGGGTTGAGAAGATGTTGCACGAGGCCCAGCGGACCTCGGCACCGAGGGCCTTGAGCGTCTCGATCAGGACGGCCGTTTGGATGGTCATGTGGAGCGAGCCGGTGATGCGCGCGCCCTTGAGGGGCTGGCGCGAGGCGTACTCCTCGCGGATGGCCATGAGGCCGGGCATCTCGGTTTCGGCAATGGCGATCTCGCGGCGGCCCCAGGGGGCGAGCGAGAGGTCGGCGACGTGATAGTCGCTGAAAGTGGCAGGCTTTTGCGCAACAGCAGTCACGTTCAAAGTCTCCTAAACGATGAACGGGCGCCGTTGCACAGTGGTAATCCACCCCAGCGAGCCTGGCAGGAACGCCCATGCGTCCCGTCGCAGCGCCCCTCGATGAGATGGTGTTGGCTCGTTGGCTCTAGGCAAGCCCCCGTGGAAGAAACATCTGATGATCGTATTCATAGCAAAACGAGCGGAGGGGAGGCAAGGGGAAGGAAGACGGAGTTGAGCGGCCGGCCCCTCTGGCAAGTTGCTCAGGTTGGGGGGGCTGGAGGCTCGCCGAGCCTGAGGCTGACCGGGACCGACGAGCCCGCGGGGCCCGTAACGCTTTCTCGCCCCGGCCAGTGTGAGCACGAGGAGCTCGCCCTGGAACAGCGCTACACCCGATCCCCGAGACGAGATGGCTGGTCACCATCCCCACCACGTCCAACGACCAGCCCCGCCTGGGGCGAGGTCGGGCTCGGCGGGTTGGGGGAGTCGTTCGCGTTGCCCGAGGACGACGTGCTGGCGTACTCGGGGGCCAGTACGTTCGCCCGGCGCATCCTGCTCTGGCTCCTCGCCCGTCTCGGCGTGACGGCCAGGGAGCACAAGCAGCCCGGCACGGCCAGCAACATCTGCCTGTCGCTGCGCGACCCGGCCGGGGCGGGCGTCCCGCTCGCCCAGCGCTTCCCGGTGCGGGTGCGCGGAGGCCCGGGGCAGGTCGAACGCTTCCGGCTGTGGTTGGTAACAGGCCAGTCCGCGCCAGTCCGCTTTTCCCCAAGTTGCTTCAGCGTGTCGGCCCGACGCGCACGATCGAAACGTCGAAGCGGTCGAACGGCCCGACCGTCCCTTCCGCGTGGCGAGGACGCGGCGGAACGGGCCTCGCCGGCCGCCCTTCTCGCCCCGCCGCCCGCTACACTGAAGACGTCCCGGCCGCGCCGAGACAGCACGGGGGGCGCTTCGCAAGGTGCTCGGGGGCGGCCGACCAGGGAGAGGGCGCCGATGAGGACGTTCGAGCTCGGCGACGGCACGTCGCAGAAGTTCTGGAACATCGAGTTGTCGGGGGCCGAGATCACGATCGCGACGGGCAAGATCGGCACGGCGGGCCGGAAGCAGACGAAGGCATGCCCCCACGAGGGGGCTGCCAGGCGGGAGCACGACCGACTCATCGTCGAGCAGGTCGGGAAGGGCTACAAGGAGACGACGGCCCCGCCCCCCCGGCAGCTCCCGCCAACGTGCCAGGGGCTGCTGGCGGCGCTGGCAGAGGACCCGGACGACCTGGCCAGCCACGTGGCCTACGCCGACTACCTGACCGAGCAGGGGGCCCCGCTGGGTGAGTTCGTCCGCACCCAGCTCGCGCTGGAAGACGTCGGCCTGGCGCCCGCGGGCCGCGAGAAGCTCCGGCAGCGGGAGACGGAGCTGCTGGGCCTCCACGCACGCTCCTGGCTGGGCGAGCTCGGCCCCTTTCTCCTGGACGGCGCCGCCGGCTTCGACCTGTTCGAGGCGGAGCCCTCCTTCCGCCGAGGCTGGCTGGACGCGCTGAAGGCCAACTTCGCCACCTTCGCCTTCTGCCGCGCCCTGGCGCGGGCGCCGGAGGCCCGCCTGTTGCGCCGCCTGGAGGTCTCCCGCACCCACTACGCCGACCGCCGCAGCCCCCTCGACCCGCTCGCCGACGCCCCGGCGCTGGCCAACGTGCGGGCGTTCGTCCTCGGCGAGCCCCTGTCCCCGGAGGAGGACGCCCGCTACCTCGATCACGGGCCCAGCTGCTCCACCAACGGCGATGGCTGCGTCGCCGTCGTCAAGGGGATGCCTCGGCTGGAAGAGCTGCGCCTGCTCTGCCGGCCAGTCGATGCGGCCCAGCTATTCGCCCTGGAGACGCTGGGCCGCCTCCGCGTCCTCCAGGTCGATCACAGCCACGACTACCCCCTGGAACTGCTGGCGAACAACCCGTCGCTGGGCAACCTCACCCACCTGCTCTGCTGGCCGCACGCCCTCGAGGAGGGCGACCAGGCCTACCTCCGGGCGGACGGCGTCCGGGCGGTGGTCGCGTCGCCGCACCTGCGGTCGCTGACGCACCTGCGGCTGCGCTGCTCCGACGCGGGCGACGAGGGCGTGCGGGAGATCGTCGCCTCGGGCGCCCTGAAGCGGCTCACGTGGCTCGACCTGCGGCACGGCAACGTCACCGACGAGGGCGCCCTGGCGCTGGCCGACGCCCTCGCCGGGAGCAGCCTGCGGCACCTCGACCTGTGCAACAACGCCCTGACGGCCCGGGGCACCCAGGCGCTACAGGCCACAGGGGTGGGGCTCCGGGCGGAGGGGCAGCACAATCCGGAGGACGATGAACGGCGATACCTGTCCTGCGGCGACTGCGAGTGACCTCGGGCCCGAGCGTCGATCGTTTCTCCTTGTTGCCCGCTGCCGAGGGGCCCGGGGGGTCGACCCCCCGGAGGGGGGGGGGTACGGGCCCCCCGGGGCGCGGGGGCCCCCCCCCCCGGGGGTGGGGGCGTTTTGACGGCGGGCGCCCCGCGCCGGGGGGACCC
>JBBSEZ010000588.1:0-5182 GCA_038239195.1 Gemmatales bacterium
CAAGACCCGGGGCCTTGCTCCTGAGCAGGGCATCGTCCGCCTCGATGGGCTGTATGGCTACGTCCGCGGGGCCTACCTGGTCCAGCAGCAGGGGCTTGGCTATCTGATGCGCGCGGCCGACTACAGCCTGCTGCAAGACGAGCCGGTCAAACAGGTGCTGGCGCAGCCCCCTCAGGGTCGGTTCGTGCAACCCGACACCGGGACGGTCCGTGAGGTCTTCGAGGTGGGCGCTATGCCCTGGGCGACCCCGGACAACAAGATGCAAGTCTGTTGCCGGCTGATCATCACTCGTCGGGAAGTGGACAAAAATCGTGCCCCTGGGGTAGGCAAGCGCCAGGGCGACTTGTATCCGCTGCACGAGCCCCCTTCTTGTCGCGGCCATTGTGGCTGAGCAGGATGGATGACATGGCAGACACGAAGAAGAAGTGGGCAAGACGAGTCGCGACTTGGCGAGCGAGCGGACTGAGCTCGCCGCAGTTTTGTGTAGGAAAGAACTTCACGGCAGGGGGACTCCGCCACTGGGCTCACCGGCTCGGTAAGCTGGAAGCGGAGAGCGAGGTCCAGCCGACCACGCCCATGCGGCTGGCGCGCGTAGTTCGTACCGCTCCCATGACGCGGTCGTCTTCATCAGTGACAGAGCAGCAGGGGACGAAGATGCCAGAGCCATCGCTGGTGCTGGAAATGCAAGGGGTCCGCATCGGGGTGCCGCCGGGGTTTGACCCGGCAACGCTGGCTTCGGTGCTGTCCGTCTTGGCGCAGTGTAACCATGTGGGGAGGGCGCGATGATCCCGCACGGTGTGGAGATCTTTGTAGGCCTGGACCCGATCGATCTGCGCTGGAGCTTCGACAGGCTCGCGGGCTTGGTGGCGGAACGCATGGGTCATTCGGCACGCGGGGGCGCCCTGTTCGTGTTCTTCGGCAAACGAAGAGAGGCGCTCAAAGTGCTGTTCTATGATGGGACGGGACTGTGTCAATTCTACAAGCGGCTGGACCGCGGCACCTTCCGCCTCCCGGAGGCCCTATCTGAAGAGCAACGGACGGTCACACTGCAAGAGCACGAACTGGACGCGTTGCTCGATGGCATCGAGGTGCAGGCGCCAGCGCCCAGAAAGATTCGCCGGTGTCTTCACTGAGTTAGATAGAGATGTAAAATGTCCAAAAAACTTGACATTTTCGGTGCGCAGTTCTATACAAAGCCCTGATGAACCCAGGGCCCCAGCCGAGCGAGACGGACGCAGCGTTGCCGAGGCACGTTGTGCGCCTGGAGGCGGAGCTTTCCCGCGAGCGGGCCCGGGCGGAGCAGCTCACCAAGGAACGCGACCAAGTCACCAAGGAACGTGACCAGCTTCGTGCGGCCTATGAGAAGTTGCGTCTGGAGCTATCGCTGCTCAAGCATCGCCTCTTCGTCGCCAAGGCCGAGCGGGTTGATACTGCCCAGCTGGAGTTGGAGTTTGCCGACAAGCTGGCTCTTTTGGACAAGCTCACCGGGAAGCTGGAGGCGGAACCGGAGCAGCCGGAGCCAGCCTCGCCGCCGCCGCCGCCGCCGCCGCGCCCCCAGCGCCCAAAGCCCAAGGGCCGGCGCGACCTGCGTGATGCACTGCTGCCTGAGGAGCGCATCGAGCTGACCGACCCGACGATGGAGGCAAAGGTCGAGGCGGGCCTGGCGGAGCGCATCGGCTTCGAGGAGAGCTGCAAGCTGGCTTTTCAGCGCGGAGGCCATCGCCGCCTGATCATCGCGCGGGTCAAGTACCTCGTGCTGGGGACGCCACCCCAGGCCCAGCCCCCGACTCTGGTGACGGCGCCGCTGCCCACCCAGAACGAAACTTTGCCCCCGACTCTGGTGACGGCGCCGCTGCCCACACAGACGTTGCCTTCGACTCTGGTGACGGCGTCGCTGCCTACACAGACCTTGCCTTCGACTCTGGTGACGGCGCCACTGCCCACCCAGATCTTGTCCCGCTGTCTGGCCGCCCCTTCGCTGCTCGCCCATATCGTGGTGGACAAGTATTGTGATGGCCTTCCGCTGTTCCGCATCCAGGACCGCTTCGCTCGTGACGGCGTCTGCATCGATCGTGGCACCATGTGCCGCTGGCTCGAAGACCTGGGAGCCACTTGTGGTGCGACGGTCATCGAGGCCGCTCGCAAGGAGGCGCTGAGCACCGCTTTCTGTCTGGCCACCGATGCCACCGGCGTGCTGGTGCAGCCCATCCCCACCGGCAAGCGCCAACCCTGCCGCCGCGGCCACTACTTCGTCCAGATCGCTGACCAGGACCACGTCTTCTTCGAGTACACCCCCAACGAGACCCAGAAGACCGTTGGTGAGCTGTTCCGCGGCTTCTCCGGCTATGTGCAGGCTGACGCCAAAAACGTCTACGACCTGTTGTTCCTCTCTCCCCAGGAGCGCAAAAGGAGGTTGCTGGCAGACATGGAGGACGACGGGTGCCTGCGCAAAGAAGTCGGCTGTTGGTGCCATGCGCGGCGCAAGTTCTGGGAGTCGGCCATGGCCAACTGCGCCGTGGCTCGCGAGGCCCTTGTGCGCATCGGGCGCCTCTTTGATTGGGAGCAGCAGTGGAAGGGGCGCCCGCACGACCAGATCAAGCAACTGCGCCAACAATTCCTGCGCCCCCACCTGGATGCTTTCTTCGCCTGGGCGGCCCCCGCCTACGAGACGGTCCGTGACCAACGGGGCCTGCTTCGCTCCGCTCTGGGCTACCTCGTCAGACAGCAGGGAGCGTTGCTGCGCTTTTTGGAGGACGGTCGCCTCCTGCTGGACAACAACCGCAGCGAGCGGGCCTTGCGCCGCATTGCCACCGGGCGTAAAGCCTGGCTCTTTGTCGGCAGCGATGACCACGCCGCCGCTGCCGGCCACCTGTTGTCGCTCGTCGCCTCGGCCCGCCTCCATGGCCTGGACCCCGAGGCTTACCTGCGCGACCTGTTCCGGGTCCTGGGCCACTGGCCCCGCCACCGCTACCTGGAACTGGCCCCCAAGTACTGGGCCCGCACTCGGGCTCGGCTCGACCCCGCCCATCTCCAGGCGGAGTTCGGGCCGCTCACCATCCCGCCGCCCCTCCCCGCGTCGGCCGAAGAGCAGACGCCTTCGCACTGAATCCTTTCCCGGCTGAATCGACATACTCCCACTCTGCCTGCTCCGGGCCTGGCCTGGAACTACGGGGCTCGTGCAGCGGATAGTGCGCCGGGATAAACCGGCAGAAAGGAAAGAATGAAAGAGTCTTACGTCGAAGGGGTAGCGACCCACGACGACCCCGAGCCCTGCGTCGGCGTCCGCGAGGACGCAGGCGAAGCGTGGGACAGGGGCACATGCGGGCCGGGTATTGAGCCGCGAAATTGCTACTTCGGGGCGCCGACGCTGTTATCCGAAGCGGAAGGCCACACGCACCGAACCGAAAGCGCGAGGCGCGGTGCGGCCCTGCGCGGTCGAAGACCCCGAGCACGCATGGAACCTTTTTGCGCGAGAACCGGGAGATCTCCAGGACACCTGCCACCAAGGCGTCATGACAGGACGCGTCGGGAAGCCCATGAGGCGTAAGCCGACGATGAACGACCTGGAGAAGTCAGACGGGCCTGTACTACCTACGAAGTCGCCGAACGAAGCCGGACCTACGGCAGAGGAGGCGATGGAGGGAAGGGGCCCGGCCAAGGGAAACACGGACGAGCAAAACGCGCCCCGGACTCAGCGCCGGATCAGCGCGCCCAGTGCGCTCGACCGTGTACGTCAAGCAGCAAGAAAGGATAGAAAGAGGCGGTTTACCGCGCTACTGCACCACGTGACGATCGAAAGGCTCCGCGACGCGTACCTGGCGCTCAAACGCAAGGCCGCGGCCGGTGTCGATGGCGTGACGTGGGACGAATACGGACAGAACCTCGAGGTGCGCCTTGCGGACCTGCACCGACGCGTCCACCGTGGAGCGTACCGGGCGAAGCCCTCTCGACGCGTTTACATCCCTAAACCCGACGGACGGCAACGACCGCTGGGGATCGCTTCGCTGGAAGACAAGATCGTCCAGCGTGCGGTTGTTTGGGTGCTCAACGCGATCTACGAGGTGGACTTCCTCGGATTCTCATACGGCTTTCGTCCGGGGCGAAGCCAGCACCATGCGCTGGACTCTCTGGCGACGGCGGTTATGCGGAAGAAGGTAAACTGGGTGCTTGATGCCGACATTCGTGGATTCTTCGACGCCATCGACCACGAATGGATGGTGAAGTTTATCGAGCACCGGATCGCGGACAAGAGGATTGTGCGCCTGATCCAGAAGTGGCTCAGCGCAGGAGTCCTCGAGGAGGGGAGGTGGTCCAGCGCGGAGGAGGGAACACCGCAGGGAGCGACGATCTCGCCGCTGCTTGCGAACGTGTACCTGCACTACGTGCTTGACCTGTGGGTACAGCAGTGGAGGAAACGTGTGGCGCGCGGCGAGGTCATCATCGTGCGCTATGCGGACGACTTCGTGATGGGCTTCCAGCACGAGGCCGATGCGGTCCGGTTCCGGGTCGACCTCCAACAACGCCTGGAGCAATTCGGACTCGAGGTGCACCCCGAAAAGACCCGACTGCTCCGCTTCGGCCGGTTTGCCGAGGAGCGCAGGCGCCAACGCGGGGAGGGCAGACCGGAGACTTTCGACTTCCTTGGCTTCACGCACATCGGCGGGAAGGCGAGGACCGGAGGCTTCCTTTTGCTCCGACGTACCATGAAGAAACGAATGCGCGCGAAGCTGAAGGCGCTCCGTGTTGAGCTCCTTCGGCGACGCCATCTGCCTGTGCAAGAGCAAGGGCAGTGGATCGAGGCTGTGGTGCGCGGCTACTTCGCGTATCACGCAGTACCCACCAACATGCATCGCCTCAACAGCTTTCGGACCGAGGTTCTGCGTGCCTGGCGCCATGCTCTTCGGAGACGGGGACAGCGCACGATAGAAACCTGGGACCGAATGAGCAGGCTGGGCAGGCGATGGCTTCCATCCCCGCGAGTCCTTCACCCCTATCCCTGGGACCGCTTCGACGAACGAACCCGAGGTGGGAGCCGAGTGCGGTAGTTCCGCTCGCTCGGATCTGTGCGGGGGGCGGCCCGAGCCGAAAGGCGAAGGGCCGTCCCTACCGCGATCCCAACACCGGCAAGACGCAGACCGCCCTTTCCAACCTGGTCAGCTTCACCGGGAACGCCAGCTTCGGC
>JBBSEZ010000589.1:0-5150 GCA_038239195.1 Gemmatales bacterium
CGCTGCCTCTTCGGCAAGAAGCCCGTCGAGGTCGCCCTCAAGAGCATCCTGCTCGCCAAGGCCCACGAGACCACCCTCGTCAGTTCGCGCGAGCTGTTCGCCGGCACCGAGGCCGCCCTCCGCTGCTCCGTCCACGGCGTCAAGTCGCTCGCCGAGACCATCCCGTTGCCCGGCAGTTCCGTGACGATTGACCTCCGCGGCGCCGATGGCAAGATCAAGACCATCTACAAGGGCAAGGTGGGCCCCGATGGCACCGCCGAGGTGCGCTTCAAGGTGCCCAGCGTCCCCGCCGGCACCTACAAGTTGCAGGTCGTCACCAAATCGACGTTCGGCGAGGAGAAGCTCGAGCACGACGTGCGCGTGCAGTCCACGCTCAAGGTCATGCTCACCAGCGACAAACCGCTCTACCAGCCCGGCCAGCTCATGCACCTGCGCGTGCTGGCCCTGCGGCCCTTCGACCTCAAGCCGGTCGGCAAGGCCGACCTCACGCTCGAAGTCGAGGACGCCAAGGGCAACAAGGTCTTCAAGCGCGCCCTCACCACGTCGGACCACGGCATCGCGGCCGTCGATTTCCAGTTCGCCGACGAGGTCAACAACGGCGACTATCGCATCCGCGCCCTCCTCGGCGATCACACCGCCGAGAAGACCGTCACCGTCAAGCCCTACGTCCTGCCGAAGTTCAAATCGACGTTGAAGACCGACAAGAGCTTCTATCTCCCCAAGGAGACGGTGCGCGGCGAGCTCCAGGTCGATTACTTCTTCGGCAAGCCCGTCGCCGGGGCCAAGGTGCAGGTCAAGGCCAGCACCTTCGACGTCGCCTTCAAGGAGTTTCACACCTTCAACGGCAAGACCGACGCGAGCGGGCACGTCAAGTTCGAGGTCAAGCTGCCCGCCTACTTCGTCGGCATTCCCCTCCAGAAGGGCAACGCCGTCGTGCGCCTCGAAGCCAAGATCACCGACACCGCCGATCACGCCGAGGTCGTCAGCCGCACCTACCCCGTCAGCGATCGGTCGATCCGCGTGACGCTGATCCCCGAGGGCGGGCGACTGGTGCCAGAGCTGCAGAACAAGGTCTTCGCCGCCGCCCTCTACCCCGACGGCGCGCCGGCCCAGTGCGAGGTGAAAGTGTGGCTCGGGCGCGAGGGCAAGGGCAAGGCCTTCGCGACGGTCAAGACAAACGACGCCGGCCTGGCCGAGGTGATGCTGACGCCGAAACAGGCGCAGTTCCGCCAGGGCAGCTGGCAGCAGCGCAACGCCGAGATGCTGGGCGGGACGCAGCAGGTCGGCTGGGCGCCCGCCAACCTGTTCGACCTGACCGCCGAGGCCCGCGACCGCAACGGCAACGTCGCCCGCACGGTCAGCGAGCTGACCAGCGAGCCATTCGGCGAGAACGTGCTGCTGCGGCTCGACAAGGCAATCTACAAGGGCGGCGAATCGGTCAAGATCGACCTCCACAGTTCGGCGGGCCTGCCGACCGCCTACCTCGACGTCGTCAAGAGCGGACAGACGCTGTTGACGCGCGTTCTCGACGTCAAGGCCGGCAAGGCCTCGTACAAGCTCGACCTCCCGGCGGCGACCTTCGGCACGCTCGAGGTCCACGCTTACCAGATGCTCAGCAGTGGCGAGATCGTGCGCGACACGCGCGTGGTCTACGTGAGCCCCGCCAACGACTTGCAGGTGCGCGTCAAGGCGGACAAGGGGACCTATCTGCCGGGCGCCGAGGGCATCATCCGCTTCGAGGTGGTCGATGCCAAGGGCCGGCCGACGCAGGCCGCGCTGGGCGTGATGGTCGTCGATGAGGCCGTGTACGCGCTGCAAGAGATGCAGCCCGGGCTGGAGAAGGTGTACTTCACGCTCCAGGAAGAGCTGCTCAAGCCGTCGGCCCAGGCGATCTACCGCCCGAGCGAGAACCTGGACACGCTGGTGCGCCGGCAGCGCGTGCCCGCCGACCGCCAGCAAGTGGCGCAAGTGCTGCTGACGTCGGTGCGGCCGAAACCGCCGGCGATGCTCTACGTCGATCCGGCGCTGGCGCGGCGCCAGCAACTGGAGGTTCGCATTCAGCAGATCGGCGGCGCCCTGTATGCCTACGCCGAGGCGAAGGACACGATCCTCGTCAAGGACAAGGCCACGGACAAATGGACCATTCCGCTCGCCGCGCTCGAGCAGGCCGTCCGAGCCCAACGCCGCGTTGCCAACCTGACCGATCCGGTCGGTGGCAAGTTGACGCCGGAGGTGCTGGCGAAGCTCGAGAAAGGCTTCAACGCCGACCGACTGGCGCGCGCGGTCACCTTTTCCCGGCTGGTCCACCTGGTCCGGGCGGTGACCTACCACAGCAACTACAACGCCGGCAAGTGGAGCAAGGCCGGCAAGTGGACGTTCCCCGACACGATGGTGGCCGACGCCGTGCGGGCGGGCCGCTTTAGCGCCGTCTCGCTGAAAGATGGCTGGGGCAACGAGATCAAGTTGCTCAAGCGCACGGGCAAGTCGAAGAACACCAGCGGCCAGGCTCAGTTCGACGACTGGGTACTCGTGTCGCCCGGCCCCGACGGCAAGTTCGGGACGGCGGACGACATCGAATACCCACCGGCGAAGACCTGGTGGAACCTCAACCTGTGGTGGCACGACCACGGCACGCGCAACGTGGCGCGGGCGCCGCGGCACTGGCGCGATGGGCGGGGCGACCGGGGCGGCATGGGGGGCGGGCCGGGCGGCCGCGGCTTCCCGCGACCCGGGATGCACGGCGCTCCTCGCGCGCCTGGCGCCAAGGCCGCTCCCGGCAAGCGCCCCGACTTTGGCCCGCCCCCCGGGATGGGCGAAGGCAAGGGCGGCCCTGGCGGCACCGGCGGGGCGGGCGGCGCTCCCCCGACGCGGCTGCGCGAATACTTCCCCGAGACGCTGTTCTGGCGGCCGGAGCTCCTCACCGACGAGCGCGGCCGGGCCGAACTGCGCCTGCCGTTCGCCGACTCGATCACGACCTGGCGCCTGACCGCCTCCGCCTCGTCGCGCGGCGGGAGCCTGGGCGGGGCGACGATGCCCCTGCGCGTCTTCCAGGACTTCTTCGTCGATCTCGACATGCCCGTGGAGCTGACGCAGAACGACGAGGTGGCCTTCCCGGTTGCCGTCTACAACTACCTCAAAGCTCCGCAAACGGTGACGCTCGACCTCGAGCCGGCCCCGTGGTTCGAGCTGGTGGACGGCCTGGGACTCAAGCGCAAGCTCGAGCTTCAGCCCAACCAGGTGACCTCGATCCGGTTCCGCATCAAGGCAAAGAAGGTCGGCCGCTTCCCGCTCACCGTCAAGGCGACGGGCAGCAAGACGTCCGACGCGATCAAGCGCTCGATCGACGTGGCCGCCGACGGCCGTAAGGTCGAGCAGGTGGTGACCGACCGGCTCAAGGGCAAGGTCGTCAATACGATCGTGGTCCCCGCCGACGCGGTGCCCGACGCCTCGCGGCTGTTCGTGAAGGTCTACCCCGGCGTGTTCAGCCAGTTGCTCGAAGGCACCGAGGGCATGCTGCGGCTGCCCAACGGCTGCTTCGAGCAAACGTCGTCGTCGGCCTACCCAAACATCCTCGTGGCCGACTACATGCGCCGCACGCGCACCGGCTCGCCCGCCACGCGCATGAAGGCCGAGCAGTTCCTGAACGTTGGCTACCAGCGACTCTTGACGTTCGAGCGCCCCGGCGGGGGGTTCGACTGGTGGGGCAACGGCGCGCCCCTGGTCTGGCTCAGCGCCTACGGGCTGCAAGAGTTCAACGACATGGCCAAGGTCTATCCCGTCGATAAGGGCGTCATCGAGCGCACGCAGAAGTGGCTGATGAAGCAGCAGGCGGCCGACGGCACCTGGTCGAACATCGGCGCGACGCACGGGGTGTCGCTCGAGCGCATGGGCGACCCGAAACTGCTGCTGACGAGCTACGTCGCCTGGTCGATCCTGGACAGCATGCCGCGCCCGGCCGGCTGGAACAAGACCGACGACTACAAGAAGCTGAGCAAGGCGATCGAGTATATCCGCAAGGAGGCCCCCAAGGCGGAGAACGCCTATATCCTGGCCCTGGCCGCCAACGCGCTGGCGGCGTGGGACGCCAAGGACGACAGCACGCACGCCGCCCTGAAGAAGCTGCTGACGAAGCTGGACGCCAAGAAGGTGGCCGTTCCTGCGTGGCGGGCGGCCAACTTCCCTGCCCAGGGCCAGTCGCTGAGCTACGCCCGCGACGACAGCCTGACCGTCGAGACGACGGCGCTGGCGGTGCTGGCGATGGTCAAGCACGGCGGCTTCACCAACAGCGTGAACAGCGCCCTTATCTACCTGGTGAAGTCGAAGGGCCCGGGAGGCACCTGGGGCAGCACGCAGGCGACGATCCTCTCGCTCAAGGCGCTCGTGGCCGGGGCGGGCGGGGCTACCCACAAGGGCAAGGTGCCGTTCGTCATCAAGGTGAACGGCCGGGAGGCGGCGCGCGGCGAGGTGACGGAGGCCAACGCCGACGTCTTGCAGCAGTTCGACCTGAAGGACTTCGTGCAGGTCGGCCGCAACGAGGTGGTGATCGAGACGGCGGGCGAGACGGCCCTGATGTACCAGGTGGTGGGCCGGCACTTCGAGCCGTGGACGAAGAAGCCGGAAGGGCCGAAGCCGATCCTGGAGGTGGACGTCGCCTACGACCGGACGCGGCTCTCGACGTCGGACCTGCTGAAGGCGAAGGCGACGCTGAAGTACAACGGCAAGGTGCCGACGTACCAGGTGATCGTCGATCTGGCGATCCCGCCGGGCTTCCAGGCGGACCCGGGCGACTTCGCGGAACTGGTCGGCGCCAAGAAGGTGCAGAAGTTCAGCGTGACGCGGAGGCAGATCATCCTCTACCTCGGCGACGTGAAGCCGGGGTCGGCCCACGTGTTCGAGTACGGGCTGAAGCCGAAGTACCCGATCCGGGCGAAGACGCCGGCGTCGGTGGCGTACGAGTACTACACGCCGGCCAACCGGGCGACGACGAAGCCGGTGACGCTGGTGGTGGAGGAGAGGAAGAAGTGAGCGATTGTTGAAGAAGCGAACGGGGGGCCCGGCCCATGCCCCCCCGCCCCCCCCCGGATAGCCCGCGTTTGGGGGCCCAGTAGTTTGGCTGGGGGCGCATCTCCGCCGTGATTTTTGCTTGTGTC
>JBBSEZ010000590.1:0-5147 GCA_038239195.1 Gemmatales bacterium
CTGCCGGCGGAAATGACGCTGTACCCGGACACCGACCCGAAGTGCATCGACGTCGAGTTCAAGAAGGTGCGCCGGGAGCATTACGAGGGCATCTACAAGGTCGAGAAAGACACCTTGCGACTGGCCCTGGCGCCGTCCGACGTGAAGGAACGCCCCACCAAACTGCCGGAGCGCGCCGAGCCCGGCAAAGAACACCTCTTCGGCGTCTTCAAGCGGGTGAGGCCCTAACGCCGGGAGCAAGCGTGCGACCAGGCTCGTGCTGGCCGGCCTGGCAATGGCCATTGCGCCTTCATCGACACCGCGCCGACCCGCAAGCGCGGCTTGGCTCGTGCTGGCCGGCCTGGCAATGGCCATTGCGCCTGCTCCGCTGGCAAGGCCCGACGGGGGCAAGTCGGACCTGAAAGAAGATGGAGGGCCTGGAAGGTGGTCCACGTCGAGCGGGGGGCAAGCCCGTGCCGGCGGAGGAGGTCGGAAACGACAAGGTGGTCATCGAGGGCGAGCGCTGCACGGTGATTCACACCGTTGCGGAGGGGAACTGGATCCTCGCCCCTTCCGATTCCCTTACCTCCGATCTGGCCGTATAATCTTCCTTCACCCGCAGAGAGGGCCCTCACCTCTTTGAATGCGGCTCAGTTATCCGAGGAGCCTGGCCGATGCCCTACGCGGCAGAGATCAGTCGAACGAACCCCGCTTGTTTCGTATTTCTCGTCGATCGCTCCGGCTCGATGTCGGAGCCGATCGGCGGCGAGGCGGGGAAGAAGAAAGCGGATGTGGTCGCGGACGCCATCAACCGTCTGCTACAAACGCTCGTGCTCCGCTGTGCCAAGGCGGAGGGCGTGCGCGATTATTTTCACGTCGCGGTCGTGGGGTATGGCAACGAGGTCGGACCGGCCCTCGGCGGAGCGCTGGCTGGACGGGGCTTCGTGCCCGTCAGCGACATAGCAAACCACCCCCTCCGCGTGGACAAACGCACGAAGAAAGTGGACGACGGGGCCGGAGGGGTCATCGAGCAGACGATCACGTTCCCCCTCTGGTTCGAGCCGGTGGCGAGCGGGATGACACCCATGCGCGAGGCCCTCGCCCAGGCCCAACAAATCGTAACCTCCTTCATCAACTGGTCCCCTCGCAGTTACCCCCCTATCGTGCTCAACATCACGGACGGTGAGGCCAACGATGACCCCGAGCCCGCGGCTGCGGCCCTTCGCAATTTGACCACGGCAGACGGTAACGTGCTGCTGTTCAACCTGCACGTCTCGTCTTCGGTGGAGAGGCCTCTGCAATTTCCCGAGAGCGAGCAGGGGCTCCCCGACGACTACGCCCGCCTCTTGTTCCGCATGTCTAGCGTCCTGCCGCCCCAGGCACGGGAGGCGGCCCGCCGCGAAGGCGTGCGGGTCGGCGAGGCATCGCGCGGTTTCGTCTTCAACGCTGACTTGGTCTCGGTGGTCCAGTTTCTCGACATTGGCACCCGGGTGGACCGGAACTTACAGCGGTGACAGAGGAGGAGCCTCCCCCGATGGACGTTCTGGATTTCTGGCGACCCAAGCAGGGCAACACTCTTGACGAGTACGAAGACGCCTTCGCAGGGGCGCCGGACAAGGGCCTCTTCGCCATTGCTGACGGGGCAACTGAGAGCTCCTTCGCTGGTTCGTGGGCCCGGCGACTGGTCAAAGCATTCATCCACCCCTGTTCGGAGAAAGCGTTTACCTGGGCGACGTGGTTGCCCCCTTTGCAAGAGCAATGGGCCGCGGAAATGGGCACGCGGGTGCTCCCCTGGTACGCCGAGACCAAGCTCGCACAAGGAGCATTCGCCACCTTCCTCGGCCTTGCTATCGAGGGCGCTCTAACGGGAGGCAAGTGGCATGCTGTGGCCGTGGGCGACAGTTGCTTGTTCCAAGTGCGGAATGGCTGCTTGTTGAAGTCCTTCCCTTGCACCCGGTCGGACGAGATAGGCAGCATGCCCTGGTTGGTAGGCTCACGTTCGCCCCCCGAGGAAGTCGAGTTGAAGAAGGGAGCTCGCGCCGAAGGCGACTGGCTGGCCGGCGACAGCCTGTGGCTGATGACCGACGCGCTGGCCCAATGGTTCCTCGAGCGGGTTGAAGCAGGGGAAATGCCCTGGGCAGTGGCGAAGGGCCCGCTGGCTGACCCGACCGGCGCTTGCTTTACCGCCTGGATCGAGGATTTGCGGAATGGCGGGGCACTGCGGAACGACGACGTGACCCTGGCTGTGGTTTGCTTGTGAGCGGTCCCGTCTCCGAGGGAAGAGGGCGTCCACCATGGCTTGGCCCACCGTGCTCGAATACAACGAGGCGATCCAACATCCGTCGCACTGCTTCCAGGATGCCGACCTGCGCCTGGGTCAGGTGGCGACCAATGCGATGGGCTGGCCGATGCCCTGTACGGGCAACTTCGCTGCCGTCTATCGGCTGGCTGGCCCGAACCAACGTACCTGGGCCGTCAAGTGCTTCACCCGAGAAGTGGCGAACCTACAGCAGCGTTACCAGGCCATCAGCGACCACCTGCGGCAAGCGCGGCAGCAGCCTGGCCTGCCCTTCATGGTGGACTTCGATTACCTCGTGCAAGGCATTCGGTGCGCGGGCCGGTGGTATCCTGTCCTGAAGATGAGTTGGGTCGAGGGCTTCTCCCTGAACGGTTTCGTCAAGGACTACATCGACAAGGGGAGGATGCTGACTGCACTCGCCCAGGTCTGGCTGGCGCTGGCCCGCGACCTGCGCACCGCGAGGATGGCACACGGAGACCTCCAGCACGGCAACGTCATCTTGGTGCCCAAGGAGGGAGCGGTTAGCCTGAAGTTAATCGACTACGACGGGATGTTCGTGCCTGCCCTGAGCGGGAGCAAATCAGGTGAGTTGGGGCACCCGAATTACCAGCACTCGGGCCGAGGCGATGACCCCTTTCATGCCGAAGTGGATCGCTTCGCCCACCTGGTGATCTACACAGCCTTGCGCAGCCTCGCGGTGGGCGGGCGCTCTCTGTGGGAACGGTACGATAACGGCGACAACCTGCTTTTTCGTGAGGAGGACTTCAAGGCGCCAGGGGGCTCCGCCGTGTTTCGTGAGTTATGGAAATTGCAGGACCCCTCTGCCCGTGCGCTCGTAGGACACTTGCTTCTTGCATGCGAAGGGCCACCGCGAGATGTCCCCCTCCTTGCCGACCTGGTCGGGAACGGTCAGGGCCCGACGCTCAGCCCGGACCAGCAGACGCGGGTCAGCAAGATGCTCCAGGCCCCGACCGCTCAGGGGCCAGAGATCGTATGGGGGCCGCCTTTCTCGACGCCGGCCCCCGCGAGTGGGGGAACGAGTGTGCCGGCAACCTTGCCTGCACGCAGTGACGCTTGGTGGGCTTTGCTCCTTGAGGAGCTCCGCGCTCCAGGTCACCCACCTGTTCAGCAGCCCCGCGAGCAGGCGGCAGAATTGCTTCTCCCGCCAGAAGATGTGCTTTTTGAGCCCGACGACGTGTTTGAGTTCGCGGAGATGATCGTACCCATCGCGCGGGGCGTCACGATCCAACTCACCTACATCCCGTCGGGGGCCTTCCTGCGGGGCAGCCCGCCGACAGAAGCGGGACGAGAGATTGACGAGGGCCTCCTCCACGAGGTCACACTACAGACGGGTTATTACTTGGGCGCCTCTCCGGTGACCCAGGCGCAGTGGCAGGCGGTCATGGGCACCAACCCGAGCAAGTTCAATGGGGCCCACTACCCGGTGGAAACGGTGTCGTGGGACGACTGCCAGGAGTTCTGCCGGGAGCTCAGCTCGCGAACGGGCAAGCGCTTCCGCCTCCCGACCGAGGCGCAGTGGGAATATGCCTGTCGGGCGGGCACCACCACCGCATTCTCCTTTGGGCGCACGATCTCGACAGCCCAAGCCAACTACAACGGGAACCACACCTATGGCCGTGGGCGCAAGGGGGTGTTCCGCGAGCAGACGACCCCAGTGAGTATGTTCCCGGCCAATGCCTGGGGGCTGTACGACATGCACGGGAACGTCCGAGAATGGTGCGCCGACTATTACGGCGCCTACACAACTGATGAGAATTACGATCGTGCAGAGGGGGGCGCTCGTGTGGTCCGTGGCGGCTCTTGGTGGGATGGCCCAAGGCGTTGCCGTTCCGCGTACCGCAACGGTCAAGTGCCGTCTGGGCGCAACGAGAAGACTGGTTGCCGCGTCCTCTTGTGGATGGATTAGCAAGCCGCGGAGGTAGGCGAGCAGGCCGGGGCCGCGAGAGCCGTCGGGGCGGGTGGCCTCGTCGTGGTTGATGAAGTGCTTGAGGGCGTCGCCGCTGACGCCGTCCTCCTTGGCGGCCCAGTCGCGCCAGCGGTAGGGCGGCTCGACGGCGGGGCGGTACTTCTCGCGCTTGAGGAGGGCGCGCTGCTCGCGGAGCTGTTCGTGGTCGTCGAGGAACTTGAGGAACATGACCCAGGTGAGCATGGGGAGGCGGTCGAGGTCGCCGTTGAGGCCCTTGTCCTTGCGCATGACGTCGCGGGCGGACTTCAGCAGGGTGCCGAGGCGCTGGGCGGTGGTGAGGGGTTGGTCGGTCTTGGAGGCTCGTTGCCGTGCCACGCTTCGCTCCTTCGAGTTGACAAGGGGGCCCGGTCAACCTTCGTTCGCCTGTTCGCCGTCGCCTTCATCCGGGCAATCGCACGTGATGACCTGGCCACCGCAGAGGGGGCAGCGCTCGACGTCGCAGCCCAGGACGTGCAATTGGCCCTTGAGGACCGCGCAATCGTGGCACGGTCTCTTGTTGGCGCCCCAGTCCTCCGGTTCGTCTCCGTAGCGAACCCGAGCGAGCTCATTTCCGCCTATCAAGTAGGTGGCGACCTTCTGGGCCGCCTGGATCTCCTCCGGCCATCCTGCCATGACTTCCACGTCGTTGTGCTTGACGTAGTTGTTCATCGCACGTTCTTCCTTTGCGCAGGATCGCGTGGCAATGCTTGGCCCGAGCCCTCTTGGAGTGGGGGGGGGGGGGGGGGGGGGGGGGGGTGGTTGGGGTGGTGGGGGGCGGCCGGGGGGGGCGGCCTAAAAAAACCCATAAACGCCCGGCGGCAAAACCCCCCCCCCACTCCAAGAGGGCTCGGGCCAAGCATTGCCACGCGATCCTGCGCAAAGGAAGAACGTGCGATGAACAAC
>JBBSEZ010000591.1:0-5112 GCA_038239195.1 Gemmatales bacterium
AGCGGTTATTAGTGATTCAACATGAACTCGGGGTTGTTGAGGAGGGCCCAGTAGACGTCGGCGAGCGCGTTGCGGTGCGCGAGCCCCTTGCCCTCCTTGCGGCGGGCCACGGCGTCGCTCACGAATTTGAGCGCCCGGTCGCGCTCCCGCGCCGTGGGCTGGCGCGACAGCGTGGCGAGGTAGAGCGTCTCGATGCGCTCGGCCGCGGTGAGGAACGGGGCATCGACGACGGCGCCCAGCAGCTCACTCTTTTCCAGCGAGGTGGCGGCGGCGATCACCTTGCCGTTCATCAGCGTCAGCGCTTGCAGGATCGACGTCTGGGCCTCGACGGGCCTTTCCGACGGGGCGAACCGGGTCAAGAAATCGGACCGGGCCGAGCGGTTGCCGCCCAGCAGGCCGGAGATCAAGTCGTCGCCGCCGCCGGAGTCGCGGTATCCCGTCGCGGTCGCCACGGTGTCGAACAGTTGCTCGCCCGTGAGGCCCCGGAGCGGCATGCGGGCGAACAGCGTCGCGTCGTCCTGGCTGGGGTGAGTGGCGGCGCTGCTGAGTTGGTAGGCCCGTGTGGCCGTGATGGCCCGGATGAGGAACTGGAGGTCGAAGTCGTGGCTGACGAACTCGCGCGCCAGCAGGTCGAGGAGTTCCGGGTGGGCGGGGGGCTGGGTGCCGCCGACCATTTCATCGACGGGCTCGCTCAGGCCGGTGCCGAGGAAGTAGGCCCAGAGGCGGTTGACGGTGGCGCGGGCGAAGTAGGGGTTGGCGGGCGCGGTGAGCCAGTCGGCGAGGGCGCCGCGGGCGCTGACGCCGGGGCCCCATTTCGGCTCGGTGCCGTCGAGGAAGCGGGCCTGGATGACCTTGCCGGAGCCGGGGATCGTCAACTCGTGCTTGTTGGGGTCTTCGGCGGTCGGGGCGAGGAAGTCGTTGAGCCGCTGCGACTGGATGCCGGAGTAGAAGGCGGCGAAGCTCCAGAACTGCTCCTTCTTCCAGTCGGCGAAGGGATGGTTGTGGCACTGGGCGCACTCGACGCTGACGCCGAGGAAGACGCGGGCGGTGCCGGCCGCGAGGTTCTCCGGGCGGAACTCCTTGGCGAGATAGAACGTGACGGGGCTGCTCGACTCGAGCAGGCCGGCGAAGGGGTTGCCCTGCCCGACCTTCGCCGTCAACAGCTCCCGAACCATCTTGTCGTAGCGGACGTTGCGTTTGAGGCGCTGGGCAAGCCAGCCCTCGAAGCCGCCTTGCTGGAGGCGAACCTGAAAGTTGTTGTTGGCCTCGGGGATCAGCAAGGCTCGCCAGACGTTCGTAAAGTGGGCGGCGTAGCGCGGGCTGCGGAGCAGCCGTTCGACCAGCCGCGCCCGGCGATCCGCCCGGCGGTCGGCGAGGAACGAGCGCGCTTCGGCGACGGTGGGGATGCGGCCGGCGAGGTCGAGGTAGGCGCGGCGCAGGAACTCGCTGTCGTCGGCCGGCGGAGCGGGCCTCGCCCCGGCCTTGGCCCAGCGCTGGGCGAGGATCCGATCGATTTTCGCCGCCAGCGCCGGGGCGTCGAGGGCGTTGGGCGCGGTCCGCGGCGCCGCGGCCCTGGTCGGGCTGGCGACGAGCAGCACCGCAAGCCCCAGCAGGCACGTGAGACGGGCAGTCATCGGGAGAACCTCCTTCCGTGGCGGCCGGGTCAAGGCGGATGAACGCGCCGGAAAACGCCACCGAGTGGAAACGGTTGAGGAAAGCTACCCGTCGGGGGGCAGCGGGGTTTCAACGGCGAGGAGGTGGGCTTTACTTCCGGCCAATCGCGGAGGTGCGGAACGCCCTCGCGGCGGATAGAGTATAATCGGGCGGTCCACCCCTTCCAAGCTCCCGACAGGACGCCGCTGCCCTTCTGAGTTTGCCGGGGGGGGCATGGTACAGTGTTGGGACGGTCCACGCTGACGCAAGAGGAACGCGGGCGAGACTTCCGACGCGTGAAGGCGAGCGCCCACGGACGATTTCCGCAAGCGTCGGAAGATGAGGCAAAGGCGGAGGCACGAGATGGAAGTCGACCGACTGACGACCATCCGCGGGGCCCCGGCGGCCGTCATCCTGGTTCGCCATCACGAGGGGGCCGGGCTGGCGAATCTGCCGAGCAGCCACAAAGACAAGATCGCGCAATTCGACCTCGAGCAACTCTTCTTCATCGCCGAAGAGGGTCGCGAACACCTCAAAATACGGAGCGACGCGGAGCAACGGGACCAGGGCCCCGACGGCCAGCACGGGCAACGTTGGGCCCGCCCCCTTCCTCTGGGATGACTGCCATGTCCTCGAATGCGTCGGAACGAGAACTCAGCGCTTCGTGGCCTCTCGAAGTGCGACAGTTGGGCACGCCGCTCTCCGCGCATCCGACGCGGCGAGCTCGCCTGTTCGCCAACCTCGCGTTTCACCTGGTCCTCGAGTGCGGCCTGGGCGGGCTGCTCCTGTTCGGTTGCATCGCGAGCCTGCTCGAAACGCGAGGGGCGAACTTCCGCTGGTACGAAGCGCTCCCGTAACTGTTCTTCCTCGCCGCGGGAGTGACTTTTATCATCGACGGCACCTGGCGCGGCTGGAAGCTCCTTCGAGATCGCAACCTTCGCGTCCTGGTGTTTCCCGACGGCCTGGCGGCCCTTCGCGGCAACCGCGGGGAGGTTTTCCGCTGCGACGAGATCGCGGCCGTCTGGGACCAGACCGTGGAAGTCTACCGTGGCGATTTCCTGGTGGCCACCCACCACGCCTGCACGGTCCAGCGCAAGGACGGCGCCCGGTTGACCTGCCCCCAGCACCTCGCGGACGGCCAGGTGCTGGGGGCAGCCGTCCTGCGCGAGACGGGCGCCCGTTTGCTGCCGCTCGCGCTACAGGCCCTGGAGGCCGGCGCGACGGTCCCCTTTGGCCCGCTCAACCTGTCCCGCGCCGGCCTGACCTCTGGAACGGACACCCTGCCCGGGGAGCGATCCACGTCGCGGTGGAGCGAGGCCGGATCAAAGTGCGCCAGCACGGCAGCTCGCTACCCTGGGTAAACGTGTCCGCCTCCCGGGAGCCCAACGTCTACGTTTTCCTTGCCCTGGTGCAGCGCCTCGTCGGCGCCAGGATGAAATAGCCTCGGTTCAGGCGCGTTCTCGGCGAGCCCGACCAGCCCTTCCAACAAGCCGATGCGGATGGAGTCGACGACCTCGTTGTCGGGCCCCTCGAGGCGGCGAGCAGTCAGCGCCGCCGCGTTCGCACCGAGGCCTCGAGGATCGGCAGCCACTCGTCTACGCGGTCGAGCGGACAGTGGCAATGCAACGCGATGAGGAAGGGCCGCGACGTGCCGAAGTACAGGACGTAGCGATCCGTGCGGCCAACCCAGGCCCCCTCGACTTCGAGGCGGACGAACTTCGCCCCGTTGATCGTGCCCGTTTCCGCCTCGCCGCGCCGGGTGACGCGGGCGCCCTTCCGCTGAAGGCCCGGGACGACGGCCGTGTCGAGGTAGACGTTGAGGTCGCGGCTGACGTTCCCCGAGTTGGCGAAGCTGGCGCATGAATCGCCTCTGCCAGACGGAAAAAGCCCTCTCGGTCAATTATCTCTCGGAGACAAGGCACAAGGCGAGGGAATAGGGCAGAACAGACTCACCCGGCCTGGCCACGCGCCTCCTTCCAGGCGCTGGCGCGCCCGCGCCGTCCTGGCGCGGGCGCCCTCGAGGCCCGCCAAGGCGTCCTACACGCCCTTCAAATAGGTCCTTCGCTCCAGGTACAACAAGGGTCGTTGCCCTCCTGCCACAACGACACTTCCCGGGACAGCCCGCGCGCCAGCTCTTCCAGCCGACGCCCCCGTGCCGCGACGTCCGACAAACTGATCGCGTTCCCCACCCTCGGGCCAGGACGGAATCGAGTGTACCTCGGTTCCCGGAAAAGGAGGAGAGGAGAACGAGGGGCGTGGCGAGGGATTCGGGAGGGCCTCCCCGCGCAGTGAGGAGGGGGCGAACCGCCGGTCGCCACCGTGGGTTGACGGCCAACGGCCCCGCCACCCCGTCCGTTGACGGTCCGGCGGCGCCTTCCGGGGGGGGCCGTCCAGGCCGTGGGGTGACGGCCCGTGAGGCCCGTCAACACCGTGGGTTGACGGTGGGCCGTTTCCCTTTGGGCGACGTTGGGCGACAGCGAGCGACGTCCTTGCCCGGCGCGGATTTCGCCGACGGGCCCCTTCACGGCAACGGTGGGGCGTTGATGCGCGGGGCAGTCGTGTCGCCCGTTCGTCCCTTCTTCGCGGAGCGAGAAGTTCATGGCGGCGCCCTGGGGGAGAGCGCTGGGGAGGGCAGAGATGAGGTAGGCCGGAGCGCAGTTTCCCAGAAACTCCGCCCTTTTCGGAGGGGAGAATGGGATAACTCCGCAGCCCTACCGAGGCCCCGCAACGCCCTCTCTGGCGGGGGCGGCAAGCGGGACGATGCCGGCGGCCTGGCCCGTCGAGTGCCGGCAATTCCAACAACCGCGCTGTCCGACCGTGTCGTTCTTGCAGTCACCTGGGCCGGCATTGTTGGCACTCATCGTACGCAAGACCAAACGAGAGGATGCCTTATGTCGCCAATACTTTCCCCGGCATGACGGTTGCTCCTTTTCACCTCAAGGGGTGGTCGATGCCCCCTCCCCGGCATATTATACAATAGTACACATAACGATTCTAGAGTTCGCGGATTTTTTGCTTGACGCACAATTCCTGCCAGACGACTCTCGTCTTCGTTCTGGTCGCTGATCGGGCGGCATGGAGGGATCGAGCATGGCAATGGTTCCGTGTGAGGTGACGGAGGGCCGCGCGCACGCTTCAAGGCCATCGGGGCGCCAGCGTCGAGGGACACATCGAGTATTTGACCATCGAGGAGCGCTTCCTGGTTGGCAGGGACGAGGCCTACCTCCTGCTCGTCCGACTCATCGGTCGCGACCGGCGCTGTAACACGGCCCTCGTTCAGCTCCCTCTTGAGGCGGGCTCGGGGACAAACTGGGCATGGGCTCGGGGCGAGAGCGCGATCGAAGCGCCCGACGAGGTGCCGGCACGATCCTCTGCGACCGCGAGGCAGGCCTGGCGATGGACCAGGGGCGCGTCGTCTTCCTCCCGCGGCCAGGCCCTTCGTTCATGGGCTCGACGACG
>JBBSEZ010000592.1:0-5097 GCA_038239195.1 Gemmatales bacterium
GGATCGGCCTTTCGACAGGGCGAGTAAGGCGAGCGCCGGGAAATGGCAGGCTTGTCGGCCGGCCCCCCTGAGCCGTCTGCCCGGCTCTGGTGGGCCGTCCTACAGCAAACCAACTCCTCCCGCTCGCCTAACGTCCCTGCGGGGGCGTTGCTCGCCGTCTCTGGATTTCGCCCCATGCTGAGGAGAAGAGCATGAGTGACGCCGCTTCGCAATTCACCCCCGCCCACTTGCTTCACGGAGTGACCTCCCATCCCGCGCCGGCCCCGATGCAACACCTTCCGATCGCACGGCCGCTGCGCCTCTGGCCCGGCGTGCTCATCGTCGTCCTCCAGTGGGCCGTCATCAAGGTGCCCGGCCTGGTGGATGCCGATCCCTTCATGCAGTTCATGTGCATGTTCTGGGGCCCGGTCGCCGGGGCCGTCGCCCTCGCGGGCTGGTGGCTGTTCGCGAGCCGGCTGCGCTGGGCCGACCGGGTGCTCGCGTTGCTCGTCTGCGCTCTGGCCGGCATCGGGGCGACGTTACTCAGCCATCCGTCCTTCAAGTATGGGATGCTGATGTACGGGCTCCCGATGGTGACGACGGCCTGGGTCGGCTGGTTGCTCCTCACCCCGTTCTTGAACTGGCCAATCCGACGGGCGGGACTGCTGGCGACGTTGTTGCTGGGTTGGGGGGCCTGCGACCTCGTGCGCATGGATGGCATCGACGGAAACTTCTCGGCGGAGTTGAACTGGCGCTGGGCCCTGACCGAGGAGCAGAAGTTCCGGGCGGAGAGGGCCGCCCGGCTGCTGAGCAGCGACCCCCCGGCGAAGGCCTCCGGGAAAGTGCTGGAGTTGAAGCCGGGCGACTGGCCGGGCTTTCGCGGCCCCAACCGGGACGGCCGGCTGACGGGCGTGCGCATCGCCACCGACTGGAAGGAAAACCCGCCGCGCGAGCTGTGGAAGCAGCGCGTGGGACCGGGGTGGTCGTCGTTCGCCGCGATCGGCGATCGGCTCTACACGCAGGAGCAGCAGGAGGACGACGAGGAAGCGGTGGTCTGCTACCGCGCCAGCACAGGCGAGGAGCTGTGGTCGCATCAGGTCGCCACGCGCTTCACCGAGGACGTCTCGGGCGCGGGCCCGCGCGCCACGCCGACGTTCCACGAGGGCAAGATCTACGCCTTTGGCGCCAACGGCCACCTGAGCTGTCTCGACGCGATCACGGGGCGCGTCCACTGGGAGAGCGACGTCGCCAAGGGCTCCGGGGCCAAGGTCCCGCAGTGGGGCTTCTCCTCGTCGCCGCTGGTTCACCGCGGCATCGTGAGCGTCTTCGCCGGGGGCCCGGAGGGCAAGAGCGTACTGGGCTACCACGCCAAGTCGGGCAAGGTGGCCTGGTCGGCGGGCGAGGGCGAACTGAGCTACTGCTCGACGCAGCTGGCGCGCCTCGGCGGGGTGGAGCAACTGCTCATCGCGACGGAGGCCGGGCTGTCGTCGTTCCACCCGACGAAAGGGGACGTGCTCTGGCACCACAGTTGGCCCGCGGCGAAAATCGCCCGCGTGGTGCAGCCGGCCGTGCTGAGCGAGACCGACGTGCTGATCGGCACCGGCTTCAGCGTGGGGACGCGCCGGCTGCGCGTCACGCACAAGGACAAGAAGTGGGCCGAGGAGGAGGTGTGGACCACGCGGGCGATCAAGCCCTACTACAACGACTTCGTGGTCTACAAGGACCACCTCTACGGCTTCGACGGGCCGTTCTTCACGTGTGTGCGCCTCGAAGACGGCGTGGGGCTGTGGCGGGCGCGCGGCTACGACAACGGGCAGGTGTTGCTCCTGGCCGATCAGGGGCTCCTGCTCGTGATGTCGGAGTGGGGGAAGGTGTCGCTGCTGGAGGCGAGCCCGGAGAAGCACACCGTCCTGGGGGGATTTCAGGCGTACCAGAAGGGCAAGACGTGGAACCACCCGGTGATCGCGCACGGGAAGCTGTTCGTGCGCAACGGGGAGTGGATGGCCTGCTACCAACTCGCGGAGCCAGGCAACGAGAAGGCCGGGAAGTAGGGGAGGAGGACCGCCGGGCGGGCGCCGCCCCCCGGCAGTTCGCCCCACCGATCCGCCCGGGCTCGCTCACCGCAGCCGTTGGAAGGTCGGCATGTCCCGGGCACCGGGCGGCGGACCGACCTTGTCGCGGTAGGCGTGATACTCGGCGAGGGCCACGCGGTTCGCGGAGCCCACGTCGAGGGGCGTCACGGAGGTCCCGCCTGCGACGAGGACGTCGCTTTGCCCGAGACCAGCGTCAAAATAGATGCCGAATTGCCGCGCTTGTGCCGGCTTCGTGGGGACCAGTCCATTGACCTGCAAGACGCGGGGCTTGCCGTCTGGGGGAAGGCTCACCAGTGCCAGGAACGGGAACTGGAGCCGCTCGCTCAGCCAGCCGTGCCATTCGCGCTGCTTCCAGGTTTGCAGGTATTCGTTGGCGGCCCACCGGCTTTCTTTCCACGGCAGCGGCCTGGCGACCACGTCGGGGCGGCGCAAGTCGAGGTAGGGAAGGAGCAGTTGGGCGTCGGTCCGGGGCACGAGCGCGGCGTAGCCGAGCCCGCAGAACAGGCCCTGTTCCGGGCGCCACGGCGCGACGTAGGTCAGAAAAATCTGGCCCTGCATGCCGCGCGAGGCGTTGACCCCGCCGACGTTCAGGGTGATCGCCCGGAAGGGCGGGCCGGTCGAGGCCTGGCGCACGGCGTCCCACTCCTGGAGGCCCACCGTGTCGTCGATCACGTCGCCGATCTCGAACAAGCCGATGCGCGCCTCCTTCCAGAGCCGAAGTTGCGCGGCGGCGGTGGGAGGAAAGCGCTTCCCGTCGTGCTCCAGGAAAGCGTCGATGGGGCGCCAGCTATCGCCCGGGGCGCCGTGCCAGAGGAATTCTTCCCAGGCCCAGTGCTCGATCTCCGGGTAGCGCCCCAGAGGCCCCTTGCCAAGGGCAATCTCGAACTGCTTGCACTTGCTCATGCCGGGCGGTTGATGCGTCGCGAACTGCCCGAGCTCGAACTTTACCAGGTCGGGCCGCACCAGGGTGGGATCGCTGGCGCCGGGCCAACTCGCCGGCGCGGGAATGCGGGCCATGCGCTCGAGCGCGTCGAGCGCCTTGGAGACCGAGGCGGGAGGGGGCTGGCGCTCCTGGCGCTTTTCGAGGCGCTTCTGCCGCCGGCGCTTCTTCTCTTCGTCGCGTCGGGCCATGACGAGGGCTCCGGGAACCAACGTTATCTCTCTGCGGGCTCACTTCTCCGGCGGGGGCTCATCGAACGGCGGGGACTGTTTGAGGAACGCTTCCCACTTGGCGAGGAGCTCGCGCTCCTTTTCGCGCTCCTTGAGGACTTGCTCGCGGCGCTCGGGGGACATCGGGCGGATGGTGTTGTCGCCGGGGCCGTCGAACAGGACGTTGATGCAGTTGCGGCTGTCGAACCCGTCGGCGTTCGGGGACACGGGCTCGGGGCGGGCATCGTTCATGGGTTGCCCTCCTTTGATAGAATGCGGACTTTGCAATGGGCCACGGATTCCCCCGAGGCCAGGAGTTGCACCTGGTAAAGGCCCGCCTCGGGGAACGAGCAGTCGGTCATCCGCAACATACAACGCGCTTCCTGAAGCGGGCTCGTAAACTGCAAAGGCACCTCCCGCCGACAGATCACATCGAGGTTGTCGAGCGACTCCACGAGGACCTCGATCCGCAGGTCACCCAGACCGTCCGCGAGGATCGCGAACACCACGAAAGGAAATGGCGGAGCGGGAAATTGCTCGACCGTCTTGTGCGTGAAACAGTTGACGAGCGTGACGTTGCGCGTCTTCTCCTCGACGATGAGCTTTTCGCACAGGAACAGACCGAGGGCGATCGGTGCTTTCTTCATGGCGTTTCTCGGCCTCCCGAGCCTTCTTCCATTCTATCCGCTCTCCAACGACCTCCGCAACGCGCTTCCCGGCGAGCGCCTTGCGCTCCCTCACGGCGCCACCGCCCACACCTTCACCAGCCGATCCCCGCCCCCCGTCACCAGCCGCTTGCCGTCCGCGCTCAGCGCCAGCGCCTCCACGCCTTCCTTGTGGGCCTTCCACTTCTTGCGCTCCTTCCCTGTCCCCACGTCCCACAGCCGCACCGTTCCGTCCTCCCCCGCCGTCGCTGCCATCTTGCCGTCCGCAGCGAGCGCCACCGCTCGCACCTCCCCTTCGTGTCCCGTCAATGCGAAGCGCGCCTTTCCCGGCGCCACGTCCCAGACTTTTGCCCCGGCCTCCTTGCCCGCCGAGACGACCGTCTTGCCGTCGGCGCTGATGGCGACGGCTTGCACGTATTTCGGATCGCCTTCGAGCGTGATGACCTCCTGGCAGGTGGTCGCGTCCCAAACGCGCACCTCGCCGAACTTCCCTGGCTCTTTCGTCGAGGCGGCGGTGACGAGGGTGCCCGCCCGGCTGTAGGCCAGGCCGCGGAAGACGTGCCCCTTGTAGCGCCTCACGTCGCGCTCCTTGTCCGCCACGGTGTCCCATAACAGGAGCGCGCCGAGCTGGCCGCGGCCCTCGAGGTCCGGCCCCTGCCCGCCCACTCCCAGGATCTTGTTGTCCGGGGCGAAGGCGACGGCCAGCCCCTTGAGCTGGGGCTCGAACCGCTCCTTGCCCGTTTGCACGTCCCAGATCTTGGGGAGGGCCACCATGCCGCCCCCCGCCAGCAACTTGCCGTCGGGGCGGAACGACAGGCTCGTCACCGCGCCCTCCCCCAGTTGGAACGAGGCGACCTCGGCCCCCGTCTCCAGGTCCCACAGTTTCACGTTGCCCGCCCTGTCGCCCGAGGCCGCCAACTTGCCGTCAGGGCCGAACGCCACGGCCGTGACGGGCTCGACGTGGCCGCGGAGCGCGAGCAGGGGAGGATCGCCGAAGGCGCGCCGCAAGCCCCAAACAATGCCGAGGGCGACCAGGACCACGCCCAGGACCAGCAACGCTCGCTTCCACGCCATCAGGAGGCCCCCCGTGGGGCCGGCGTTGGGGCCGGGGTGGATTTATGAAAAACCCTCGAAAGCCCGTCCCCCCGCGCCCACCCCCCCCCCCACCACCCCCCCCCCCCCCGCGGGGCGGGCCCCCAGCCGCCCCCCCC
>JBBSEZ010000593.1:0-5086 GCA_038239195.1 Gemmatales bacterium
GAACACGGGGACGACGCCTGCCTGCCTGTACGGTTACGCCAACGGGAGCGGCAACACGGTGCGGCCGACCAGTTTGAGCTACCCGAACGGGAGGGCGCTCAACTACAATTACGGAAGTGCGGGAGGCACGAGCGACGCGGCGAGCCGAATCGCAAGCCTGCTAGACAGCGACGGCGCGACGCACCTGGCCGACTACTCCTTCTTGGGAGTCGGGGACGTAGTTGAGGTCAGTCTGGTGCAACCTAGCCTGAAGAACACGCTGGTGGGCACGGCGGGTGGCAACGACCCAGACACGGGCGACGTTTACCGCGGGCTGGACCGCTTCGGCCGCGTGAAGGACCTCCTGTGGTACAACACCACCACACTCGCGGCTGTGGAGCGCGTGCAGCACGGCTACGACCGGGCCGGCAACCGCACCTGGCGGGCCGACCCCGTGGACAGCCTGCACATGCACGACGAGCTGTACTCCTACGACGGGGTGGAGCGGCTGAAGTCGCTGGGCCGGGGCACGCTCAACACCACGCAGACGGGGCTGTCGGCGAAGGCGTTCGCGCAGTGCTGGGGGCTGGACGCGACGGGCAACTGGTCCGACTTCCGCCAGGACAGCACGGGCGGCGGGAACTGGGACTTGATCCAGGGGCGCGGCAGCAACCCGGCTAACGAGATCACTCTGGTCAACTCCTCGGTGGCGCCGGTCTGGGCTACGCCGGCCTACGACCGTGCTGGCAACATGACGACGCTCCCCAAGCCGGCGACCCCGACGGCCAGTTACGCGGCGACGTACGACGCCTGGAATCGCCTGGCAAGGCTGGCGGACGGGAGCAGCACGGTCGCCGCGTATCAGTATGACGGCCTGAAGCGCCGGGCGGTGAAGCAGACCTACGCGAGCGGCGTGCTGAGCGAAACCAGGCACTTCTACTACTCGCCCGATTGGCAGGTGCTGGAGGAACGTGTCGGCACGGCGGCGGAGCGGCAGTTCGTCTGGGGGCTGCGCTACGTCGATGACCTCTTATGGCGCGACCGGGACGCCACGGGGGGCGGCACGCTGGGGGAACGCTTCTACGTTTTGCAAGACCCCAACTGGAATGTGACGGCACTGGCGGACGGGACGGGCGCGGTGCAAGAGCGCTACGCCTACGACGCCTACGGCGTGCCGACGGTGCTGACAGGGGCGTACGGCGCGCGGGCTTCCTCGCAGTATACTTGGGAGGTGCGGTTCGCTGGCTACCGCTGGGATGTCGAGTGTGGACTGTATTACGTCAGGCATCGGAACTACCACCCCGTGCTGGGATGTTGGCCCCAGCGCGACCCGGCTGGATTGCTGGCCGAGGACTTCAACTGCTACCGCTACGTCAACAATCAACCAGTAACCCTCGGCGATGCGTCGGGACTGGCTGCACCACCTGTTCTGTCAGGACATGCTTTGCTCCAGTTCGAGATCAGGGGAACTGGCTGGCGACTGCCTCTGATTGTGTTCCCGAAGTGGCTGGTTCGGTCCCTGGTCGCCCTGTTGCCGCTGCCCAAGCAGTACAAAGCGATCTGCGTACAAGGCACTCTGGGTTTTGAAAAGGACCTGGAAAAATCCCCGAGGTTTAGTCTCGCGCGGCGGTTGAGTACACCCGCGCAGCGCGCGAGCGCGATGCAACAAATGAAACAACAATGGCTTATTGGTGACTTTCCGATCTCTTACGGCACCTATCGGGAAACACTGAAGGGCCTCAAGATCCGCTTTACATTGCTGTATTGGCCGGCATGGGTAGTAGGGCTGCACGTGCGCGTGCAGATCTCAGGCTTGCACATTCCAGTCCGCTTGCCGCTTCCGATCCCATTCCCAGGTATTGGGTTACTTCAGCAAACGAAAGGCATCGAAGGCTATCTCAAGACGGCATTTATCGGTTTCGCCTACGCTCACGTTACCATGACGGTGACAGCAGAAGTGCAGCTCGTTTTAGATTTGTGATGCCGGGTTCTGACAGAACCTATGCGCCCAAGGGGCGTCCTCATGCAACAGTCAGAAGTAAAGTACGCAGGCGGCCAGAGCGTCCCAGGCTTCCTGGACCACGGCCACCCGGTCTTAGCGGACGCGCAAGCGGCGCAGCAGGTCGGCGTGCGGGCGGTCGCGGACGCCCCCCTCCAAGGCGTGCGGGCGGCGGTGGGCAGTGCGCGAACTGGCTTCCGTGCCGCGTGGGAGACGTGGGATCGCTACCTCCAAGGCGTGCGGGCGGCGGTGGGCAGCCCATTTGGGGCGGGACGTCCTCCCAGCGCCAGCCGATGACCAGGACGAACCAGAGGACATTCATGACGCCGCGGTTGCCTACTCGGGGCCTGGCCGCCTTTGTAGCCGGCGGGTCCTTCAGGCGGCACATGGTGGCCGAGCAGGTCGTAGAACTCGTCGGGCGTGCGGCCGTCGCCCTTTGCCGTGGCCTCTTGGCAACAAGGGCCCGCCCGCCCTTTGAGTACATCTCATGCCCTGGGTTTTGTCGGAGTTTGTGTGACCTGTTAAGGCCTCGTCAACTCGGCGGGCCACGTTCTGGGAGGCTCCCATGGCCGGTCTCTGCGTGTCTGTGTCGATCATGGCCGTCGCCTGTAGCCTTGCTGCAGCGCCTCCGGCCCCCCGGGCGTACCCCTCTTTTCAAGGGGTACAACTCCCGATCTGGGTCCGATTCGCGCTGGACGATGACCCGACCAAGCGAATGGCGGCCAGGGAGGCGCTGTTCGCGATGAGTTCCTGGGACCTTACTCACGAGGCGCGAGAACTGCTCCTCCCAACCCTGCGGAGCAAGAACCCGCTCATCGTCCGGCGGACCCGCGAGGCCCTTGACCTCCTGGAAATCGGGCCCTGGAGTAGAACGAAACGCGACAGGTGGGTAGCCCACCTTCGCTCCGATGACCCCGCCCGACGCTACCTCGGCGCTTATTGGCTCTACCTCGTTGGCCCTGCCGCTGCTCCCGGTGCGGCGGCGCTGGAGAAACTGCTCAAGGACGCCGACGTGGGCACGCGGCGGCAGGCGGCGTTGACTCTCGCGAATTGCGGGCCGCGCGGGAAGGCTGCCGTCCCTGTGCTCCTCGACATTCTCCGGGACGAAAAGGTGCCCATCGACCACATTTTTGCCGCTATAGCGTTGGGCAGGATCGGACCGGACGCCGCGGCCGGCGTGCCCCTTCTCATTCGCATGCTCAAGGCCGAGTCCGACGCGGCCCGGTCAAAGGCAGCGCTGGCGCTGGGGCGAATCGGGCGCAAGGCGGCGAAGGCGGAGGGGCCGCTGCGCGCGGCGCTCCGCGACAAGGACGCAGATGTCCGGACCTGTGCTGCAGTCGCCCTGTGGTATGTGAGCCAGGAGAGCAAGCTGTCTGTCCCCGTGCTCCGTGCTGCGCTGAAGGTTGAACGAGTCCAGGACCTCAATGAAATAGACTCGTGGTTGCTGCGGCACGTCGTGCGTACCCTGGCGGACATGGGGCCGGTCGCCAAGGACGCGATCCCGGAGCTGGTGAGCCTGAAGCGGTACGAGCAGTTTGGGTTGAGGTGGTGCGCGGGGGTGGCCCTGCGCTCTATCCGTGGTCCGAAATCTCCTCCGTAACCAGACGGCGCACGGTGATCTGAGGCTGGTCCTAGGCCCGGAAGGGGGAAAATAGCTGCGCACGCGCTCGGCGCTGCGCCGACAAGCTGTTACCAGTTTCCCCCAGCGTCCTTCCGTGTGACAGTCCGGGGTCCTGCAACCGGATGAAGTGGCGACATCTCCTTCCGCAATCGCGGCGCGGGCAGGAGTTGCGCTTGCTTCTCGGAGAGCCAATGAGCCACCGCCCCCGGTTTGACCGCAGTCGCCTGGAGCTCCGCCCCCTGGCGGCGCGAGGCCATGACCTCGTCTGGAACGCCACTCGCCCGCTGGCGCCCCTCGATGTCCCGTACTCCAGCCCGGACCTGGTGCCCCTCGCCCAGTGCGTCCGCAGCACCCGCCGGCGTGGACGGCCGGTGGTGCTGGTTATCGGCGGCCACCCGATCAAGCTCGGCGTATCCCGCTACCTCATCGACCTGATCGAGCGCCGAGTCGTCACGCACCTGGCGACCAACGGCTCCGCCCTCGTCCACGACTTCGAGCTCGCCCTCGTCGGCGGCACCAGCGAGGACGTCGCCCGCTGGATCAAGGAGGGCCAGTTCGGCCTCTGGAAGGAGACCTCCCGCCTCAACGACGTCATCCGCGAGGCCGCGGCGCGCGGCGAGGGCCTCGGCGAGGCCGTCGGCCGCACCATCGAAGAGGAGCGCTTCCCGCACCGCGACCTGAGCGTGGCCGCGGCCTGCTGGCGGGCCGGCACGCCGCTCACCTGCCACGTGACCATCGGGGCCGACGTCATCCACGCCCACCCCAACTGCGACGGGGCCGCCCTGGGCCAGACATCCTACACCGATTTCCTCATTTTCGCCCGCACCATCCAGGATCTCGAAGGCGGCGCCTTCCTCAACGTGGGCAGCGCGGTGACGGGGCCGGAGGTCTACCTCAAGGCGCTGTCGATGGCCCGCAACGTCGCCCGGCAGCGCGGGGAGGAGATCCGGCACTTCACCACGGCGGTGTTCGACCTGGCGCCGTTGCCGGACAACTGGCGCGAGGTGACGCCGACGAAGGAGGAGGCGCTGTACTACTACCGGCCGTGGAAGACGACCCTGGTGCGGACGGTGGCCGACGGCGGGGAGAGCTTCTACGTCAAGGGCGACTTCCGGCAGACCATCCCGGCGCTGTGGCATTTGCTCGTGAGCGGGGAGGGGCCGACGACGTAGTCCGGCTTTTCACGGCGCCGGTGCGTTGCGCGACGGGGGAGGTGGTGGTCAAGTCGGAGGACGTCCACGCGGGCGGCTACGGGGTGCCGTGGGGGCACACGCGCAGTTACGCCAGCAGGCTGACCCAGAGCGCCGACGCGGGCAACGGCGTGAACTGGCAGGTCGAGCAGTGGAGCTATACTCGACGCGGGTCAGCGTGACACAATAGACAAAGACCGGAACACCCATAAACTCAGACCATGGAGGAAGGAATGGGAGGCCGGTCATGCGAGAGATTACGTTTTCCGAGGCGGATGTGCAAGCCATCGGCCACGA
>JBBSEZ010000594.1:0-5068 GCA_038239195.1 Gemmatales bacterium
CAGCGAGGGATTGCTTCTCCCTCGCTGGCGCGTCGGGCTGCCAAGCTGGGGGCGAACTTGCGAAACGTACGTGTAGGCGAGGCCGCGAGGCCTCGAGCGGCGAACTTCGAGGGGCCGCCGCTTGCGGCTTGGCGTTCCTCGCGCCGCCCGATTGCTCTTGACAATAGAAGCTTTGTTGTGCAAAGTTTATCCCGTCTCATCCCACGGAGGCGGTCATGAACGTCGCGGACGCACTCGAGCGCATCGGCGCCATCCACGAGCACCTGGCCAGGGCGGAGGTGTATCGCGGCTATCATCCCTGGACGGTGGCCATGTCTGGGGGGTGTGGCCTCCTGGCGGCAGCGGCGCAGCCGTGGGCCGTCTCGCCGGACGTCCCCGTGGCCTTTCTGCGCTACTGGCTGGTGGTCGGTGCGGTCTGCGCCTTGCTCGGCGGCAGCGCGACCTTGCTGCGCGCCGGGAGCGCGGACGCGACGACGCGCCGGCGCACCGCCACCGTCGTTGGCCAGTTCTTGCCTTGCCTGGTGGCCGGGACGGCAGTCACCATTGCGCTGGCCCGAGCAGAGATGCCGCCGGGGAGCATCGCGCTGTTGCCGGGCCTGTGGGCGCTGCTGTTCGGCCTGGGGGTCGTCGCCTCGCGGCCCTACCTCCCGCGCGCGGCGAGTTGGGTGGCAGGGTGGTATCTTGCCGCGGGGGGCGTGGTGTTGCTCGGGGCCACCGGGCCTTCCGCCCTGTCGGGCTGGGCGGTGGGCGTTCCATTCGGCGTCGGGCAGTTGCTGATCGCGCTCGTCTTTCATTCGGCGCGGCGGAACGGGGAGGCCAACCCATGACCGCCCGGCGCTCCCAGGCAGGCCCGCTCGAACCGGGCCGGTTCGCTTACGAAGGGCTCGACCGCGTGCTCCACGAGAAGGCCCGCCTGGGCATCCTCGTCTCCCTGTGCGCGCGGCCCGATGGCCTGCTTTTTGGCGAGCTCAAGGGGCTGTGCTCCCTGACCGACGGGAACCTCAACCGGCATCTCGAAGTGCTGAGCGAAGCCGGGCTCGTGGAGGTCCTCAAAAGCTTCGCGGGCAAGCGCCCGCAGACGCACGTCCAGCTCACCCCCACCGGCCGAGCTCGCTTCGTCGATTACCTCGCCGAGCTCGAGCGCGTCCTCCACGACGCCGCGCCTCAGCCTCAAAACGCGCGGCGCTCGAGGCAGGGCCAACCCGGCCTCGGCACGGCCTGAGCGGCGGACCATCCGTCAAGTTCGGGGCTTGTGGACCTTGACGACCGCAACGTTGCCCTCCTCCGGCAGTTCCACCTGCGCCTCGAGGGTGTGAGGAAGACGGGCCAGGAAGTCGTCGAGCGATGCGCCTTGGCGAACCAACATGATCCATTCGGTATCGGGCCCGAACGCCTGATCGAACTTGCTCAAGCTCGAGGGCAGCAAAATCGGCTGAGAAGGTTCACGTAACCCGTACATCGCCGACGGCCGGGGTTGCGTGTAGCACATGAGGCGATGGGGATCGTAATGGCGATCGCGAACGAGCTTCGCGGCGTTCGACGCCGAAAAATGTTCGATCGTGCGCCATTCCAGGTCTCTTACCGGCCACAGGAACGCGAGGAACGTCGCTGCCGCGCACGCGATCCAGGCCGAACGCGCCGACAGGCGTTGACACGTCGCGAGCCAGGCGAGCAGGGCGAACGCGAAAACCGTCGTTGCAAGCCACGGGCCATTCCCGGTCGCGTGCGGCCAGAAGAGGCAAGCCAGCGAGCTACCGGCGCCAAACAGCAGCACCCCGACGGTGCCCCACCTCGTGAACCGGTGCTGGTTTCGGGTCAACCAGTTCGTTCGCCTCGTTTCGAGAGACTCGTACGTGGCATCGACGCACGCACCCAACAGGATCGCCAGCGGCGGCAACATGGGCATGATGTAATACGCCAGCTTGCACCCCGACACCGAGAAGAACAGGAAGACCCAGCTCGCGGCCAGGAAGCAAAACCCCACGCTCGGCCCCCGCTTCCGGGCGAGCTCCGGCCTCCGCGAAAACAGGAAGTAGCCGAGGCCGAGCCCCAGTAGCCCCCAGGGAAACATCAGCGCCCACAACACGGGGAGGAAGTACCAGAACGGCTCCTGGTGATTGTAGGCCTTGGCGAACCGGACCACGTTCGACTTCCACAGGAAGTGTGCGACGAACCCCGGGTAGTTCACCGCCATGAAGACGTACCACGGTGCGGCCATGGCGAGGAGCACGACCCCATAGGCGATCCAGGCCCCCAGGCGCGGGCGCGCCAACCGTCGATCGACGAGCCCGACGAGGAACACGGGTGGGGCCACCAGCGCCAGAGCCAGCGGGCCCTTCGTCAACACCCCCAGCCCGCAACCGAACGACGACAGCAGCCACCACCGCCATCGAAACCCGCCGGGGGCCATGGCACGGTAGGCGGCGTAGTACGATCCCGTAACGAGAGTGACGAGCATCCCGTCGGGCAGAATCGTTCGGCTGAACAACACGAACCCGACGCTCAGCGAAAGCCCGAGCGCGGCCAGGAACGCGGCACGTTCGCCGACAGCACACTTGCCCCACCGATACGTGAGCCAGACGGTCAAGAGCCCCATCAGCACCGGGACCAGGTGCGCCGTGGTCTGATCGGTCCCCACGATGCGGTAGGTGGTCGCGACGAGCAGGTAGTGAAGTGCTGGCTTCTCGAAGTAGGGGCGCCCTCCGAGTCGGGGGGTCAGCAGGTCCCCCGATTCCAGCATTTCATACGGGATCATGGCTTGCCGGCCTTCCGTCGGGTCGATCAACGGCCGATCGACGCGCCAGAACAAAAGCACGGCCGCCACGCTCAGAAGTACCAGAAGATGCCAGCGGGCCTGCGGATGGGTCGGTTGCTCGTCACTGCTGCCAACGAAGTACCTGGAGCACCAGAGCCGACGAATCGCCGGGACCACAGACCCGAGGCCCCTTCCCGCGAGAGAAAGGTATCGGATCGGTGCTTCCAACCGATTCGTGCGCGGAACGCCGAGGTTCGTCTCGTTCATGCTTGCTGCTTTTGCTTGCCAGAGGTACGCTCCGATAGAGTCGGCAACAATGGAAAACTCGGCATCCTCGGCGACAGGTCTTCAGGGAAAATTCGAGAACGTGCAGGATTGCGCTGACTCACCAGGGCGGTGGGCCTTTCTGCCCGCCGCCATCGGCCCTCAACAGCCGTCTTCCATCGAACGGAGCGCGCGCGCGCCCTGCTCCACGTCCTCGGCCGAGCCCGGCCAACCCAGGCGAGCGCCAACCTGGCCCCGGCACAGCAGCGTCAATGCGTGCTCGTAGCGAGCGCCCTGCGCCTCCGCCACCGCCAGGCCCTCGTCGAAGAGCCTGCGGGCGCGCCGGGCCCGGCCGCGCAACGCCTCCAGGAGCGCGTTCTCCCGCAGGGCGTGGGGCAAATCGTTTTGAAAGCTTCGCGCCAGCCGGGGCCCGCGGCGCGCGGCCGCCCGCGCTTCAGCAATCGGTCGCGCAGGCGGGGATCGTTCTCCTGGTTCTGTTCGGCCTCGAGGCGCAACGCGGTGGCCAGCCAGGGGAGGATCGGCGAGACGTAGACGTTCTTGACCCCCGCCTGGCGGGCCAGTCGGTGAGCTGACTGGAGCATTTCCACCGCCTCGCCCGGCTGGCCCGCGCCCAGCAACCGGGCGGCTTCCGCTTGCATGATCTGGGCCGTGCGCTGGGCGTCCTCGCTGGGGCGGTCGAGCTCGGCCTGGATGACCGCGGCGCCGACCTTGCCGCGCGTGGCCCTGGCCAGAATGTCCAGGCTGATGCCCGAAGATTGGTGGTGACTCCGCCGGGCTTCTGGGGGCTGTTTTCCAAGCTGCGGACGAGGTGAAAACCCCGGCAAGAAGCCCGATGGAGTCACCACCCGGGTTTCCCGGAGACATCGGCGTCGAAGAACGTCTTGGCGGCGATCTCGAGCGTCAAATCGGTCATCGCCCGGTCCATGTCGAGGACGAAGGATCCGGCGTAGTGCGTGCGCCATCGATCTACCAACCGGGAGGCGAAATCGACCATGACGGTGCCGTACCCGCCCAGCCGCTTCGCGTGAAAGGCTGGCTGCACGAGCCGCCTCTGCCGCAGCCAAAAATCGCCTTCGCTGGTGACGAGGCCGTTCCCGTCGAGCTGCCCCATGACCCGGCGGATCCGCGGCATCTTCTCGAAGTGCCGTGCCTTGGTGACCAGCACTTCGCGGATCTGCTCGGAGTGGAAGAAGACATAATCGTGGTAGGGCCCCAGGCGCAGGTGTACGATGTCCCCGTGGTCGCGCTGCAGGCCGCGGAAAAAGGTGAACGTGTTGGTCGCCCTCTGCTGGGCAGTCCAGATACCCATGGTCCAATCGCGCGGCCCGGGAGGCAAGGGGGGCGGCATCAATGGCCTCCTGGTTTTTTGGGTTCCGATTTCGTCATGGGGCACTATGTCAGGTAGCGTGCCGTGGAAGCCCGTTGACGCGTGCAGGAGCGTCATTTGCGTGGCCGGACTGCTGCGGCAAATTGTTCGGTGCTTTAATCCTGAACGCCACCTGTTATGAACCGGTTCCCAAACGGGCCCCGATCCCTTTGTTTTCTCTTGTCGAGCAAAGTTGAGGCTGCAATCGGCGGAGGGCCTTATTTGACTTATAGCCAACAACCATTTTCAGGATGGGATTGACCAGACAGCAATCAAGCCACTGGGCCGCTCGACTGCTGGCCAGTGAATACAAGATTGCCTCCTCAACCCAGGTTGCCTCTCGATCTCCGCACTCTTAGACGCTGACAATTGCTTGCGCGAGCTTGACGCCACTGGGCAAGAGGGCGCGCAGGTGCAACGAGCGATAGGGAATAACCTCTTCAACTAGCAGCACCCGACTGTGTTGCCAGAAGAAGTCCTTACGCCATAACGTCAGTCGATCACCGGCTTGCATGGGTCGGTCGGCTGTGTCCTTCGATTTGGCCATTTGAGACTGGGCGGAGAGTTTATTCTGATCGTTTGTCCACTTGGCGCTCGGCGAGGCACGGGCCCCTGAACGAGCAAGGCTCGTCCCCCTACGGTAACTCTGCCAAGAGACCACC
>JBBSEZ010000595.1:0-5052 GCA_038239195.1 Gemmatales bacterium
CCCTCCTGAGCCGTCCGGACGGCTCAGGAGGGCCGTCCTACAGCAAACCAAGTCCTGCCGCTCGCCTAAGAAAGGGGACAGGAGTCAGGGCCAGTCAGGGCTCTTGACCAACGAGGGAGAGCGAATGGCCGTCAAGATCGAAGTGCCGGCGGTGGGGGAGTCGGTGAGCGAAGGAGTGCTGTCGCGCTGGGTGAAGGCAAACGGCTCCCTGGTGAAGGCCAACGACGTGGTGGCCGAACTGGAGACCGACAAGGCCACGCAGGAACTGCGCGCGCCCGCGAGCGGCGCCCTGTTCATCAGCGTCCCCGAAGGGCAGAAGGTCGCCCCCGGCGCGGTCATCGGCACCATCGAGGACGCCTCCCGAGCGACCGTCGCCCCTCCTTCGAGCGGCGACGGCCAGCGGCCCGCGGCGGCGCCCCCCGCGCCGGCCGAGAAGGCCGCGCCGCGCGGGGAGGTGCTGCTCAGCCCCGCTGCCCGCCAGGTCGCCGCCGACAAAGGGGTGGACGCGGGGGGCCTGACCGGCACCGGCCGCGGGGGGCGCGTCATCAAGGAGGACGTCCTCGCGCACGTCAACGACCAGCCCGCGCCGAAGGCCGAGCCCGCTCCTGCTCCCGAGGCCATCGTGCCGCCGGCCATGTCGTCGCCGCCGGTGATCTCGCCGCCCCTGGCGATCCCGATGGAAGCAGCGCCGGCCCCGTCGGGGCCACGGGAGACGCGGCAGAAGATGACGCCGATCCGGCAGCGCATCGCGGAGCGGCTCTTGAGCGCCCAGCAGAACGCGGCGATCCTGACGACGTTCAACGAGGCCGACCTCTCGGCCGTGATGGCGCTTCGGGCGCGCTTCAAGGAGACGTTTCAGAAGAAGCACGGGGTCGGGCTGGGCTTCATGGGCTTTTTCGTCAAGGCATGCGTCGAGGCGCTCAAGGCGTTCCCGGCGGTCAACGCGCGTATCGACGGCAGCGACGTCGTGTATGCCCACTACTATCATTTCGGCGTGGCGGTCAGCACCGAGAAGGGGCTGATGGTGCCGGTGCTGCGCGACTGCGACCGGCTGAGCTTTGCCCAGATCGAGAAGGGCATCGCCGAGATGGCCGGGCGCGCCCGGGAGGGGAAGATCGGCGTCGCCGACCTGCAAGGCGGAACGTTCACGATCACCAACGGCGGGACGTTCGGCTCGCTGCTCTCGACGCCGATCCTGAACCCGCCGCAGAGCGGCATTTTGGGGATGCACGCCATCCAGAAGCGCCCGGTGGTGGTGGACGATCAGATCGTCATTCGGCCGATGATGTACCTGGCGCTGTCCTACGACCACCGGATCATCGACGGGCGCGAGGCGGTCAGCTTTTTGGTGCGCGTCAAGGAGTGCGTCGAGGCGCCGGAGCGCCTGCTGTTGGAGGCCTGAGAATTAGCCACAGATGAACACAGATGAACACGGATAAGACGTCGGAATCAAGGACGGCGGTCTCGACGGCCTTCTCCCTGGTCTTCGTTTGTCCTCTGCCTTATCTGTGTTCATCTGTGTGCATCTGTGGCTATTTCCTCTCCCGGAGGCAGCGATGGCGGAGCGTTTCGACCTGATCGTGATCGGGGCAGGCCCGGGCGGCTACGTTGCCGCCATCCGGGCGGCGCAGCTCGGCAAGCGCGTGGCATGCGTCGAGAAGCGCGGGGCCCTGGGCGGGACGTGCCTGAACGTCGGCTGCATCCCCAGCAAGGCGCTGCTCGACTCCAGCGAGCTGTACGCCCAGGCGCGCTCGCACTTCGCCCGCCACGGCATCCAGGTTGGCGACGTCAAGCTCGACCTGGCCGCGCTCATGGCCCGCAAGGACGGCGTCGTCAAGGGGCTCACGCAGGGCGTTGCCGGCCTGTTCAAGAAGAACAAGATCGTGCCCTACGTCGGCGAGGCGCGCCTGGCGGGCCCCTCCGAGGGCGAGGTTCGCCGCGTCGTCGTCAAAGGTGCCGGCGGCGAGGAGGTGCTCGAGGGCAAGGCGGTGCTGCTGGCGACGGGGAGCGAGCCGGCCGGGCTGTCGGCCTTGCCGTTCGACGGCCGCAACATCGTCAGCTCCACCGAGGCGCTCGCCTTCGACAAGGTGCCGCACCATCTGATCGTGGTGGGGGGCGGCTACATCGGGCTGGAGCTCGGCTCGGTGTGGTGCCGGCTGGGGGCGAAGGTGACGGTGGTGGAGTTTTTGCCGCGCATCCTGCCGCTGGGCGATGCGGAGATTGCCGAGGCGCTGCACAAGTCGCTGGTCAAGCAGGGGCTGACCATCCACCTCGATACCAAGGTGACGGGGGCCGGGACGCAGGCGGGACAGGTGGTCGTCAGCGCCAGCCACAAGGGCGAGGACGTGCGCTTCCAGGGCGACAAGGTGCTGGTGTCGGTCGGCCGGCGGCCCTACGTGACGGGCCTGGGGCTGAAGGAGGCGGGAGTTGTTGTCGAGGAGAAGACGGGGCGCGTCGCGGTCGATGAGAACTTCGAGACGAACGTGGAGGGGGTCTACGCCATCGGCGATCTGATTCATGGGCCGATGCTGGCCCACAAGGCGGAGGACGACGGCATCGCCTTCGCCGAACGGCTGGCGGGGATGAAGACGCACGTGAACTACGACACGGTGCCGAGCGTGATCTACACCTGGCCGGAGGTGGCCAGCGTCGGGCCCACGGAGGAGGAGCTGAAGAAGGGCGGGCGCGACTACAAGGTCGGCAAGTTCTTTTTCAAGGCCAACGGCCGGGCGATCGCCATGGACGAGACCGAGGGCTTCGTGAAGGTGCTGGCCGACAAGGACACCGACCGGCTGCTGGCGGTGCATATTTTTGGGCCCCGCGCGTCCGACATGATTGCCGAGGCGGTGACGGTGATGGAGTTCGCAGGCAGCGCCGAGGACGTCGCGCGCATCTGTCACGCGCACCCGACGCTGTCGGAGGCGTTCCGCGAGGCGGCGCTGGCGGTGGAGAAGCGGGCGATTCATTCGTGAAGACCAGGCCGGCCCGCCCGGCGCGAGGGCGGGGGCGGCAGTAGGCCCCCAGGTCGAGCCGTTCCTCCCTCACATCCTCAAGACCGCCTCCCTTCCGCGAACGGGCCACCTCCTCCGGGGATGGTGGCCCCTGGCGGATGAGGCCCCAGTTCGCCACGCCAAACAGGGGCGCCGCGAACTGGGGCGTGCCGTCTCACCTACAGCCGAACGCGGTCGCCGAAGCGGCTGCGTAGCGCCTCCACCCCCTCCTCCCCGATGGCATTATCGTCCAGGTTGAGCTCGGCGAGCCGTGCCAGGTTGGGAGAGCCCGCCAGCGCCTGCGCCCCCTCCTCCCCGATGCCGTTGGCGCGCAGCTCGAGGGAGGTAAGCCGTGCCAGGTGGGGCGAGGCCGCCAGCGCCGCCGCGCCTGCCTCCCCGATGCCGTTATCATCCAGGTTGAGGGAGGCGAGTCGTGCCAGGTGGGGCGAGGCCGCCAGTGCCTGTGCTCCAGCATCCCCGATGTCGTTGCCGCTCAGGTCGAGGGAGGCGAGCTGTGCCAGGTGGGGCGAGGACGCCAGCGCCTCCGCCCCCGCCTTCTCGATGGCGTTGCCGCCCAGGTCGAGGTAAGTGAGCCGTGCCAGGTGAGGCGAGGCCGCCAGCGCCTGCGCACCTGCATCCCCGATGTCGTTATCGTCCAGGTTGAGGGAGGTGAGCCGTGCCAGGTGGGGCGAGGCCGCCAGCGCCTGCGCCCCCGCCTCCCCGATGGCGTTATCGTCCAGGTTGAGGGAGGTGAGCCGCGCCAGGTTGGGCGAGGCCGCCAGCGCCTGCGCACCCGCCTCCCCGATGCCGTTGGAGTACATGCTGAGGGAGGCGAGTCGTGCCAGATGGGGAGAGGTCGCCAGCGTGACCGCCCCCGCATCCCCGATGGCGTTATCATCCAAGTTGAGGGAGGTAAGCCGTGCCAGGTTGGGCGAGGACGCCAGCGCCTCCACGCCCGCCAACTCGAGGGCGTTGCCACCCAGGTTGAGGGAGGCGAGCCGTGGCAGGTGAGGTGAGGTCGCCAGCGCCCGCGCCCCCGCCTCCCCGATGCCGTTGCCCCACAGGTGGAGGAAGGCGAGCCGTGCCAGGTGAGGCGAGGCCGCCAGCGCCTGCGCCCCCGCCTCCCCGATCGCGTTACCATCCAGGTCGAGGGAGGTGAGCTGGGCCAGGTTGGGCGAGGCCGCTAGCGCCTCCGCCCCCGCCTCCCCGATGTCGTTGTAGCCCAGGTCGAGGTAAGTGAGCCGTGCCAGGTGAGGCGAGGCCGCCAACGCCTGCGCCCCTGCCTCCCCAATCGCGTTATCCTCCAGGTTGAGGTCGTCGAGCCGTGCCAGGTTGGGCGAGGCCCCCAGCGCCTGCGCCCCCGCATCCCCGATGCCGTTGCCGCGCAGGGAGAGGTAGATGAGCCGCGCCAGGTGGGGAGAGTCCGCCAGCGCCTCCGCCCCCTCGTCCCCGATGGCGTTATTATCCAAGTTGAGGGAGGCGAGCCGTGCCAGATGAGGCGAGCCCGCCAGCGCCTCCGCCCCCTCGTCCCCGATCGCGTTATCATCCAGAGTGAGGTAAGTGAGCCGTGCCAGGCGGGGAGAGCCCGCCAGCGCCTCCGCCCCCTCCTCCCCGATGCCGCTCAGTTGGAGGGAGGTGAGGAGGCCGAGGTATGGCCAGGCCAACACGGAATCGACATCTCCTTCCAGCTCTGTCACCGTCAGCCCCTCCAGCCACGCCAACGCCCCAGGCCCCGCCGACCCCAGCGCGTGGAGCGGCACCGCCCCGGCCACCTCGGCTTGCAGCAGCCCCCGCCACCAGGACCACTTCACCCCCGGCAGGCCGCGCAACGGCCCCAGCCACTCCGACCCGTGCGCCTCCTGTAGCTCCCCCTCGCGCTGCTCGAGCACGGCCCGCTCGGGAGCGCCTGCGGGGAGGCAGGTAAGGCGGACCTGTAGGCGCACGAACTCGGCCTGTTCGAGCCGGCCTTCGTCCTCCAGCCAGTCGGCCAGGATCAGCCGTAGGGGGTCGTCCTCGGGCTCCTCGCGGATGGCGTGCAGGAAGGCGTCTTCGGGAGTCATCG
>JBBSEZ010000596.1:0-5050 GCA_038239195.1 Gemmatales bacterium
CCGATCGCCCAGTCGGCCTCCGATCAAAAGCAGATGTTCAACTTCTGGATGGGCTTCTATCGCTGAGCAGGGCCGCGGCCTCGCGAGCGGCGGCCAGACAGGGGGGGCCTTGGTCTCGCCGCCGTTCGCGGGGCTTCGCACGGGAAACGAGCAATGCCTCTCGCGCTTGAAAAAGGCGAGGGGCATTGCTCGTTCCAAGGGCGACGGCTCTCGTCAATCCTCCCAAGGGATGACCGAAGAGGTTAACCCCTCGGTTTGTAAGGTTCTCTTCTTTTCGGACGTAGCAAAATGACGATCTTGCTTGTAAGAGCGTGGGGGTCGCCTCAACCCAGGCCATCCCCCTGGATCAACGGGAAAGGATTTCCACGTGAAGTATTGGCTGACGGGCGCCCTCTTGGGCGCCGCTACGATTGCGGCCGGCGCTTCCGCGCAGGCCACTCCGACAACCCTTGTCGCCCAGGCCCCCGCGCCCCCCTCCGTGCAAAAGGACGGGCCTTACCGTCTTCTCGTGGCGGCCAAGGCCGACGCCCGGCATCGCCGGATTCAGGGGTTCCAGGCCGACGTTGTCTGGGAAAACGGGGTGTGGTGGGTGATCTACCATTCTTGATTCTGGCACGGTTCAAAGTCGGGCCGCACTTGGGCCCCCGAATTGGAGGCCCCAAGTGGGGCCCGATTGTGAACCACGTCGAAAAACGCCCCGCTCCAGCCCTCTCACTCCTTCTGCTTCTCTTCCTTCGCGGTGAGGCAATACAGGTGCTGGTGCCCGCGCAGGTAGAGCCGGTCGCCGGCGAAGACGGGGCAGGCGCCGGTCCCCTCGAGTTGGTTCAGCGCGACGCGCTCGTAGCTCCGGCCCGGCTTGAGGACGACCGCCTTCCCTCTCGTGTCGAGGACGTAGAGCAGCCCGCCCCCAAGGGCGACGCTCCCGTACACCTGATTGAGCGGCAGGCGCTGCTTGTAGACGAGCTCGCCGGTCTTCGCGTCGGTCACGTCGAGAAAGCCGTCCGTCGTCACGCCGTACAGCAGCCCGTCGTGGAGGACCGAGGACGGCGTGCGCCGGTCGCGGGCGCCCGCCACCTTCCAGAGTTGATCGAGAACGACCTCCCCCTCTTCGGACTGCGACAGCTTGAAGGCCTGGAGCGTGCCGGGGCGGGAGACGTAGAGGGCCCCGCCGTGGAGGACCGGCGAGCCCTCCGAGGCCTGGAACTTCCCCTTCCCCAGGACCTTCCCGTCCGCGGCGCGGACGATGGCCCCGGCCGGCGTGAGGAGCACGTCGTCGGTGCCCAGGCGCGTGGCCAGAGGGCTGGCGTGCGAGGCCGAGACCTTCGCGCGCCACACCTCCTTGCCGGTCAGCAAGTCCAGGGCAACGAGGTCCTTGAAGTGGACGATCACTTTTCCGCCCACCAGCACCGGCGAGGCGCCGTGGCCAAACCCGATGAACGAGGGCTCGACGAACTTGATCCACAGCCGTTTGCCTTCGTTCGTGTACGCGCCGACGATCCCGTTCCCGAAGACCGCAACCACGTGCTTGCCGTCGCTGACCGGGGTGGCGGCCGTGTTGCCCGCCCCGCCCGAGCTCCCCTTGCGCGGAAACTTCTCCGTCAGTTTCTGGCGATCTTTCTCGACGCCTTGCAGCTCCTTGCGGAGCGCTTCGAGCTTCTGCTTCGCGTCGGGCCCTTCCTTGCGCAACTTGTTGTGAGCGCGCGACAGGCGGTCGCGTTCCTTGTCGAGGCGAGCGTGCTGGTCGGCCATCTCCTTGGCCCGGGCCGCGCCGAAGGCCTCGACGGGCGTGTTCGCTTGCTGCCACAGCACCTTGCCGTCGGCCGCGCGGATGCACAGTAACTCTGCCGGGTCGGAAACGACGAAGAGGCGCTCCCCCACGACGATGGGCGAGCCATTGCTCGGGCCGGGCAAGCGCACCTTCCAGAGGACGTTGCTCTCCTTCGACCACTCGCGCGGCGGGTTGGCTTTGGGGAACTTCCCGGTCCCGTCGTGGCGCCAGCCGACCGGGGCCTGCGCGCCGACCGAGGAGAAAACCGAACCGAACGCAACCAGCACGGCGAAGGCAAAAGTGTGTTTCATGGCCGTCCTTGTGGGGGGAGGGAGGAATGGTTGGGGCAGAACAGACAGGGGGTGGGGAGGTCAAAGGGCTAGCTGAGATAGCCGGGGCACAAGGACTTCCCCTGTGCCGCGGCTGTTCCAGCCGCGTTCGCCGAGGGGCCGGTCAACGCGGCATCTCCTTGATCCACTTCTCGATCAACTCGGCTCCTTCCCCATCGACGACGTTGGACGCGATGTGCGGCATGCGGCCCAGCCCAAGGCGGCGCATCCGGTAGGGGAGCAATGACCGCTTCGGCTCGCCCGGCACGAGGATGCGCGGGTCTTTCAAGTCGAACGTCCCTTGTCCGGGCCGCGCGTTGACCGCGCCCGTCGATTTGAGCGGAAGCGTGGCCAGGAGCTGGAAGTCGCTGATGCCGCCACCCCACTTGCGATGGCAGTGGCTGCAGTTCGCGTGCAGGTACGACCGGGCGCGCCGCTCCACGCTCTGCGTTTTGTCGTGGTAATCGACCAGCCGGGACATCTTCTCGGGCTTCTCCTTCAGCGGCTTGGCGAACACGCCCAGGTGGTTCAGCGTGGCGAGTTGGTTCGCGACCACTCCATCGTAGTCGTGGTCCCGGTTCATCTGGAGCGTATTGACCCCTAGCGCGTACTTGGCGGTGACCGTGTGACACATGGTGCATTCGGTCCGGCTGGGGAAGTGCCACACCTGCTCGCGCTTCCCGCCCTTGGCCTTCGGATCGACCACGGTGAGCTTGCGGTCGAGCCCCTTGCCATCGAGCAGGTCGGCGTCGGTCTGGGCGTCGTTCCAGACGTAGGTGTAGCCGTACCACACCTGGTCGCCGACCTCCTCCGTGCCCGGCACGCGCTGGACGTGCAGCAGCCGCGTCTCGAGCCGGCGCGCCCCCTTGCCTGGCTCCAGGGCGAGCGAGAAGGTCTTCACCAGCACCGTGCCATCGGGGAAGCGCCAGCCCGGCTCGGCACCGGGAGAAGGTTGGGGGTAGGTCACGGTGTTGTACTCGATCTTCCCGTCTCCCGGAATGGCGAGATAGCGCTTCTTGATCCCGCCGTCGGACCACAACTCGGCGTTGACGGAGTAGGGGATGAGCCCCTTGGCGGGCGTGAGGGCCTTGGTCGATGCGAACAGCCCCGTCTCGCTCAACTTGCGAGGGAACGGGGCCTTGCCGGGCGGCGGCGGCGGATTATCGACTAGCCGGTAGATGCCCCCGCCCATGAAGTCGAGCGCGTAGACCTCGCCCGCGTGGTCCTGGCCCCACGCGACAATGCGGATCTTGCTGGTGGCCAGCTCGCGGTGGTCGCTCACCTTCTTGCCGTCGTCGCGCAGCATCCACACGCGCCCGGTGTCGTAGTCGCCGTAGACGTAGGCCCCCTTGAGGGCGGGCAGCCGCTTGGCGTGGTAGACGTATCCGCCGGTCAGCGAGCGAAACTCCGAATGAGGGTGCTCGACGACGGGTGGCAGGATCGGCGTCGGCCCCACCTTGCGATCGATGCGGAAGGGATGGCTCCCCTCGCGGACGCTCCAGCCGTAGTTTCCGCCCTTGGCGATCTTGTAGACCGACTCCCACAGGTCCTGCCCCACCTCGCCGCACCACAGGTCGCCGCTCGCCGTGTCGAAGCTGAACTTCCACGGCTGGCGCAGGCCATAGGCCCAGATCTCCGGCCGGGCGCCCTTGTGCTTGACGAAGGGGTTGTCGGGCGGCACGCGGTAGGCGCGCCCCTTCTCGGCTTTATCGACGTCGATCCGCAGCATCGACGCGAGCAGGTCGGTGACGTCCTGCCCGGTGTTTCGGCCATCGGCGATCCCGCTGCCGTCGCCCGTACCCAGGTAGAGGTAGCCGTCGGGCCCGAAGCGGATGCACCCGCCGTTGTGCCCGCCCGAGGGCCAGGTGAGGAGGACCGTCTCCGACTTCATGTCGGCCTCCGGCGGGTCGGTCTTGGTGACCTTGAAGCGAGACACCCGGCTGCCGTCGGGCGTGTCCTTGTCGGCGTTGACGATGGAGGTGACGTAGAAGTAGCCGTTCTTTGTAAACCGCGGGTGCATCACGACGCCGTAGACCGTCCGGCCGACGTCGAGCAGCAGGTGCTTGCGGGCCTTCTTCGGATCGGTGGAGAAGGTGTAGAGCTTGCCGTAGCGCTCCGCCACGACCCAGCGGTCGCTACCTGGCACGATCGACAGTTCAAGTGCTTGATCGAACTTCAATTTGGGGTAGACGCTCTGGAGCCGATAGGGCGGGGGGGGGTCGGGCGAGCCTACGACGCGCGAGGTGGTCCAGCGCTCGCGCTTCTCGATGCCAAAGGGCTTGCGGACCGTCTTCGGGGCCCCCTTCTCGGCGACGAGGGCCAGGACGGTGGCAGTGCCGGCCAGCGCCAGCCCGCCGGCGAGGAGGAGAACGGTGAGTGTGCGGCGCATGGTGCCTTCTTGCGTAGGAGCGCTCGGTGGGGGAGAGTGGGAACGCGCTCACTTTACCCGCCGGACGTGCGAGGGGCAATCAAGAATTGGCCGGGAGCTCGCGCAGGGTGTGAGCGTCTCGAAAGTGGGTGGAATTTTTCGACACTTCTGGCCCATCACCCCCTGAGTGGGGGCCAGCGAGTCACCCGCTCACCAGGGCGGGAGGGTGGCGGTAAACATTCGTCTCCGCCTGTGCGCCTGAGAGCGCGCCGGCCCGCCGCGGAAGGCGCTTCGGCCCTTCGTGTTCCCTTGTGCGTGCTTGGGCTTGGCCGCGTGCTCGGCCCGCTAACGGTCTACGAACTATCTGCTTGGCGACTGGCCTTTGGCTTCTCCGCCAACTTCCACTCGGCGCGCTCCTCCTCCGTCATGCGCCAGGGCAGCCAGCGCCTCAGGTCGGCCTCCGGCTGCCCACCGTTCTGGGCACACGCACTCAGGTAGCTCGTCAGCCACGGCAGGGCATTTAGCACCCACAACAGTAGAGCCAGCAACACCGAGAACGTCACCGCCACTCACTGAACCCCCCAC
>JBBSEZ010000597.1:0-5049 GCA_038239195.1 Gemmatales bacterium
CTCGGCCCACCCTACGGGGGCGGTGGTTCGGGGGCGCCGCGTGGGCCTCGAAGACTCGGCCCACCCTACGGGGGGTCACGAACCGCTTTCAACCTCTGACGATAATGTTCGCGCGCCTCCTGCAAAAACGCCAGCACGAACGGCTCGCGATAGTCGGCATACGTCCACGGCCAGGGCTCGAACGCCCCCGCGCGATACCCGAGCGTCACCTCGGCGAAGATGCCGTCGCGCAGATAGACGCGATGGGCCTGGTCCTTGGTCGTGGCCAGCAAGAACTTTCCCAGTACGAGGTTGCCGGGGTCGAGGTTCAGCGGCCGTTCCTCGCCGTAAGCCCCGCCGCTCGCCAGCTCCCGCTCCAGGGCGTTGGTGTGCAGCTTGACGTCGGGCAGTCGATCCGGCGCGATCGGGTCGCGGAAGGCGAGGAGCTGCTTGCGCAGCCCGGGCCCCATCGTCTTTTCGTAGTAGCCGGTCTGCTCGAAGTCAAACGTCGGGCCGGTCAGGGCCACGGGGCCATAGTGCGCTTCCAGGCGCGCGCGGCCCCAGGCCAGCGCGGCGTCGTGCCGGCTGAAGGCTGCCACCACGAGCAGCACCGGGAGCGGAGAACGGGGCTCGGCCATGATCGCGGTTCACTTCTTGCGGGCCACCTCTGCCTCGCGCACCAGTTTGCCGAGGGCTTCGTCCAGCGACTTGTCGCGCGGCCAGCCCACGAAGACGTTGCGCAGCACGCCCTTGTGGTCGATCAGGTAGAGCGTCGGCCACAGCTCCACCTCCCAGCGCGTGGCAATCGGGCCGCCAATGCCGCCGCCGTCCCACCACGAGCGCCAGGCGAGCTTCTCGGCGGCGCGCACCTTGGCCAGCCCCTCCTTGCTGCCGTCGGCGCTCACGCCCAGGAGCACGAACGGTCTGCCCGCCAGCGACTTCACGAGCCGGTTCTCGGCGGGCCAGGCAGCCCGGGAAGGCGGCAGGTCGCTGCCGCCGAAGTCGAGGAGGACCACCTTGCCGCGCTGCGCGCTCAGGGCGAACGTCTTGCCCTCGTGGTCCACGCCGTTGATCTCGGGCACTTCCTTGTCGATCGTCACCGGATCGCGCAGGGCCGCCAGGTGCGCCTGGGCCATCTTCGCCAGCGTGCCGTGCTGCGGGTGCCGCACCTTGCCGTACTGCTTCACCACGCGCTCGAACAGCTTCCCGCTCTCGGCGAGCAGCGCGTCGGCGTCGCGCTTCAGCAGGGCGGCGACGACCGCCTTGCCCCAGGCGCCTTCGTACTGCTTGACGAGGGCGACGTCGTCCGCGAGCCGGGCGCGCACGCGGCCGCGGAACTTCAAGTTCTGCGCCAGCGACATGCACGCCCGCGCCTGCACGCCTTTATCCGGGCTCTTCGCCAGGGCGGCGCGGAGCAGCGCTTCGCTCACCTCGTCGGGAGAGTAGATCAACCGCGTGCAGACCGGGCCGAGCTTGTCGCTCGCGACGTGCTGCTTGCGCAAGAGGTCGAGGGCCTGCGAGCGGGGGTCGGTGCCGGTGGCGGGCCCGGTCGGGTGGCCGACGACCCAGATCAGGGCCTCGACGGCGAAGTCGCTGGTGGGGGCCTCGCGGGCCAGCTCGAGAAATTTGGCGGCGAAGCGCTCGACCTTGGGGTGCTTCTCCGCGAGCACCTTCTGCTTCTCGTCGGGCGTGGGCGCCGCGTCGTAGGCCTTCTGGAACGCCGCCTGCTGCCGGGCGTACTGGCGCTTGAGGTTGAGGTAGCGGAAGGAGGCGGTGCTCTCGCCGGCCGGGAGGGCCGGCGCCAGCAGCAACGAGATCAGGGCCCCGGCCAGGGTGCGAGTCATGCGGACAGGTCCTCGTTTAGCGACGCTTCGCAGAAGCGTGGGGCGAAGACGCTTCTACGAAGCGTCGCTAACCCTCAGCGCAGCTTTTGCTGCTTGAGCAATTCGTCGAGCCAGTGGCGGTCCTCGGCGTTGAGCGTGGTGCTCGGCTCGCGGCGGTAGTCGATCTTGCCGGCAAAGCCGCCCTGGTCGTAGCAGCGCGTGAAGGCGGTGTGCAGGTCGAGGACGGTGTCGCGGTCGTCGGCGGCCAGGGGCAGGCGGAAGCGGGGCAGGCGCTTTTGCAGGGTGGCGGTGTAGATCTCGTAGCGCTCCGGCTGGGTGCAGCGCGTGACGGTGACGGCGTAGTCCCAGTCGGGCAGGCCGTCGCGCGAGTATTCGAGCGTCGGCTGGCCCTGCAACACGAGGTCGATCTCGACGAGGTTGGCGCTGGCCGACTTGCCCTCCTTGCGCTTCTCCAGGTAGGCGGTGCGCCCCGGCCCGGTGCCCTTGTTGGCGGGGCTGACGACGTCCACGAGGGTGACGAGTCGGCCGTCGTTGCGCTGGCGCACCTCGATGTAGTCCTCCTGATGTTCGTCGCGGATGATGGAGGTGAACAGGGCCATCTCGGTGGCGTACTGGCGCTGCCCGACGCGCGCGCGGTAGCGATCGACGAGGCCGGGCAGAAGGACCTGGTAGAGGCACATGACGAGCTGGTGGTGGAAGACCGGCCACAACTGCTCGTCTTCGAGATAGGGGTCCATACCGGGAAAGGGGCTCGGCATTGGCGGTCTACTCCCTTGGCTGCCCGGACAGGCACTGGACCGATTCTTCCCCATCCGAGAAACGGCGCGCTCTCGGCTCTGTTCGGGGGCCCGGGCACTGCTCCGTGTCGTTGAGTCATGAATTATATAACGAGTCGCGGCAGATCGCTAGCAAGTCGAGCGAGCCTTTCGCCGTCAGCGCCCCTGGCGCAGGCGGTCGCCCAGGAAGTTCGCCAGGTCGGGGACGGCGTAGATCTTCTGGACCGTCGTCTCGACGTCGTACTCGACGCGACGGAAGCGCGCCTCGTCGCCGTCGAGGAGCAAGTAGCAGGAGCGCCAGTCGCCGTCGCGCGGCTGGCCGACCGAGCCGACGTTGACGATCGCCTTGCCGGGGCCGAAGCGGTAGGCCTCGCCGACGTCTTCGGGGGCCAGGAACTCGAGCGCTTCGGTGAAGATGCCGGGCAGGTGCGTGTGGCCCTGGAAGCAGAGGCGATCGACCAGGGCGAAGAGCGACTCCATCTTGCGCTGGTTGTAGACGTCCTCGGGGAAGACGTACTCGTTGATCGGGTTGCGCGCCGAGCCGTGAACGAAGAGGTGGTTGCCTTCCTTGTGCCGGCGCGGGAAGGAGGCCAGGAGCTCCCAGCGCCGGTCGCGCGCCGCGCGATTGGGGATGGGCAGATCGAGCTGCCCGCGCGTCCAGTAGATGGCGGCCTCGGCCACCTCGTTGAAGCCGACCGGGTCGAACATGGCGGCCTGGTCGTGGTTGCCCAGGAGCGTGAGCTTGCACTTCGCGACCAGGTCGAGGCAGGCGCACGGGTCGGGACCGTAGCCGATCACGTCGCCCAGGCAGTAGACCTCCTGGACCGGGTAGCGTGCGACGTCCGCCAGGACGGCCTCGAGGGCCTCCAGGTTGCCGTGGACGTCGCTCAGGATGGCTTTCATGAGGGCCCCTCCGCGCCAGCAGCCGTGTCTGAAAGTGCATTATACTCGCTCTGGCCTCTGCCCGCCTTCCCCGAAATGCGCGGAAAGGGGCGGTTGGCCTTGTGTCGCCCAGTCTCCTGGGTATTGTTGCCGCGCCAACCCGCACCGGCCTCCCCCACGCGCGGCACCGACGGGGCAAGGAGGGCCCGTTGGCTGGTCGAAATAGGAGCCTCGCTCATGCGATCTCTCGTGCGCACCGCCACGGCCCTCGTCGGGCTGCTCTGTCTCACGGTCCCCGGCGCGGCGCGGGCGGGCCCCCTTTTGGTGGACGGCGGCTGGCAGGCGTTCTCCTGGACGGCCGGGCCCAACGTCTTCAACGACGGCGGGCCGTTCGCGTTCACCACCGCCGCGCCCGTCAACCTCACGGTCACCGACGCCTACAAGGACGGGGACCGCTTCGAGGTCTTCGACTTCGGCAAGTTGGTCGGCACGACCTCCCCGCCGGTCGATGACGGCGCCCTGGTCCTCGGCCCCGACCTGGCCGTCCTCGACCCCAAGTTCAGCCACGGCACGTTCCTGCTGACTGCGGGAGCTCATTCGATCGCGATCGAGAACGTCGCCGTCGCCACAAACCATCCGACCGGCGCGGCGTTCGTGCGCGCCGACTCGGCGCCCGCGCACGCCCCCGAGCCGACCGCGCTGGCCCTGGCGGTGGTCGGGGCGGCGGGAATGGCCTGGCGCCTGGTGCGCCGCTCGGCCGCGCGCGGTTCTGCGAACCGCGGCTAAACAACGGCCCGCCGTCAATCGCCGCGGGCCGCACCGTCTCATAGACTGGGAACGGAAACCGTTCGCGTCAAGAGACGAACAGATGGAATCGCTCGGCATCGCGTTGATCGGCTGCGGCACCGTGGGCAGTGGGGTGGCCAAGCTGCTGTTGGAGCGCCCGGAGCGCCTCGCCGCCCGCGCGGGCCGGCCGCTGGTCCTCCGCAAGGTGGTCGTGCGCCAGCTCGACAAGGTGCGGCTCTTCCAAGTCCCCCCCTCCCTGATGACGACCGACCTCGACGAGGTCTTGCGCGACCCACAGGTGCAGGTGGTGGCCGAGCTTGTCGGCGGGGCCGACTGGGCGAGGCAGGCGGTGTTGCGCGTGCTCGCGGCCGGCAAGGACGTGGTAACCGCCAACAAGGCGCTGCTCGCCCTGCACGGTGTCGAAATCTTCGATGCCGCGCGCCGCCACGGCCGGGCCGTCGCCTTCGAGGCCTGCGTGGCGGGGGGCGTCCCGATCGTGGCGGCGCTGACGCAGGGGCTGGCGGCCAACCAGGTGCTCGCCCTTCAGGGCATCCTCAACGGGACCAGTAACTTCATCCTGACGGCGATGACGGAGCAGGGGCACAGTTACGCCGAGGCCCTCGCGGAGGCCCAGCGGCGCGGCTACGCCGAGGCCGACCCCACGCTCGACGTCGATGGCACCGATGCCGCCCACAAGCTGGCCATCCTGGCGCAGATCGCCTTCGGGGTGGCGGTGCCGCTGTCCGCCATCGAGCGCCGCGGCATCGCCGGGACCGACGCCA
>JBBSEZ010000598.1:0-5037 GCA_038239195.1 Gemmatales bacterium
TCGAAGACTCGGCCCACCCTCCGGCCTGTTTTCTGCCGCTCGCCTTGCCGATTGCGCTTCAATCCCCCGACCGGAGGTCGGCCCACTCCCGCACGGATGGCGGGCCCGCTGGGGCGGTGTTGCTCGGCAAGAACGGGAACAGCCGCGCCCGGGTCGGGGCGTCGAGCGGGGCGCCGTACTCCGACAGTTCGAACGCCTCGATGTACTCCGCCCCTTCCCCCCCGTCTTCGCCGTAGGTGCGCAGCACGGCCTCGCGGTGGCGGTCGGCCAGCGGGCGGATGCGCTTTTGCAGGCGCTCCTTCAGCCAGCCGAGGCGGGCCGGCTCGCTCAGCGGCACCTGATCGAGGTAGCCGCCGTTGTACGGCAACCACTCGTAGAACTGCGAGGCGTGGCAATGCAGCATGTCCACCATCAGGTCCATCTCCCCGCCGACGTCGATCGCCACGTCGGCCTGGAACGGGGCCGGCTTCTTGAAGTCGTCGGAGAGATACATGATGACCGGCGTGCGCGGCAGGTGCGGCGCGTCCGGGCAGATGGCCGGCACCGTCAGCATGTAGGCGGCATCCTGCACGAGGATGGCCGCGTAGCGGTGATCGGGGTGATAGTCGTTCGGCCGATGCGTCAGCACCAGGTCGGGCCGGAAGCCGCGGACGAATCGGATCAACCGCTGCCGCGCGTGCAGATCGGGCTGCAGCTCGCCGTCGGGGTAGTTGAACACCTCGTAGACCGCGCCGATGACTGCGGCGGCGGCCCGTGCCTCCTGGCGCCGGCGCTCCGCCAAGGCGGGGCCGCGGTAGAGGTGGTGCCCCGCCCCGCCATCGGTCAGGCTCAGCAGGCAAACCTTGTGGCCCAACCGGCACCACTTCGCCGCGGTCCCCCCTGCCTTGAGGTCCGCGTCGTCCGGGTGCGCGCCGATGATGAGGATGCGAAGGTTTGCCACGGCGCTTCTCCGTTCTTGCTTGCCGTTTCGCGAGAGGGGCTACAGTCGCAGACTGCCGAGGCCCTGGCGCTGGCGCGCTTTGGTCAGGGCGGCGGCGCCGGCGTCGGTAATGTCGTTGTCGCTGAGGTCGAGGCGCAGGGAGCGCAGATAGGTCGATTCGGCCAGGGCGCAGGCGCCCTTGTCCCCGACGTGGTTGTTGCGCACGTTCAGCTCCAGGAGCTCCGCCAGGCGCGGCCAGCGGGCCAAAACCTGCAAGCCCACGTCGGCCAGGCTGTTGCCGTGCAAGTCGAGCGAACGCAGGTGTCGAAGATGGTCGGACTTCGTCAGCTCCTTCAGCCCGAAGACGCGCAGGCCGTTCGCCGCCAGGACCAGGTTCTCGAGGCAGACGAAGTGGGGCGACAGGCCGAGGGCCCGGGCGCCCTCGTCGCCAATCTCGTTGCCCGTCAGGTCCAGGCGCGTCAGGCTCGCGAGGTTGGCGCCGCGGGCCAGGGCGGCTGCGCCCTGAGCGCCGAGGTGGTTGCCCGAGAGGTCGAGCCGGCGCAATACGGTCAGGCTCGACGACGAGGCCAGAGCGCCGGCCCCGGAGCAGCCCACCCGCGTCTTGGCCAGGTCGAGGGCCTGCAAGGCGCCCAGGTAGGGAGAGCGCGCCAGATGTTCGGCGCCCTCGTTGCCCAGAGCGTTCCCCGCCAGGCGCAGCTCGATCAGCCGCGCCAGCCGCGGCGAGTTGGCCAGGGCCCGCGCCCCCGTGGGCGGGATGTTGTTGCGCGCCAGGCCTAACCGGACGAGCGCCGTCAGGCCCCACGTCCGCCCGCCCCCGGCCAGGGCTTGCACTCCTGCCTCGCTCAGGGCATTGTCGTCGAGCACCAGCGACGTCAGGTTGCCGAACGCGCTCGTGGACGCCAGCGCCTCGGCCCCGCTGGCGCCGACCTGATTGTCGGTCAGGTCGAGGTGGCGCAGGCGGCGCGCGCAGGGGCCGGCCGCGAGGGCTTGCACCCCGCCCAGGCCGATGCGATTGCCGCCCAGTACCAGCGAACTCAGGTTGTCGAGCGGCAACGGATCGAGCACGGCGCGCAACGCCGCCGCGCCGAGCCCGTTGCCGGACAGGTCGAGCCCTTCCACGCGCCGCCACTCGCGGGTGGTAGCCAGTTCCTGTGCCCCCACTTCCCGCACGCCCGTGAGCTTCAGGTGCCGCACCGGCCCGCTGCGGAAGACGCCCTCGGTGCGTTCGAGGAAGGCGGCGGCGTCCATCGTCACCCCCTCCAGCAGCCCGCGGCGGAACTGCCAGCCGTGGAGGTGCTCGGCGAGGGGGCCGAGCCAGGCCCGCTCGTGGGCGTCGCACAGCGCCTGCTCGCGATGGGCCAGTTCGGCGCGACGCGCCCCGTCCGCACCGGGGCCGGCCAGCTCGCACTGTACGCGGATCAACTCGGCGCGCGCCTCCTGGTCGGGCCCACCGTGGTCGGCGAGCCAGTCGGCATAGATCAGGCGCAGCCCGTCGTCGTCGGGCTCCTGCGCGATCGCCTCCAGAAAGGCTTGCTCGTGGTTCATTGTCCCCCTTCGGGAGTGCTTAGTCCTTCGTTCTTGGTTCTTAGCAAAGAAGGGCGCGCCGAGTCTCTGGCTTGCCGTTTCGCGCGAAGCGAAGGCACTTCTTTGCTAAGAACTACGGACTAAGGACTAAGGACTACTATAGTTGAGACGGAGAGCACGCGGAAGCCCCCTCGGAACAAGGCACCCACCGATGACCCAGGAACTGTCCCGGCTGGTCGAGGAGATACGCGCCGAGGAGGCCATCCTGCGCCTTGGCGGCGGCGCGAAGGCCATCGCCCGCCAGCACGAGAAGGGCCGGCTCACCGTCCGCGAGCGCATCGCCCAGCTCGTGGACGAGAGCGCTCCCTTCTTCGAGTTGGGCCTGTGGGCGGGGTGGGGGATGTACAAGGAATGGGGCGGCGCACCCTCCGCCGGGGTCGTCACCGGCGTCGCCACCGTCGCCGACCGCCGCGTCATGCTGATCGCCAACGACGCCACCGTCAAGGCCGGTGCCTTCTTTCCGATGACCTGCAAGAAGGTGCTGCGGGCCCAGCGCATCGCGCTGGACAACCGCCTGCCTCTGGTCTACCTCGTCGATTCCGCCGGCGTCTTCCTCCCGCTCCAGGACGAGGTCTTCCCCGACGAGGACGACTTCGGGCGCATCTTCCGCAACAACGCCGTGATCTCGGCCACGGGCGTCCCCCAGTTCGCCGCCGTGATGGGCAACTGCGTCGCCGGCGGCGGCTACCTGCCCGTGCTGTGCGACAAGCTGCTCATGACCGAGGGGAGCGCCCTCTACCTCGCCGGGCCCGCGCTGGTGAAGGCGGCCATCGGCCAGACGGTCAATCACGAAGAGCTGGGCGGCGCGCAAATGCACGCCACCATCTCCGGCACGATCGACTTCCGCGAGCCGGACGAGCCATCGTGCTTGCAGCGCCTGCGCCGCCTTGTGGGCGCCCTGCCGGCCGACTACAACCGCCTCGCCGCCAGCGCCGCCCCCGGTCGTCAGCCCGCCGACCTGCTCAACCTCTTCCAGCCGCACCCCCGCGCCGAGTACGACGTCCGCGACCTGCTGCCCTGCATCCTCGACGCCGGGCCCTTCGACGAGTACAAGGCGGAGATCGGCCAGACGCTGGTGTGCGGCTACGGCCGACTCGGCGGCCGGCCCGTCGGCGTGGTCGCCAACCAGCACAAGCGCTGCCGCCCCGCGTCGGGACCGCTCCAGTATGGCGGGGTGCTGTACGTCGATAGCGCCGACAAGGGCGCCCGCTTCATCATGGACTGCAACCAGACGCGCATGCCGATCCTGTTCTTGCAGGACGTCAACGGCTTCATGGTGGGCCGCGACTCCGAGCAGGCCGGGATCATCCGCTCCGGCGCCAAGCTGGTCAACGTCATCGCCAACAGCGTCGTGCCGAAGCTGACCGTGATTCTGGGCGGGTCGTTCGGGGCGGGCAACTACGCCCTGTGCGGCAAGGCGTTCGACCCGCGCTTCCTGTTCGCCTGGCCAACGGCGCGCTACGCGGTGATGGGCGCCGACCAGGCGGCGACCACGCTGCTGGACATCACGCTGACGGCGCTGAAGCGCCAGGGGCACGCGCTGGCCGACGAGGAGTTGATCGAGCTCCGCCGCAAGGTCGAGGCGTCCTATGAGGAGCAGACCGACGTCCGCTACGCGGCGGCGCGGCTGTGGGTGGACCGGGTGATCGCGCCGGACGAGACGCGGGCGGCGCTGCTGCTCGCCCTCGAAGTGGCGACGCGCTACGACGAGGGGCGGGAGTTTCGGACGGGGGTGTTGCAGGTGTGAGCGAGGGCGTGGAGGAGCCAGCGAACGCCCGGCGATGCGGCGATGATCGCGGCGGGAGACATCTCCTTCTTGCTTGTCGGTTTGCGCGACAGCAGCACACCATATGAGCAGGAAAACGTATGTTCTCAAAATAATCATTACAGGGCTGATGGGTGAGGAATTCTTCGCACCTGATGGTTGACGCAAGTTGTTTGCTGGCTTAGCCTGGCGACCGGAGGTCGCGGCGGCTGCAACTTTTTTTCTTCGCACCCTGGTTTTTCCGCTTTTTTCCGATAAGTCTATTTCCTTACCAACGTCTTGCCCTATGTCGTTGTGGGTTCAGGGTATGCGCATCCCCGATCACCCGACGCAGATTCGGGCTCGGTTGAAGGCCCGGTTGGCGCGGCTCGGCAGCGACCAGCCCCTGCTGGCCGCCAGTCTGGCGCAGATCCGCAAACGCTGCGGACGCAAGGCCTGCCGCTGCCACACCCACGGGGAACTGCACACCGGCTGGCACCTGACCTACAAGGTCGAGGGCAAGACGCGAACCGTTTACGTCCCCCTTGACCTCCTCGACGACGTCCGAACATGGATCGACAACCACAAACGTCACAAGGCCCTGCTGGCCGAGGTTCACCAACTGGTGGTGGCCCTGATCAAGACCCACGTCCAGACACGCAAACGCAAGGCCGGCCGGCCCTGAGGGTCGGTCCCCTCCTGGTGCGCACCGTCCGCCACTTCTTCCCCCGCTTCAACGACTGGCTCGACGACCTCCCCGACCCGCGCA
>JBBSEZ010000599.1:0-5016 GCA_038239195.1 Gemmatales bacterium
GCGGGACGACGTGGCGGGCTCGCACTGGCTGCTGCACGAGGCGGGCGGCTACGGGACGGGCGGGCTGAGCCTGAGCAGCTACGGCTACGAGCAGGACGGATCGGACAGTTTCGCCGCGCACGACGCGGCGCAGGAGAGCACGAGCAGCGACACGGGGCAGCAAACCGCGGACGACACGTCGGCGAGCAGCTTCGCCCTGTCGGAGTCGGGCAGCTACGCGCAGGGCAGCTTCGCCTTGACCAACTACCAGGACGACGAGACGACCACGTCGCGGCAGACGTCGAGCGCGACGGGGGCCCACGCGGCGGGGACGGAGTCGCTGGCGTGGAGGAGCAGCGCCGACGAGCAAGTGCGGGAGAACCTGCACGCGACGGGGGCGTACAACAACGGCCAGCTACAGTTGGTGAGCTACGCGAAGGGGAGCAGCGACGACGCGACGAATGCGTATCAGCAGACGGCCTCGGACGGCACCTCTTCGGAGACCGACTCCGGAGACCAGGCGCATCACGAGACGGACGCGGTGACGGGGACGGGCGCCTGGGGCACGGAGGCGCAGCAGGCGAGCGACACGAGCGACACGCATCAGCAGGTGACGGGGCCGAATGCGTTCCTGTCGAACGTGGACGCGACGGGGGGCTCGGGGACGAGCAGCCAGAGGGCGGCGCCGTTGCCGCAGCAGCCGGCGCCGCCGCCGCTGGCGGAGACAGACGTGCTCCCAGCGCCAAATGGGCCGCCGTTGGGAGAAGCGTTGCCCCCCGCAGCCGCACGCGCGCCTGGTGGCACCGAGGTGGGCCAGGAGCGCCTCCCTGTGAGTTCCGACATCCTATCGCAGATCACAGGGACACAGTTGGCGGGCATCAAGGATGTGGGTGAGGTCATCGGCCGCAGCGTTCTCGAGGCGGTCGGCAACTTCCACCCGACGCCCATCGTGGCAGCGATCGCGCAAGCGATGAGCATCGGCCTCGTCTCCGAAGAGGGAGGAGCGCCGAAGGCGAAGCTTCCCGCTGCGGCGCCCAAGGAGACTTATTTCGAACAGCTACTGAACGGCCGCCGGATCGATGAAGACAATCCGATGTACTACATGCTGAAAAAACAGTTTGGTCGCGAATACGCCGGAAGCATCGTCGCATATTACCAGGCGCTGGCACGGAGCAGGCGCCTCCCGGGGGTCCAGCTGAAAGGGGGCAAATACCTGTTCACCGACCGTGCGAAGGCGAACAGCTTCCCGGTCGAGGCTGACCTGCGAAAGGAGATGGCAAAGGCGGGGGGTGAGGCCCGCTACATCGCTCGGATTAAAGCAGAGCGCGAAGCGATCCAGCAGTTTCGAGCGAAAGTCGATCTTTACGCGCAGTCGTGGGACGAGATCCAGAATCGGGTCGGTGACATCCAGTCTCGTGCGCGAGCAGCACGGAAAAAAGGCTTGGTCGTGGTTACGGTCGGGGACGTCCCCGCTGTCCGAAACAGGGACAATTGGAACCCGGACCTGGACTATCTGATCACGCGGTCGGCCTCGTTCGACCGGCTCCTGGCGCGGGCCTTGGAGAAGGCGGAGATGGTGCATCGGCGCCCCGACGCCCAAGGCATCCGGGAACTTCAGGAGTTGGGTGCGCGGATCGGGCGGACTTACCTCGCCCTGGAGATGTACGCCGCCATCGCATTCATGGTGAAGGAGACCGACGAGGCATTCTGGCAGAAGGTAGGGAACGTCGATTTCTTCACTACCCGGGACCACCTTGATCCACTCCACCAGCAGATGAGGGTGCTCAAAGGTTTGTTGGATCGCCTCCAACGTGGGAATGCGGACGTCAGGGAGCCGCTCGCCAAGGCATCTAACTTGCTCGGAAAATACCTCAAGCACGTTGCCGAAACAGACAGAACCCGCGACGTCGTTTTGAAAGTCCTTGAGATTTATGGGTATGTGACTCTGGCACGCGGGGCCTTTCAGTTTGCCCAGATCGGGGCTAACGCATTGGTCCGACTGCGGCCCCCAGGCGGCGGGGCCCCTCAACTCGGTTTCGTCGGTGGTCGTCGGTGGTCCTAACCCGCAGTTCGCGCTCTCGCTCGAATCCGGCATCGTCTACCCCCTCGTGAAAGACCTTGCGGCCGCCGCCCGGCTGACGGGCTCGGCGGTTCTCATGGTCGGGGCAGGTGGCGGTGGCGGCGCCAAGTTGCCCTCTCTGAGCCGAAACGGCAACACGGGCGACACCTCGAAAAATGGGACGGCCCTCCGGAAGAACATGGAGAACCAGGGGGAAGTCTTTTCCGAGGGGGACTACGCACACCACATCGTGCCCAGCACGCATCCCCGTGCCGAGGAGGCTCGTCTCATCCTGGAAAAGTTTGGCATTCGCATCAATGACGCTGCGAACGGCGTGCGTCTGCCCTTTGAACTTCACTACGGCAAGGGCCTCCACTCTACCAACGGGATCAACAAGATGACCGCCCTGTTACGGGTCGCCACGACTAAGCAGGATGCCCTGAGGATCTTGCGCCGCTTAGCTCGCCTGGAAAAGGCTGGAGAGTTGTTGCCCTGAGAAATGGGGAGAATCCGATGGTGGTGTACCAGTTCATCCAGGACTCCGATGCCTACAACTACCTGGACAACCGAGGCGACTGGGCAGCCTTGGAGCGGGGCAAGCCGCTGGCGCGCTCCTGGCGGCCTCCCCGCGTCGGCGTCGATGAGCACGCCGGCAGGTGGCCCGATTTCCCCTCGCTGCTGCTCTCCATCCCTGTCTTCAGCGCACGCGCCTGGGAGACGCTACGGCCGCTTGTCGGAGCGAGCGTGGAGGCGCTGCCGCTGGACTGCCCCGCCGGCCCCTCTTACTTCGCCATCAACGTCCTCGACCACGTCGAAGCGCTCGACCACGACCGCTCCGAAGTCGAGCGCTTCGATGACGGGCGGGTCATGGCGGTCGATTTCTACGCCTTCAAGCCTGGACTGCTGAGAGGCAAGCACGTCTTCAAGCTCCCCGAGACCGCTCGGATCGAGGTTCTGGTGTCTAACGATTTCAAGGAACTGGTAGAAAAGCATTGCCTGACGGGCCTTATCTTCAAAGAGTTGGGTTCCGCCTCGTGAGCAGGGAGGATGGGCCACGCCGGCAGCTTCAGCCAGTCCGACAGCTGCGCCCAGACGACCACCTTCGCGCGCACGCACTCGGCGCTGCTCGTCCGGAGCGGCGGGGACAGTTACGCGTTGGAGCATGCGGCCCAGTGGTCGCTGGGCACCTACGCCCTGAGCCCTGAACGTCTACCGCCTGGACGAGAAACAGCAGGCGCTCAACATCTTAGCCCCGCTTCAGAAGATTGGAGAAAGCTGGGAGGTTGTTGCCCTGACGCTTGGAGTGATGTTTAATGAAGATATACAGATATGTTCCAGACGTGGACGAGTACGATTGTCTCGATAACGTTGGCGACTGGTCGGCGTTCGACCAAGGCGTCCGTTTGGCCCCCCACTGGCGCCCAACCCGGGTAGCGGTGGACGCACGCGCCGGTCGATCAGGTGACTTCCCCTCTCTGTTAGGCGCGATCCCCGTCCTCAGCGCGCGTGCCTGGAAGGCGCTCCAGGGGCTGATTGGTGAGAGGGTCGAGGCGCTGCCGCTGGATTGCGCCGCCGGCCCCTACTTCGCCATCAACGTCCTCGATCACATCGACGCGCTTGACTACCCTCGCTCGGAGGTCGAGCGCTTCGACGACGGCGGCGTCATGGCGATTGACTCCTACGCCTTCAAGCCGAAAGTTCTCCAAGGTAGGCACATTTTCAAGCTCCCCGAGACGGCCCCGGCCGAGACGCTCGTGTCCGGCGAGCTCAAGGCGCTGGTCGAGAAGCACAAGTTGAAGGGGCTGCGCTTCGATGAGTTGGGGGAAGCTCGCTAGAGTCGCGGGCGCAACCACAGGTGCGGGGGAGGGTTGTGATGGTGGTGTACCAGTTCATCCAGGACTCCGATGCCTACAACTACCTGGACAACCGAGGCGACTGGACCGCGCTGGAGCAGGGCAAGCCGCTGGCGCGCTCCTGGGGGCCTCCCAGCGTCGGCGTCGATGAGCACGCCGGCAGGTGGCCCGATTTCCCCTCGCTGCTGCTCTCTATCCCCGTCTTCAGCGCGCGAGCCTGGGGGGTACTGCGCCCGCTAGTTGGCGCGAGCGTGGAGGCGCTACCGTTGGACTGCCCCGCTGGTCCCTCTTACTTCGCTATCAACGTCCTCGACCACGTCGAAGCGCTCGACCACGACCGCTCCGCGATTGTCCGGTTCACCGACGGCGGCATCATGATGGTCGATTCATACGCCTTCAAGCCAGGGCTACTGAACGGCAAGCACATGTTCAAGCTTCCCGAGACCGCCACGATTGAGGTTCTGGTTTCCGGCGATTTCAAGGAACTGGTGGAAAGGCATCGCCTGACGGGCCTTCTCTTCAAAGAGTTGGGTTCCGCCTCATGAGTGGGTCGGAGAGGGGGCCCGCCAGAAGCTTCAGCCAGGTCGGTAGCCTCAAGAAACCATCTCCGACGCCGCGAGCGCCAGTTTCCTCTTCGACGAGGCGGCCCAGGGGACGTTCTCGCTTCTCGAAGCGGGCAGCAACCTGAACGGCACGAGCGGGACGATGAGCCTGGGTTGCATGCCGATGGGCATGCCTGGCCCGTCCGGCCCCCCGGGCGGGCCGATCAGCCTGGCCTCTGTCGTCTACAGCGAGAGCGGCAGCGACACCTGGGCCTTCCACCAGACAGCGTTGCACACCTTCAGCGGGACGGGGAACAACCTCGCCAACAGCATCGTCTCGAACGACAGCGTCAGCGCCTTCTCGTCGCAGGAGCCCCAGAACCAAAGCGGCACGAGCTCGGCGACGTGGGACCAGAGCGGGGCGGGCAGCTACGCGCTGCACGAGGCCGGCAGCGGCGGGATGGGGGGCGTGACCTTCTCCCTGGTGGACCAGCACGAGACCGCCACGGGCACGTTCGCCGATCGGGAAGCGGGGACGGGCAGCCTCTCGGCCAGCGACGGCACGACCGACGCGAGCAGCGAC
>JBBSEZ010000600.1:0-5014 GCA_038239195.1 Gemmatales bacterium
CAGCTCCTGGCCGTGCCGCAGGAAGTAGCACCAGGCGTCGCACGGCCCGCTCAGTCGCTCCGCCGCGGGGAGGTTGGGCAGTTCCAGCATGTGAATCGCCAGGTCTTTCGTCAAGACCACCTGGCTCCTCTCCTCGCGCAGGGTGTAGATGCCGTGGTACTCGGGCACGTCCTCGAACAGCACGCCGTTGAGGAAGCAGATGGACACGGTCGGCCGCAGCGTCTGGAAGAAGTCGCCCGCGAGCAGTCGCTGCGCGTGCAGCCGGGACCAGTAGTAGAGGGTGCGGCTGGGGAAGAACCAGTGCGCCTCCGTCTGCATCTCGACGTGGAACTGCCGCCCGCTCTGGTCGCGCGCCTTGACGTCCACCACCGAGAGCTTGTCCTCGGCCCGCTCCTTCTCGTTGAACGGGTTGAGCAGTTCCAGCCCCGTGACCTGTCGGCCGGGGGGCAGCTGCAAGACGGCGTTGAGCAGGTGGATCAGCAGGGGCAGGTTGGCCTCGCTGCCGAACAGCTTCTTGAAGGCGTAGTCCACCTTCGGGTCGATCCCGGGCCGCATCGCTCTGCCCTCCTCAGCACCCTCACGCGAAGTGCTTCTTCAAGAGCGCCAGTTCCGCCTTCGCCAGCCGCTTGCGCGCGGGGAGGCCGCGGGCCTCGTATTCCCCGTGCAGGCTGACGGTGCCGTTGAACTTCCGCTCCTTGAGCCCGCGGCCGACGTCGGCCCAGCGCACGATGCCCTCGCCCACGGGGACCACCTGCGCCGACCAGCCGCGCGGGCCCTTGGTCCAGGCCATGTCCTTGATGGCGAGAAGCGTCAGCCACGAACGCACCAGGTCGAGCTCCATGCGGATCGGCCCGCCGTTGATTGCCACGTGCCCGGTGTCCACGAACGCGCCGACGTGGTGGGCGTCCAGCCCGTCGAGCAGCAGCCGCAGCGCCGCGGCGTTGTTGCCGAGGTACTCGCCCGAGTGCGTGTGGTAGCAGGCCTTCACTCTGGTCTTCGCCGCCAGCCTGGCGAAGCCAAGCAGCCGCGCCCGCGCCTGCTTGAGCGCCTCGTCGAAAGGGGCGCGGTAGGGGAAGTAGCCGATTTTCACGGCCGGCACGCTGGCCCTGGCGCAGGCGTCGAACAGCGCGCCGGCCGCCGGCACGGTCGCATCGACCAGATCGATCGGTGCCGTGACGAGGCCGATCGCCAGGCCCTCGTCGCGAAACGCCCGGGCCGCCGCGGGCAACGCCACCGCCACGTTGTCGGGCCGTACCGGGTAGCCGGGACGCACGGCGAGATCGACGCCGTCCAGGCCGACCTCCTTACAGAAGCCCACCAGGCCCTTGACGTCGAGCTCGGGCAGCATCTTGGTGAAGTACACGTAGCGCATCTCGCCCTCCCGGCCGTTCACGGCAGCCCCGCCAATTTCCGACCGCCCCACTCCAGCGTGAGCAGCCCCACCACCAGCGCCAGCACGACCCACCATTGATAGAGCCGCTGCTCGTGGTGCTCGACGTGCGGCACCGAGGCCTTGGTCAGTCGCTCGACCAGCTCGGCGGCGTTCTCGGCGGTGTAGGCCTTGCCCCCGCTCTTGGCAGCGAGGTCCTTCAGCGCCTCCCAGTCCGATTCGAGGTCGATCATCTCGCCCGTCTCCGGGGGAAGGATCGTCAACTCCGAGCGCAGCGGCTTGCGCGGCTGGCCTTCCGCGGCAGGGCCGAGCAGTTTGTCGGCCAGATCGGGGATGGCCAACTCGATGGCGTAGCGGCCCGGGGGCAGGGTGCGCAGCGTGCCCTCGAGAACGCGAGCCTGCGTCGCCAGTCGGGCCAGCGGCACCAGGGCCTCCACCTTCTCCGGCCCGTTGGGCGCGTCGGCCAAACGAATGACGCGGGCCCCCGCCAGCAGGCTGGACTTCACCGCGCCCAGCGTTTCGTTGAAGCGGGCCACCACCTTGATCGGTTCGTCCTGGCGGTAGGTCGGCTGCGGCGTGCCGAAGCGCACGAAGGCGTTGCCCGTCACCAGCGGCTTGTCGGCCGCGGCCCAGCGGATCGCCTGGCCCCAGAAGCGGTGGTGGTAGCGGTCGCCCTCGCGGAAGCGCCAGCGCCAGGTGCTGTCGAGGCCCACGAACAGCACCCGTCCGAAACCGTAGTTGTGCCGCGCGACGACGGAGTTGTTGCGCTCGCGCTCGCTCGGCGGGCGTTTCTCGTCCCCCGGCTCGGCGACGTAGGCCAGCGGCACGGCGCCCGGCTTGGCCTTGCCGACGATGGCCCAGCCCCACGGGCGGGGCACCCCCGCCCACAGCTCCTCGTTCTTCTGCTCTTTCCGCTTCTTGTCGTCCGGCGCGTCGTCGGCCGACTCCGGGTCGAGCTTCATAAAGTTCGCGTCGCGCCCCGCCTGCGCCAGCGCGAGCGGAAACCCGTCGTCCGGCGCCAGCACGCGCGGTGCCTCGATCGGCAGCAAGCGCCGCAACGGGTCGTTGGGGCCGCCCAGCCGGAGCAGTTCCATCGGCATGTGCCGCTTGCCCGCCAAAATGACCAGCGTACCGCCCGCGTCGGCGACGTATTTCTCCAGGCGCACGCGCTCCGCCAGGGTCATGCGTTCGACGGCCACGTCGCCGACGATGATGCACTGAAAGCTGTTGAGCGGGTCGGGCTGGTCGGGCGTGGCCGGGGGCGGGGGCCAGTGTTGCCGCGGGCTGCCCATCGCCTCGAGCTGCGCCTGCGTGAGGCCCGGGTCGATGCGGGGCTGCTCGAAGACGACCGTGCTCAGCTTCATCGTCGGGTCGCGCCGCAGCGCCGTGGCGAGGTAGTGGAACTCCCAGCGCGCCTCGCCATCGACGAGCAGCACGTCGGCCTTGTCGTCGGCCACGCTCACCGTCGTCGATCGCTCCGGCGAGCCGGGCCGGGCCGTCGCCACCAGCCCGGACACGTCGGGCCCGTCCAGGCGCACGGGGAGCTTCACCTCGTAAACGCGATCGTGGCCGTCGTGGCGCACCAACTTCTGGGCGACGAGCTTGCGGTCGCCCTCGTCCTTGCCTTGCAGCCGGAGCTCGATGACGTATTCTTGCGCCTCGCGGTTCTTCAGCTCGAAGCGAACCGCGACCTCGCCCGCGCCTCCGGTGAAGGGCGCCCCCCGCGGGCCCTTGACGGAGGCGATGGCGGCGCGCTCGGGCTCGGCCCTGGCCGGGCGCAGCCGGGCAATCACGTTCTGCGAGCCTGGCTCGTCGAAGCGCACGGTGACGCGCTCCTCGCGCGGCTCGCGGTGCTCCTTGCCGTCGTGGGCGATCTCGCGCTCCCCGACCTTGATCTCCTTGCCCGTCTTGTCCTGGCGGAACAGCTCGAGGACGAACTTCTGGGCCTTGCGGCCGCTGATCTTGAAGCGCACCGCGACGTCGGCCTCGACGCCCTTGAAGACGGTGTGGTTGGGGCCGCGCACCGAGACGATGGCGACGTTGGGGGGCGGCGTGGTCGCGCCCAGCGCGATCGGGAAGATTGGCACGCCGCGCTCGCCCAGCTCGCGGGCCTTGACCTCGGCCGGCCCGCCGATGTTCTGCTTGCCGTCGGTCAGGAGCACGATGCCCAGCACCTTGCCCTTGCCGGGCCCGGATCGTTCCAGGGCGCGCACCAGCGGCAGGCGGAGGTTGGTGAAGGCGGCGGCGCTGGGATCGACGTCGCCGAACAGGTCGGCGAGCGACGGCCCTTCCTTGCCCGGGGCCACGTCCCAGGCCTCGCGATGGAAGCCGACGAGCTCGATCTCGTGATTTTTCTCGGCGATGGCGCCGAACAGTCGCAGCCCGTCCGACTCGAGGATGCGCCGGGCCGTGCCGGTGCGCGTGAGCGCATCGACCTTCGCGATGACCTGTTCGTGCAGCTTGCGGCGCTCCGCCTCCAGCTCGCGGCGGCGGGCGGCGTTGTCGCGCGCCTCGTCGGGCTTGACCCAGCGCATCTCGCCGCCCGCCGCGTGCCCGGCGATCCACTCGTCGAGCTGCTGGTCGGAGGCGAGGCCGCTGGCGAGCTTGAGCGCCTTGGCCAGGCGCAATTTCTCGGCGGGCGTGCGCTGCGGGTCGGTGACGTCCATGCTCGCGGAGCGATCGACGAAGACGAGCACGCGGCCGGGTAGCTCGCGGTGGACGTCGCGCGCATACACGGGCTTGAGGCAGGCGAGCATCAGGAGCACGAACAGCACGACCAGGCGCAGGCAGAGGAGCAGGGTGGCGGTGGCGCGGGAGATGAGCTGGAGCTCGTAGCGGTAGAGCCAGAGCATCAGGGCCAGCGGCACCAGGCAGAGGGCGATCAGGGCCGGCAGGCGAAGCGACGCCGGCAGCCAGGGGGCGCCGGCGGGGGTGAGGAGGAGCTCGGCGTCGAGGTAGGGGAGGCGGAGGGGGAACATGGCGTGCCCTTGGCGTGGTTATTTGGTGGAGGCGAGCGCGCCGAGGACGGCGTCGAGGGAGGCGGTGAACTTGCGGACTTGCTGGACGGTGACGACGGCCTCGGCGCCGGCGTAGGTGGCGCTGCGCCCGTCCGGCTGGCCGACGTTGACGAGAAAGCGCAGCGTGAATTCGCCCTCGTCGGCCTCCACGTCTCCGCCGAGGGCGGCGACCTGAAACCCGAGCTCGGAGGGGACGAGGGGGAAGCCGTTGCCGTTCGCGCCGGAGCGGAGGTGCGCGACGTGCTCTTCCAGGTAGGTGACGAGCCGCTGAAGGTCGTTGGCGCTCAAAAAAGTGGGCGCGGAGCGAAAAGACGCCCCTCCCAACTCGGGGAGGAGTGTCAATTCGATAACGCCGTCGACAAAGCCCATCTGGCGCGGGGCTTGTTGCAGGTGGAAGGCGACGTGGTAGCCCTCGGTCTCCAGCGTACAGCGAGTGGTCATGGTGTCCGCGTTCATTTTCTGCTATCTCTCGCCGATCCCAGCTGTGTGCATCGGGCCGTTTCCTTTTTGGAGTGCGGCGCATTCATCGCCGCTTTCTTTCGCCTTCGCCGAGCGAGGCCTGCCGGGCGCGGGATGAAAACGAAGAAAAGAAAGCGGCGATGAATGC
>JBBSEZ010000601.1:0-4962 GCA_038239195.1 Gemmatales bacterium
CAGAGGGGCAATACGGTGGCCTACCTCAACCCCGCCCCGCCGCTGGACGCGAAGGCGTCGAGCTATTACGCAATCAGCCCCCCGCCCAAGCACTGGAACACGAGGACGGCGGAGAGCTTCTTGCAGGAGTACAACAAGCACGTGCTCCAGGTGCTCACCATCCACGAGGCCTACCCGGGGCATTACGTCCAGCTCGAGTATTCCAACCGCCATCCCTCCCTGGTGCGCCGGGTGCTCCAGTCGGGCGTGTTCGCCGAGGGCTGGGCGGTCTACACCGAGCAGATGATGCTCGATCAGGGCTACGGCGACGGCGACCTGGCGCTGCGGCTCAACCAGCTCAAGTTCTACCTGCGAGCCGTGGCCAACGCGGTGCTCGACTACAAGATGCACTGCACGGAAATGACCGACGCCGAGGCGCTGGAGTTCTTGACGAAGCGCGCCTACCAGGCCGAGGGCGAGGCGGTGGGCAAGATCGTGCGCGCCAAGCAGAGCTCGTGCCAGCTCTCGGTCTACTTCGTCGGGCGGATGGCGTTCTACAATCTGCGGCAGAAGGTGCAGCGCGAGATGGGAGAGAAGTTCGAACTGGGGCGCTATCACGAGGCGGTGCTCGATCACGGGACGCTGCCGGTGAAGTACCTGCCGGAGTTGGTGCGCGAGCGGTTGAAGAGGCCGCGCTGACGCGATCGGCGGCGTCGAGGAGGTTCACCGACGTTCGCGGTCGGCTGGCGGATCGCCCTCGGAGAGAGATTGCTTTGACAGGGGCGGAACGTGGGTGGTAGGGTGGGCACATTACGGCTGGCGAAAGGAAGAAGGCGCTCGGCTACAACGCCACTCGTTACTTGCAGATGTTACACGATCACCGCGGCATGGGGACTGCCCGGATTCTGGTCAATGCCACTCAGCCTTCTGAAGGCTACACAACTCTCTGGCGTCGTGGTCGGCTGGACCTAACCGTCGAGGCTCTCGTGTTGCAGCCGGAATGGCAAGCGTTGTTCGCGCCGGAGCCGGAGTTGTTGGAGAGGGCTCGCCGGCGCCTTGCGGAGTACGGGTATCAGGGGTGAGGCTGCCGAACCAGGCGCTCGTGCGACATGAAGTCGTATCGATAGCTGCTGCATCGTCAGTCCGCCGTAGCCCCTTGCCAGTCCCCTTTTGAAAACTGTTGCCTTCTTGGCCAGTTGCTGCCATGATGAGGAACAGATTCGACCAGTCGCAGACAGGAAGGCCGCATGTCGCTGCCCGCCTTCAACGAGTTCGGGGATCTTCCAGAGGGCCGTCATGTCGCCCCTCTCGACGAAGTCGTGGCTCGCTTCGGGCGTGGCACGCCGCACCGGCAGGTCGTGACGGACCGGCTTCGCCGCATTCATTCCCTCGCCGTTGCTACGGGCCATCTCGACCGATTGGTAATCTTCGGCAGCTACGTTTCCGATGTCTCGGAGCCGAACGATGTCGACATCATCCTCGTGATGCGGAGCGACTTCGCGACCGAGAACTGTCCGGCCGAATCGCTTGTCCTATTCGATCACGCGCGTGCGGATGAGGAGTTGGGGGCGAGCGTCTTCTGGGCCCGTCCCGAGATGCTGCTCGGAGAGCCCCTCGAACAATTCCTGGCTCACTGGGAGCTGAAACGGGACGGCCAGCGCCGAGGCATCGTGGAGGTCCGGGCATGATTCAGAACGACCAGGAGCTGACGGTCACCCAAGAACGGATCGCGTATTTCCTCGATCTGCTGGCGCGCTTGCGCCAGAGTAGCCGCTCCGAGGAATTGGCGCTGGTCACGAGCGGATACCGGGCCGAGGTGGAGCGGATGCAGCGCGAAGTGCTCGATTACCTCACCCAGCCGGCGACGTCGACCGCGAAGGCCGGCTGACCCATCAACGCCGAACCAGCTACTCCAACAGGCGCCGGCCGCCTTCCCTCTGTCCGCGCCAGGACGGTTATCGAGGCGCCCGGCGCCACTGAACTTGGTCGTTCGCTGCCTTACGCGTGGATCTGTTGGTGAAACCTCGGAGGATGTTCGAGATGAATCAGCCAGCCGCGCCGATCACAATCGCCCTTCGCATTCCGGGCAAGTGGTCGCACCCGAGAGACCTTGTCCAGCGCCTGCCGCCCGGCTGCCGCTTGACGCCCGAGGCGCTCGTCTTGCCGGACGCAACGCAGGTCGATTTTGGGGCCATGCCCGCCGATGGTGAGTTTGCCCAGGTCTTTCGGTCCTCCTGCCGGCAGCCGGCGACAGAAGACGAACGGGCGACCGTCGATGGCTATACGGTGAACGTTTTCTTGAGCGGTCCCGGCGGTTCGATGCAGGCAGCGAGGACGATGATGCAGGCCGGCGCGGCCGTGGTGCGGGCCGGCGGCGCAGGCGTGTTCATCGACAACAGCGCGCTCGCTCATGGCGGGCGACATTGGCTCGAGATGACGGAAGACGGCGATTCGGACGCTTTGAGCTTCGCCTTCGTCGCCATCGTCAAAGGCCAAGCGGAAGTGTGGACGATGGGCATGCACGTGCTCGGTTTGCGCGACGTCGTGATGGAACGTGCAGACGCGGAGGCAGGCGACTTGGACGTCGTCGAGGTGATCCGCTACTTGTCCCGGGGCGAGAAGCCGATCGACGACGGTCACGTGCTGGTCGATCTGACCGGGCAGCGTTTTCAGGCCTTCGCGCAGGCCAGTCCTGAGAGAATGGCAGGGGGCCCCATGCACAATCCCTTTGGACGTTTGAAGTTGGTGAGCATGCGGGACGTCGCGGAGATTAATTAGTCGGTTCTTTTGCGGTCGTTCGGCGCACCGGGAGCGGCCCCCATCGCGGGGGGGCTCGCTCACTCCGGCGACCTCAACCGTGCTCCTGACCGTCCCTCTTTTCTGTCCCGTTCGCCGGCGCAGGCTCGAGGCCGAAGCTCCGCACAGAACTCATGCCGGCTCGGTATCTTCTTTGAACGCCAGCCCCCGCGCTCCGTCGGGGCCTTCGACCATCAGCAGAGGGTTGGGGTCGTCTTCAGGCCTCTCGCCCCAGGCGGCGGCGACCCATGCTTTGACCACCGACCCAGCAGGGATCGGAGGCCTTTGCTTCTCGCGTTTTTTTCGCACCCATTCCTCAGCCTGCTGGGGGCTGACGCCCTGAGCCGTGAGATGGGCAACCGTCGCGTCCTCCTCCTGGCTCAGCGCAAAATCCTTAGGCCGCCCTACCTGCGCCACGTCCTTTCTGAGCTTCCTCATCTCCACACCCTGCACCGGCGGGGGCGCGGGAAGCGGGGGGTAGATGTAAGCCTCTTCGATCCCCAGGTTCGCGAGGCGCTTCCCCCGATACGGTTTGGGCGCCCTCCCGTAGTAGCGATCGCGCACGGCCATCGCTTCGCGGGCAAGAGGGCTCGCGGCGGGGACGAGTTTCACCTCCGAAATGCCGATCTCGGAATCGGGGATTCGGCTCAGGCAGGCAGAGAGGGCTCGGTAAGCGCCCCCGATCGACTCCGGGCCTACCGAGCGGGACCCGATGTAGAGGAACCAGCGCCCTTCCTCGCTGGCACGAGCCCACAACGCCACCGCGACGTCGAAGCCGTCGCGGAAGAGCTCGGCGATGAGTTTCTGACCGAAATCGAGACTGTCCTCTACCAGTAATTCTGTACCCATCGCAGCACCCCGTCCGGGTTATGGGTGATGGCCTCGTAGAGCCGTTCCGCCTCGGCCTGCGTCCTGTCCTCATAGCGCCTGGTTTCCTTACACTGCGCGGCCCTGCCCCAGTAGACGCCGAACGCCGCCCCGGCCCCAGCGCTTGCCGCGAGCTGGGCGTTCAGGGCGTTCCGCAAGCCGGCCAGATCGAGCAACTCGCCGAAGTCGTGCGTGAAGCATTCCTCGGCGAACTTCTTGCGTTGGAAGACTCCCCCCGTGTAAATCATCTGGGCCAGGACGCAAGACTTCAGCGCGCACTCGACGGCATACCCCGCCACGTAGTAGGCGTAGGCCCAGCGACCTGCTTTGAGGAGGGCCTCGGCATCGAGGATCCTCTCGGTGGCCATTTTTTGCAACTCGGCCTGGTTCACCGCCGTGCCCCCGCTGCCGGTCGTCGCCTGCCTACCCACCCCTGATGATACCACCCGAGCCGGCCCGCATCCAACAGGGGAGACGAGAAACGCGAGCCCGCCTCACGCGCTCGCTTGCTGGCCTGCGCACGTTGGGACCACCCCATTCGCCAGCAACGACGACGCCACCAGCGCGTGCACCACCCCGCACCGCGCCGCTTGCCGCGCCGCCCGCTCGTCCCCCTCCGCGCCCGCGTCACACCAGCGCAACATCAGCGCGGCCGTCAGGCAGAGCGGGACGAAATAGTCCTCGTCCTGCGGCGCCACGATGTAGGGCCGTGCCGCCGAGCGCAGCGTGGCCAGGCACTGCGCGAAGCAAGTCCGCCAGTCGGAGCGCCCCGCCGCGAAGGGCAGGAGGGCGTAGGGCGAGGGGAAGCTCCGCCACGGGTCGGCGGCGCTGTAATCATCGAGCAGACGCAGCGCCCCCGTCAGGTCGCACTCCGCCGGAGGGTCGCCCTGGGGCGAGCCAGCGAAGTTCGCGTACCACAGGTAGACGATGCATGTCGTCGCCCGGCAACTGTGGAGCAAGGCCCACCCCGGCAAGGCGCTCCCGCCCGACGACGAGGTTGGACGGCGCGATACGGTCCGGCTGGTGCTGGCCAAGGTGGGCCGGGAGCACGGCAAGGCGGAGGGGCTGGTGGGAGACGCCAGGGCGGGGGCGGAAAAGATCAAGGCGTTCATCGCCAAGAAAGACCTCCTGCGCCTGCCGAGGCCGGACAACTGCAAGATCGTCGAGATGCCGGAGTTTCAGAGGGGCAATACGGTGGCCTACCTCAACCCCGCCCCGCCGCTGGACGCGAAGGCGTCGAGCTATTACGCAATCAGCCCCCCGCCCAAGCACTGGAACACGAGGACGGCGGAGAGCTTCTTGCAGGAGTACAACAAGCAC
>JBBSEZ010000602.1:0-4943 GCA_038239195.1 Gemmatales bacterium
GGCTTCCTTGGCGGGGAGCTTGCCCAGGTCCTCGTTGACGAGGGCACAGGCCTTTTTGAGGGTGCCGAAGGCGCGCAGGAGCGGTTTCGGCATGAGGTCGTGGCCGATGGCGAAGTGGATGAGCGAGCGGGCCGTCTGGGCGGCGTGGTAGCGGTCGGCGTGTACCTCGAGGGGGCCCATGCTGTCGGGCTCGCGGCGAACGGGAGTGTTCATGGCTGCGGGCCTGTGAATGGATGGTCGGGCGAGAGTCGGTTTAGGGGCGCGGGCCCTCGCCGACCACCCCGCCCTCAGCCGCCGCCGCCACACCCGCCGCCACAGCCGCCGCAACCGCCGCCCCCCCCGCCACAGCCGCCACCACCGTCGCCCCCTCCGCCACCACCGTCGCCCCCTCCGCCACAGCCGCTGCCGCACCCTCCGGCACCCCCGCCGGAATCGCCCGCCCCCGTCAAAGCGTTGCGCAGGTCCGGCAGCGCTCCCACGGCGAACGTGCCCAGCCCGAACAGCCCCGCGGCCATCACGAGGTCGGGCCCCGCCAGGCCCTCCACGCGCCGCGCCGCCGTCGCGCGCAGGGCCGCGTTCTCCGACTGGAGCCTGGCCAGATGTGTTGCATTGCGCCCGTGGGCGCCCCAGAGCGACCACGCCGTCCCCAGCAGGAAGTAGCTCACCCATCCGCAGATGAGGATCGAGAGCAGGCACTGCGAGCTGCAAAGCAGGTGGTTCGGGTCGGGCAGCCGCCCGTTCGTCCCCAGGCACGCCAGGGCGGCGCACCCGAGAAGGGCCGTCCACGTCCGGGATAGGGCCCAGCCGGTGCCGATTGCCAGGGGAACGCCGAGGCACGCGCGGGCGGCCAGCGGCGTGACGCCGACCGCGCGCAAGCCGTCCGCGATCAGCAAACCCAGCGACCAGACCGTGGGCCCGAGGGTTACCAGGAACAGCAGTCCGAACAGCGCCAGGACCACGAGGACCGGGCGCGGGACGACAACGTGGGACAGGCCCTTCTTGTTGAGGCAGGCCGCCAGCTCCCCGACTGCGGCGGGGGCGGAAGCGTGCAGGTCGCGCACGGTCAAACTTCCCTTGGCGGCGACCGCGACGCAGATGCCCTGCTCCACCGGATGAGCGTCGCCCGGGATCGCGCCGGCGAGGGACAGGGCCCGCTCCGCCGGCTGGGCCCGAAGGACCTGCTGCTGGACGAGGTTGGCCAGGGCGGCGTTGATGGCCCGCGTCGCCCCGCCCGCGAGGTAGGCCACCTCGTACGGGCCCAGGCTCGGCGGGCCCTCGGGCGTTGGCCCCGCCGGCGCCCTCCGCCGCCAGCGCAGGGCGACCGCGACAACCGCGATCAGTGCCATCAGGACGAGAGGCAGCACTGGCTCGTCGAGGTCCATGGGGAGCGCGTAGACGCGGGTGCTCAGGTTGGCCGGCTGCGCGGCGGCGAAGAGAATCATGGCAGACCACTCCTTCCTCGGGGGGCGGGACAGCGCGCTTCGCGCCTCTATCTCGAAGAAGGATCGCGGGGCGAAAGTGTTACGCGACTTTGAAAACTTCTCACCCGGCCCTTGAGCCGGGGCGCCGGTCTGGTATGCTGCCAACCATGGCTCGCTCCCCCGCGCCGAGCCGGATGTGACACACCCGGAGGTATTTGCGACGATGAAATGGTTGCGACTGCTCGCCCTCGTGGCCCTGGCCGGCCTGCCCCTGGCCACGCGCGCCGAAGACAAGGACAAGGACGACGTCCCCAAGAAGGACAAGAAGCCCGCTTCGCCCAAGATGAAGACGCTCGGCACCATCGAGCGCATCGATCCGGCCTTCGGCAAGCTCTTCAGCAAGAGCGCGAAGCTCGAAGTCCTCGCCGAGGGCTTCACCTGGGTCGAGGGGCCCGTGTGGGTCAAGAAGGACGGCGGCTATCTCCTGTTCTCCGACATCCCCACCAATAGCGTCCACAAGTGGCGAGAGGGCAAGGGCACCAAGCTCTTCCTCCAGCCGAGCGGCTACACCGGCAAGCGCACCGACCTCGCCGAGCCCGGCTCGAACGGCCTGCTGCTCGACTCCAAGGGCCGCCTTGTGCTGATGCAGCACGGCGACCGCTGCGTGGCCCGGCTCAACGACGACAACAAGACCTTTACCGTGCTTTCCTCCACTTTCAAAGGCACGCGGCTGAACAGCCCCAACGATGGCGTCTTCAAGTCCAACGGCGACCTCTACTTCACCGACCCGCCCTACGGCCTGATGATCAAGGGCAAGGGCGCCACCGTGTTCCCGGGCCAGAAGCTCGACTACTGCGGGGTCTACCGCCGCTCGAAGGGCCGGCTGACGCTGCTGACCAAGGAGATGAGCAAGCCGAACGGCATCGCCTTCTCGCCGGACGAGAAGACGCTCTACGTCGCCAACTCCGACCCGAAGAAGGCGATCTGGATGGCCTTCCCGGTCCAGGACGACGGCAAGCTCGGCAAGGGCCGCGTCTTCTTCGATGCGACGAAGATGGTGGGCAAGGTGCCCGGCCTGCCCGACGGCATGAAGGTGGACAAGGACGGCAACATCTTCGCCACCGGGCCCGGCGGGGTGCTCGTCTTCTCGCCCGACGGCAAACACCTCGGCACGATCAACACCGGCGTGCCGACGTCGAACTGTGCCTGGGGCGGAGACGGCAGCGTGCTGTACGTGACCGCCGACAAGGCGCTGTGTCGGATCAAGACGAAGACGAAGGGGAAGGGGTTTTGAAGGGTGATTCTCTTGCCTCCAGCGACCTCTTCTCCCCCAACCCCCTCTCCCTCCTTGGGAGAGGGGGTCAGGGAGCGGCGCTGGGATGAGGGGCGCCGGGCGCTCAAAACTCAAACGTCAACCCATCGTAGGCCAACTGGACGTTGGGCGGCAACTTGCGGCTGATCTCCTCGTGGTCCATTTCGTGGCTCAGGTGCGTCAGGTAGGCCTGCTCGGGACGAAACTGGTCGATGACGTCGAGAGCCTGGTCCAGCCCGAAGTGAGCGGGGTGCGGCTTGGGGCGTAGGGCGTCCAGCACCAGCACGCGCAAGCCCTCCAGCCGCGGCCAACTCGAGCGCGGTATCTCATTGACGTCGGTGCAATAGGCCACGTCGCCGATGCGGAAGCCGAAGACGTTGAAGTGGGCGTGGACGAGCGGGATGGGCGTCACCATCTCTCCCAGGACGAAGAACGGCTCGGGAGTGATGCGCTCGAAAGACAGTTTGGGGATCATCCCTGCCGGGAGCTTCTCGGCGTCGTGGCTGAAGGCGTAGGAAAAAGTGGTGCGGATCTTGCCCTCGACCTCGCCGGTGCAGTAGAGCGGGACCGACTTTCCCAACAGCCGAGCGATCGGCCGAAGGTCGTCGAGCCCGAACAGGTGGTCGGCGTGGTAGTGCGTGAACAGCACGGCGTGGACGAGCGCGACGCGCTCGCGCAGCAGTTGCAGCCGCAACTCGGGGGGCGTGTCGATGAGGAGGTTGCCCTGAGCCGTGCGCACGAAGACGGCGCAGCGGTAACGCTGGTTGCGCGGGTCGGTGGAGCGGCAGACGGCGCAGTCGCAGCCGACCATCGGCACGCCGACCGACGTGCCCGTCCCCAGAAAGGTGAAACTTCGCGGCGGCATGGCGCTCCCCGGCCAGGGCCCTGCACGAGCAGACACCGGGGCATTATAGCGAACGGGGCCGATTCAGCCTCCCATCTGCCGTCGGGAAAGAGCCGCCCCCCAGGAGCGAATTACCTGATAGAGGCGGGAGGATGGGCGATGGCAGCCCGCGGCACTCCGCTTTCGTCGAGCTCAGCGGTCATCGAGCGGCGGCCCGGGCCCTCGCAAGTCTCCACCAGGGGGAACGGAGGGACTTTGCCATGACCGGACCAATCGACACTGCGGCGCCCCTCGACGATGGCCGGCGAACCTGGGAAAACCGGATGGCCGGGCCCATGTTCTTCCTGGCCTTGCTGTTCCTGGTGGTCCTGGCCGGGCTGATCCACCGCTATCCGCGGCTGGGCCCGACAGACCTGGAAACGTACCTGATCGAGGGGGCCCTGGGCTTCCTCTGGCTGCTCTTCCTCCTGGAAGCGGCGCTCCGGTTTCGGCTCCGCGACCGGGCGCGACCGGCCTGGAAAGCGCTGCTCGCGGCGACGGCTTGTGCCCTCCTGCCACCTTTGCGAATGGGCTGCGGGGGCCAGGCCCGGCCGCACCACCTCTGGCTGCCCGGGCTCGGGTGGCGGGAAATCGATCGCCACCTGCGCACCACCCTGGAGCGGGCCTTCGGCGCCCCCATGATCCTCGTTGCCCTGATGGTGCTGCCGCTCCTTGCTTTCGAGTACTGCGAGGCTGAGACGATCCGCGCGAGCCCGGTCCTGGCCCTCTGCCTCGACGTGGGCACCAGCATCATCTGGCTGGCGTTCGCCCTCGAGCTGATCCTGATGGTCGCGGTCTCGGACCGGCCGTGGCGTTACGTTTTCCATCACTGGATCGACGTGGCCATCGTTCTGTTGCCCGCGGTCGAACTGTTGCCGGCGTTCCGCCTGGTGCGTTTGGGACGGGCCTTGCGCGCGGAGCAGTTACTGCGTTGGGGCCGGCTCCATCGCCTGCAAGCCCTGGTGGCGCGAGCCTGGCGAGCCTTCGTGCTGCTCCAGATCGTTCAGCGCCTGGCCGGCCGTTCGCCCGCACGTCAACTCGAGAAGCTCCAGGAGTTGCTGCACGCTCAGGAGGAAGCGGTGGAGGACTTGCGCCGGGAGATCGCGGAGGTAGAAAAGCGCATCGCCCAGAGGATCGGAGTGACGCCCATTTCGCACTCGCGCTAACCCGGCCGCGTTCGCGGCCGAGTAGGGGGGGGGGGGGGCGGGGGGGGGGGGGGGGGGGGGGGGATATGGCCGGGGGGGGCGCGATCGGGGGGGGGGTGGGGGTGGGGGGCGGGGTACGGGGGGGGGGCGGCATCGGGGGTCTCCTTAGGAGAAATAAGAGA
>JBBSEZ010000603.1:0-4939 GCA_038239195.1 Gemmatales bacterium
AGCCCGCCGGTGGAGCGCGTCGCACCGGCGGGCTCACGCCGCGCCGCTCGCCTGAATCGCGCGAAGCGCCTCGGCAAACGAAGGCCAGGGCAAATGGGGGAAGCGCGCGCGGTAGCGCCCGCTGTCCAGGGAGGTGTCGCGCGGCCGGGGCTCGCTCGCGGGAGCGTCGGCCCGCTTGCCTGCCACGATGGCCCCGGGATCGGCGCCGAGAAACCTCGCCAGTTTTTGTCCCATCTCCAGCCGGCTCAGTCGGTCGGGGCCGCCGACGTGAACGAGGCCTGCGAAGTCGGAAAGCGCCAACTCGGTCAGGGCATGCGCGGCGGTGGCCAGGTCGAGCGGGGTGCGCCATTCGTCCTCGAACAACGCGAGAGGGCGCCCGGCACGCAGGGCGGCGATCTGTTCGTCGAAGAACGAGGGCTTGCCGTTGAGCGCCGGGCCGAACAGCAGGCCGACGCGGGCGATGGCATGGTGGGGGTGGGCGAGGACGGCGCGCTCGGCGGCGACCTTGGTCCTGGCGTAGACCGAGAGCGGGGCCGGCGGGGCGGTCTCGGCGTAGGGGGCGCTCTGGCCATCGAAGACGAGGTCGGTGGAGACGAAAACGAGCCGGGCGCCGGCGCGGGCACACGCTTCGGCGAGAAGGGCCGTCCCGGCCGCGTTGACCCGGAAGGCGCGCTCGGGCTGGCGCTGGCAGTCGGCGAGGCGGGCCAGTGCGGCGGCGTGCAGGACGATGTGGGGGCGGGCGGCGCAAAACGCGCGGGTGACGGCGTCGGCGTCGGCTAGATCGACGTCGCGCGTGCCGTCCCAGGCGACGACGTCGGCGCCGAGGCCGCGAAGGTGTCGCAACAGGTAAGCGCCGAGTTGGCCGCCGGCGCCGGTGAGCAGGAGGCGCGTCACGGTCGGGCCCTCGAGGTTGGGGGAAGTCCGCTGAGTCTTTGTAGGCGGGGCGCGAAACGACAAGCAAGACAGCGTTGTTGCACCCGGGCCCCGCCGACCTTATGATGAAGGCGTCCGGTCACTCCCCGCCCGCCGCAGCGAGACTCGCATGAGCCTTTGCGTTCCACGCCCTTGCTTGCTCCTGGCCTTGCTGGCCCTGTTTTTCTGTGCCTCCCCGCTTCGCGCCGAGACGGTCAGCTTCCGCAACGACGTGATGGCTGTCCTGTCGCGCGCCGGCTGCAACTCCGGCGCCTGCCACGGCAACCTGAACGGCAAGGGCGGTTTCCGGCTCTCGCTGCGCGGCCAGGGCCCCGACTTCGACTTCGACGCCCTGACGCGCGACATGCTCGGCCGGCGCCTCGACCCCCTGCGCCCCGCCCACAGCCTCCTCCTCGCCAAGGCCACCATGACCGTCCCCCACGAGGGCGGTCAGCGCTTTGCCGCGAACAGCCTCGAACGTGGCCTGCTGCACCGCTGGATCGCCCAGGGCGCACGCCTCGACGCGCCGGGCGCTCCCACTTTGAAGAAGATCGAGGTGGCGCCGCGCCAGCAGGTCCTCGTCGAGCCAGCCGAGCACGTGGCGATTTCGGTCCGCGCCACCTTCAGCGATGGCCGAACGCGCGACGTGACCCGCCTCGCGGTCTTCGAGCCGTCCAACCTCGTCGCGCGCGTCGATCGCGATGGCGTCGCGCGCCGGCAGTCGATGGGCGAAAGCGCCATCCTGGTCCGCTACCTCGATCGACAGGCGGTCGTCCGCCTCGCCTTCGTGCCCGCCCGCCCCGGGTTTGTCCGGCGCGCCGTGCCCGAACACAATTACGTGGACAGGCACGTCTTCGCCAAGCTCGCGCTGCTGCGCATGGCCCCGTCGGAGCTCTGCTCCGAGAGCGTCTTCCTGCGCCGCGCCTATCTCGACGCCCTGGGCGTGCTTCCCACCGTGGCTGAAACGCGGCGGTTCCTCGCCGACCGGCGCCCCGACAGGCGAGCTCGGCTGATCGACGAGTTGCTGCGCCGCCCCGAGTTTGCCGACTTCTGGGCCCTGAAATGGTCGGACCTGCTGCGGAACGAGGAGAAGGTGCTGGACCGCAAGGGGGTGCAGGCCTTTCACGGCTGGCTGCGCCGCGCCATCCTCGATGGCAAGCCGCTCAACGAGATGGCGCGCGAGTTGATCGCGGCGCGCGGCAGCACCTACAGCCATCCCGCCGCCAACTACTACCGCGCCCTGCGCGACCCGCACGCGCGCGCGGAGGCCACGGCGCAGGTGTTCCTCGGCATTCGGTTGCAATGCGCCAAGTGCCACAACCACCCCTTCGACCGATGGACGCAGACGGACTATCACAGCCTGGCGGCGTGCTTCGTCCGCGTGCAGTATCGCATCGTCGAGAACAACCGCCGCGACCGTTTCGACCAGCACGAGTTCGACGGCGAGCAGATTGTCTACCTGGAGCGCAGCGGCGAACTGAAGCACCCCGTCACCGGCGAACCGCTCCTGCCGCGCTTTTTGGGCGAAGCAACGAAGCTGGCGCCCGGGGCGGACCGGCTGCGGGCGCTGGCCGACTGGGTGGCGCGGCCCGACAACCCGTTCTTCGCGCGCACGCAGGCCAACCGCGTCTGGCACCACCTGATGGGCCGGGGCATCGTCGATCCCAACGACGACTTCCGCGATTCCAACCCGCCCGCCAACGACGCCCTCCTCGATGCCCTCGCGAAAGACCTCGTCGCGAACAAGTTCGACCTCCGTCATCTGGTGCGGACGATCATGAATTCGCGCACCTACCAGCTCTCCGCGGTCCCCAATGAAACGAACCGCGACGACGAGGCCAACTTCTCGCACGCGGCCGTGCGCCCGCTCCAGGCGGAGCAGCTTTTCGACGCAGTGACGCAGGTGACGGGCACTCGGCCAAGGTTTGCCGGGTTTCCGCGCGGGACGCGCGCGGGCCAGTTGCCAGGCGTGGCCTCCAACGTCGGTCGGGGGCGGAAGGCGCGGAGCAGCGACGCGGAGAAGTTCCTGGCGTCGTTCGGCAAGCCGGTGCGTTCGCTGAGCTGCGAGTGCGAGCGCTCCGACGACACCACGCTGGCCCAGGCGTTTCAGCTCATCACGGGCCCGCTGCTGAACACCATGCTGAGCGAGGAGAACAACCGCCTCGGAAAGTTGCTCGCGGCACGCAGCTCGATACCGGAGATCGTGGACGAGCTCTACCTGGCGGCGCTGTGCCGCCGGCCCGGCGCGGCCGAGCGCAAGCACGCGGTGGCCCTGGTCGAGCGCGCCGCGGACCGGCGCGTCGCCCTCGAGGACGTGCTGTGGGGGCTAGTCAACGCCAAGGAGTTTTTACTGCGGCGCTGAACGTCATTATCCATTTTTCTGGAGCGACACCCATCATGTCTCGCACCAATCGCGCCGCGCTGGCGCTGGGCCTGGCCCTGCTCGCGGTCCTGCCGGCGGGGGGCGCTGCGCCGAAGGACTCGTTGCTGGAGTACGCCCGCAAGCAGCAGGGGCGCTACGCCTACGGCGTCTACGTGAAGAAGGTCAAGGTGGGCTGGTCGGTGGATGACACCAAGCTCGGCAAGCACGACGGCAAGGACGTGCTCATCACGACGGAAGAGTCGTTCTTCTCGATCCTGCGCGACGGGGACAAGACCGTCAAGAAAGAGAAGAAGGTCACCTGCTACGCGCTGGACGGCGAGGGCGAGATCGTCTTCATGGAGCGGCAGAGCTGGGAGCAGAAGAAGAAAACGCTGCGCCAGGCCGTACGCAAGGGCAAGGGCATGGTGATGACGACGAAGCAGGGGGCGCGCGCTGCCGAACGAACCATTCCTCTCCCGAAGCACAGCCTGGCGGAGAGCCGCCGGTTCGAGGTCTGGCTGCACGACGCCAAGAAGGGCGCGACGTTCGTCCGCTGGGGCACCGACTGGGATGGCGACGACGTGGACGTGAAGGAGACGTACACGTTTCAGGCGAAGAAGTCGGCCCACTGGGGCGGGGTGCAGGTGCCCACCTACGCCATGATGGCGGCGACGCAGGGGGCGAACGTCAGCATCCAACTCTTGCAGAGCGGGGTGCCGTTCTCCTTCGAGACGGGCGGGCTGCTGTCGGTCCAACTGGAGAAAGAGGAGTTGGCGAAGAAGCTGGACGGCAAGCCGGTCGATCTGATGACGGCCTCGTCGATCTTCATCAAGCGCGACCTGGGCCGGCGGGCCGACCGCGTGGAGAAGCTGACGCTGGAGGTGACGGGGCTGGACGATTTCAAGCTGCCGCCGTCGCACCGTCAGCGCCAGCGCGGGGGCAAGGGCAAGATCGCCATCGTCGAGCTGGATCGCGACTTCCGCGTGCCCAAAGGGAGCGCCCTGACCAGGGCGGAGACGACGGAAAACACGAAGGCGACGCCGAGGTCGCAGTCGGACCACGAGGCGATTCGCAAGAAGGCGCGGGAGATCGTCGGCAAGGAGAAAGACCCGCTGAAGAAGGCGGTGCTGTTGCAGAAGTGGGTCTACCGGAAGGTGCGCAAGACGTACGTCGAGAACGCCGACAACGCCCTGGCGGTGCTGGACAGCCTGGCGGGCGACTGCACCGAGCACACGCTCCTGTTCGTGGCGCTGGCAAGTGCCGCGGGCGTGCCGGCTCGCGAGGTGGGCGGCCTGGCGTACGTGAAGGCGAAGGGCAAGCCGCAGTTCGGCTGGCATGCCTGGGCGGAGGTCCACGACGGCTCGCAGTGGGTGAGCATCGACCCGACGTGGGACCAGACGTACGTGGACGCGACACACGTGAAGTTTTCGGAGGGCCCCGACGATCAGGCGTGGATCAACGTGGCGGGGAAGCTGAAGATCGAGGTGTTGAAGGCGGAGACGAAGTGAGGGCCGGACAACAAGACACTCATCTTTCGTGTAACGGTTCGGGGACTATCCAGTATTGGGCGCCAACCCAGTATAGAGAGTTGATGACAGCCCTACCAATTCCAAGACACGTAGGAGCAGCGCTGGCAATGCCGACACGTACCGGCGTGAGTCATCG
>JBBSEZ010000604.1:0-4932 GCA_038239195.1 Gemmatales bacterium
CGATGACTCACGCCGGTACGTGTCGGCATTGCCAGCGCTGCTCCTACGTGTCTTGGAATTGGTAGGGCTGTCATCAACTCTCTATACTGGGTTGGCGCCCAATACTGGATAGTCCCCGAACCGTTACACGAAAGATGAGTCATCGGGCAGGCCTTTGACGGTTTCCCAGAACCCGAGGAGCCGTTCGATCATGCGGAAATTGTGGCCGGCCAATTCCGACGTGCGCAAGAGGATTTCGAGGGCCACCAAATCGTACCGATCGGGCCCTCCGCTGAGGACCGAGACAAGATCATCGACCCGAGAACCGCCGGCCCCGAAACTGTCGCACAGTTCCCGGAGCAGAACGGCTTCGCCCCCTTCATCGTGAATCGGCCGGATGACTTTGAGATGTTTGTGTTTTTCAATCCCGAGCCTGGCCAGCCCCTCGCGCCTGGAAATCAGCCGGCCGACCAGGTTCTGATGAGCGGCCTCACGATGTCCGTAAATCACCACCACGCTGGCCTGCCGGGGCCGCCGCCCGAGCGACTGTTCGAGGTGGTCCCGAAACGGGCCGATGTGCTTATCGCGGTCGATCAGAAACGCCAACTCCTCGGGGATGCCTGGCGTAATCTTCACCGTTTTGCCGGGAAGCAACTCCTTCCGGTCGTTCAGCCAGTTCTCGAGCGGGGGGCAACTGCCATTCAGGCCTTCGGGATGGTTGAGAACTGCCGCAACCAACTCCACGATCCGGTATTGGTTGCTGAAGCGACCCACCGTTTCACCGACCATGGCGGGCAACGTTCCGTCCTTAGCGTACTTGGACAACTTGCCGAGGCCGGCATGAATCAGCGCTCGATTCAGATGGCCTTGGTCGGGAAGATGCTCTTCGAGCAACTCGATGAGTCGTCGCTGTTCGGGGCCCGTCAATTCAGGCATACAATTTGCTCCGCACTCGGGGCCTGGCCCCGAACATGCCGTTCTACGATCCGATAAGAACGCGTTGCGTTGTCTCGCCGGCCGGCCTCACCCAGTTCAAGGGCCTTTCCACGTTGGAACCAGGACGGCCAGGCCTGCGCCCGGTCCGCTTACCGGCGGCTGCCCTTGTCGTTCTCGATCTTCGGGGCTGGGCCGGACGCTTCCACCCTGTCTCCGGCTTTGCAATTCTATGACGTAAGTCCTTATTCCTTGGTCGGAAATCCACCGATGGATAAGGACTTACGTCATAGAATTGCAAAGCCCCCTGTCTCCCCCCTGTTGGCGTTGCAGTTCGTCGCCGGTGATGAGCAGCCGATGCCGGTGGTCGCCACGCCCTGGTTTCCTGGTTCCGCTCCTCGACTCAGTTAGCAGGGCGGGATTGCCTCGTGTTCGTCCCTGGCCTTGGACAACCGCCATTGCGTTGCGCAGTTGGCCACCCGGAGCGAACGCGCCCTGACGGCGAGCGGGCTGGTGCCCATGACTCGCCTGGGGCCCTTCTCCACGAAGCGCTCGAACATGGGCCCCAGCGGCATGACAGCTCCTCGCGGCGGTTGCTCTATCCCTTGACTTGCCAATATCTTAACAGCAAGCCCGGGCTACGGGTAGGGGGCGCTATCAGCGACAGATCATCTCACATCGCGTTGTGCCGGTTCCTGAAGCCGTCCACCGGGCCCTTTTCCTCCACGATCCCTCCTAAGTGGCTCCCAGGCCCCCGTCCACCTTCCCAGAAGAGAAGTCTTGGCCAGGACGCCTACTCCGAGCCAGCACCTTCCGATTGCCTCGCCGCCCCCTTCTCCGCCACCGGAAACCACGCTAGCCCCAGCAACACCAGCGCCACCAGCCCATACGCCGCCGCCCAGTGGTACGGCGTCTGATACCGCACCGCCTTCGCGAAGCCCGGCAAGTCCTTCTCCAGCATCTCCAGCACGCGCCACGGCAGGTCGATCCGCTCGTCCGCCAGCGGCGAGTGGATGATGCCGAACAACGCACACGCCCCCGCGACCGCGAAATAGCCCGCCGCCGCCCTCAGCCGCCCGTCCAGGATCATCGCCAGCGCCGCCGCCCACAGCAGGCCCGACACCAGAAAGCCGTTCGCCAGGCAGCGCAGCGTCTGCAACACCTCCTTGCCCAGGTCGTTGCCCGGCACCAGAAACGGCCCCGCCGTGCTCTTGATCGCCACCACACACAGGTACGCCAGCGCCGGCATTGTCGCCAGCGCTAGCGCCGGGTAGTGCTTCGCCGGCGTCGCGTGGAACGACTGGGCCGTGATCTCCAGCCCCACGAACACCAGGATCGGGAACATCGCCGCCCGCGGCAGCCACTCGAACAGCAACGTGAAGCCGCCGAAGTAGCCGACCGCCCCCACGAACAGCGCCGTCGCCAGCGTGTACGCCGCCCGCCCGCCCATCTTCTTGTAGGCCGGGTGCCCGATGTACGGCGTCGTCTGGATCACCCCGCCCAGGAGCCCCGCCACCAACGACGCCACCCCTTCGGTGAGCAAGACGGCGCGCGTGTCGTACTCGTCCCCCGCCGCCGCGGCGCTCTCCGTGCAGTCGATCCCGCCCACGATCGTCGCCAGGGCGAACGGCAGGGCCACGGGCAAGCGCGTCAGGGCATAGGCGAACACCTCCGACCACCACTCCCACGTTCCCCCATAGAAGGAGACCAGGGCAGTCGGCTCCCACGCCCCCACGGCCCCGTGCTCCATCGGCGGAACGATCGGCACGCCCGTCAGCCCGCCCAGCCCGCGCCCGGCCTGGTAGAGGGCGACGCCGACCAGCACGGCCGCCAGGGCCCCCGGGAACTTGCCCGGCAGCTCCCGGTGCGCCACCAGCGTGATAAGGATGACCACCAGCGCCACCATGCCGACGACCGGCACCCCCGCGATGCCGTCCAGGGCCAGCGGCAGAAAGGCGATCAGCGCCAGGGCGATGGCCGCCAGCGAGCCCAGCAACCCGGCCCGCGGTACCAGCCGGCGCACGGCGTTGCCTACGGGGGCGCACAGCACCTTGAACAAGCCCGCCAGCACCAGCACCGTCAGGCCGACGTTCCAGGCGAATTGCATCGCCCGCTCGTGGTCCTGATGGAGCTTCCAGCCCTCTTGAAGGGCCGGGATCAGCACCAGGAAGGCGACGCCAAACGTGCTGGGCGTGTCCAGCCCCAGCGGCATCGCCGTCACGTCGCTGTTCCCCTTGGCCCGCGCCAGCCGAAAGGCCAGGGCGGTGTAGACGAGATCGCCCAGCAGGACGCCCAGCGCGGTGCCGGGGATCATGCGCGTCAGCACGAAGGTTGGCGTGAAGCGCACCAGCCCTTCCTTGACCTGCTGCTCCAGCGGCAACGTGGTGGTGACGGCGCTGAAAAGAATGATCATCACCGCCACGTTGTCGAGCATCAGCCCGAAAAAGGCGTTGACGTCTCCCGAACGGGCCCACGAATAGCGCATGGTCGGTCTCGCTCCCAAGGACGGCCTGGCGGGAGAGATGGCAGCTGCAAAGCGATAACCAACCTACGGCGAGGGGGCCCTGCAAGCAAGGGCCTCGCGAGCCTTCCGAGAGCACCGGAAGGATGGGCTGTGCGGCGCAAATCGTTGCGGCAACGGAAACTTCCTTCCTCGTCTCCCCACTATCTCGTTGATTCCGGAGGGGAAACTTCGTTAGAATGCGGGAGATAGGCTACGCTGGTTGTCCAAGGCGACTGGGCGGTCTGATCGGGGACGGGCCTGGCTGCACGAGGAGCATTGGTTCTGGCGGAGGCGAAAGGAGTGCCGCGTTGGAGGACCGTGGGCCACGTGGATCGAGTTGGCCCTGCGTTCGCGACGGCGAGGAGCAACGGGAAAGGACCGTCCTCTTGCTCCTGGAGGAGAGACGCCATGCACAGAGTGGTAGTGACGGGCCTGGGCGTGGTCGCACCGAACGGCGTGGGCAAGAAGCCGTTCTGGTCGGCGTGCATCAACGGCAAGAGCGGCGTCGGCCCCATCCGCGGTTTCGACGCCTCGTCGCACCCGGTGCGCATCGCCGCCGAGGTGCCGGACTTCGACATGGGCCCCTTCGTGCCGGGGCCACACCGCAAGAGCCTGAAGATCATGGGCCGGGCGGCGCGCTTCGGCGTGGCCGCCGCGGGCCTCGCCGTGCAAGACAGCGGGCTCGACCTCGGTCGGGAAAACCCGGAACGGCTCGGCGTGGTCATGGGCACCGGCATCGTGCCGATGGACCTGCCCGAGGTGGCGCCCCTGCTGGCCGACGCCTGCGGAGAGGACGGGCAGCTCCATGCCGACCGACTGGGCCGGCGCGGCAGCGGCGCATTGTTCCCTTTGTGGATCTTGAAATACCTGCCGAACATGACGGCGGCCCACGTGTCGCTGATCCACGGCGCCCAGGGCCCGAACAGTACCCTCACCACCGCCTGCGCCGCCGGCACCCAGGCCGTCGGCGAGGCGTTTCGCCTCATCGCCCGCGGCGACGCCGACCTCATGCTCGCCGGCGGGGCCGACAGCCGCATCGACCCGCTGCTGATGCTCGCCTACTCCGCGCTGGGCGCGCTGAGCCCGGCCAGCCGTCCGGCGGAGCAGGTGTCGAGGCCGTTCGACCGGCAGCGCGACGGCTTCGTACTGGGCGAGGGCGCGGGCGTGCTGATGCTCGAGGAACTGGAGCACGCGAAGAAGCGCGGCGCCACCGTGTACGCCGAGGTGCTCGGCCTGGGGACCAGCTTCGACGCCTATGGCGTCACCAAGCCCGACCCGCAGGGCGGCGGCGCCGCCCGCTCGATCCGCTGGGCCCTGAAAGAGGCGCGCGTCGATGCGCGCGACGTCGATTACATCAACGCGCACGGCACCAGCACCCGGCTCAACGACCTCATGGAAACGGCGGCGGTCAAGCGCGTCTTCAACGGCAACGCCGAGGGCTTGCCGCTGTCGTCGATCAAGTCGATGATCGGCCATCTGATCGGCGCCGCCGGCGCCGTCGAGGCGGTCGCCCTGGC
>JBBSEZ010000605.1:0-4914 GCA_038239195.1 Gemmatales bacterium
CGATTCCGGGCCCGCCGCGCGTATGATAGGAGAGAGTGACTTCCTTCCCCTGCTTTGTCCCACGAGCATTCATGTTTGTCGATCGTGTAACTTTGTACGTCAAGGGCGGCGACGGCGGCGATGGCTGCTGCAGTTTCCGGCGCGAGAAGTACGTCCCCAAGGGCGGGCCCGACGGCGGCGATGGCGGCGACGGCGGCGACGTGATCGTGCGCGCCGTCGCGGGCACCGACAGCCTCGCCGAGATCGTCAACCGCAAGCACTGGCGGGCCGCGAACGGCGGGCGCGGCGAGACCGCCAACTGCACCGGCCGGCGCGCCCGAGAGCTGGTCATCCCCGTCCCGCCCGGCACGCTCATCGTCGATCGCGACCGTCACAACGTGCTTCGCGACCTGACCCGGGCCGGCGACGAGGTCGTGGTCGCCACCGGCGGGCGCGGCGGGCGCGGCAACAAGGCGTTCGCCACCTCGATCAACCGCGCCCCGCGCCAGACGCAGCCCGGCACCCCCGGCGAGGAGCGCTGGATCGTCCTGGAGCTCAAGGTCATTGCCGACGCCGGGCTCGTCGGCCTGCCCAACGCGGGCAAATCGACCCTGCTGAGTCGCCTGTCGCGGGCAACCCCGGAGGTCTCCGACTACCCCTTCACCACCAAGCACCCCAACCTCGGCATGGTGACCATCGGCGGGGAGCGCGCCTTCGTGCTCGCCGACCTGCCTGGCCTGATCGAGGGGGCACACAGCGGCATCGGCCTGGGGCACGAGTTTCTGCGCCACGTCGAGCGCAATCGCGTCCTGGTCCACCTCGTCGAGCCGCTGCCGACCGACGGCGCCGACCCCCTCGAAAACTATCGCACCATTCGCCGCGAGCTGGAGCTCTACCGCCCCGCCCTGGCCGTCAAGCCCGAGGTGGTCGCCGTCAGCAAGGCGGAGCTGACCGGGGCGGAAGAGGTGCGGCGCCGCCTGGAGCAGGAGCTGGGGCGCGAGGTGCTGGCGGTCTCCGCCGTCACGGGAGCGGGGCTGGCCCACCTCGTCGGCGCCGTCGTGGAGCGACTGCAGCAGGTGCCGGAGGAGGCGACGGCATGAGGCCGCACGTCGTCGCCGACATCGGCAACACGCGCATCAAGTGGGGCCTGTGCGCGGAAGTGGGCACCGACTTCCGCGCCACCGCCGCCCTGCCCGACGACCCGGCCGCCTGGCGGCAGCAACTCCACGACTGGTCCCACCTCACCGGTCCCCTCACCTGGGTACTCGCCAGCGTGCAACCCCCGCGCTGCGAACGGCTGCGCGACTGGCTGCGTGGGCGCGGCGACACGGTGAGCGTGCTGGCCTCGGTGCGCCAACTCCCCCTCGAAGTCGCGGTCCCAAGGCCCGACCTGGTCGGCATCGACCGGCTGCTCGACGCCGTCGCGGCCCGGGGGGCGCTGGCGCCCGGCACCGGCGCGGTGTTGATCGATGCCGGGTCGGCGGTGACGGTCGATTGGCTCGACGAGGAGCACGTCTTTCGCGGCGGGGCGATCTTCCCCGGCGTTCGCCTCATGGCCGAGGCCCTGCACCGCTACACGGCGCTGTTGCCCCTGGTGACGGTCCGCGAGCCGGTGCCCTCCCTGCCGGCCGACGCCACGACGCCCGCGATGCAGGCCGGCATCTTCCTGGCCGTTTCGGGAGGCATCAAGGAGGCGACCCAGCACTACCGCCAACAGGCCCGGCGCCCACCGGCCCTCTTCCTGACCGGGGGCGATGCCGAGTTGCTGGCGCCGGCGCTCGGGCCCGGCGCGGTCGTCTGGAAGAACCAGACGCTCGTCGGCATCCTGCGCAGCGCCGAGGCCCTGCCATGAGCGACACGCTCGTCGCGTGCCTGACGCCCCCCGGCCAGGCCGCCCTGGCCACGCTCGCCCTACGTGGCCCGAGGGGTTGGGAGCTGGCGCGCGGCGCCTTTCGCCTCCCTTCCGGAGCGGAATTGCCCGAAGTGCCCGTGCCCGGCCGATCCTGGTTCGGCAAGCTGGGCGACGCCCTGGCCGACGACGTGGTTCTGGCCGTCAAGTCGGTCGAGCCCTACTGGCTGGAGGCCCACTGTCACGGCGGGCGCGCCGTCGTGCGCTTGCTGCTCGACCTGTTCGAGGCGCGTGGGGCGATCCTCGTCGGCTGGCAGGAGTTTCTGCGCCGCACGGAGGGCGATCCTCTGCGCGCCGCGGCGGCCATCGCGCTGGCCCACGCGCCGACGGCGCGCACCGCGGCCATCTTGCTCGATCAGCACGGCGGAGCGCTGCGAGGGGCCCTCGACGCGATCCTTGCCGCGCTGGGGCGCGGCGAAGGAGAGCGCGCGGCCGCGCTCCTGGCGGAACTTACGGGGCGCTGCGCGCTCGGGAGACACCTGACCGGGCCGTGGCGCGTGGTGGTCGCGGGGGCGCCCAACGTGGGCAAGAGCAGCCTGGTCAACGCCCTGGCCGGGTATCAGCGGAGCATCGTGGCGCCAACGCCCGGCACGACGCGCGACGTGGTGACGACCCGGCTCGCCCTCGACGGCTGGCCGGTCGAGCTCGCCGACACCGCCGGGCTTCGCGCGGGGGCAGAGGAGCTGGAGGAGGAAGGCATCCGGCGCGCCCGGGCCAGCGCGGCGAGCGCCGACCGGACGCTCTGGGTGGTCGATGCGTCGAGCGAGCCGACCTGGCCGGGCCCGGAGATGAGCGGGGCCCGTGTTGTCGTCAACAAGATCGATCTCGCGCCGGCGTGGGAGTTGGAGAGGGCAGGCGACGTCCTCCGCGTGTCGGCGGTGACGGGCGCCGGCGTCCCGGAACTGTGCGAGGCGCTGAGCCGCTGGCTGGTGCCGGAGGCGCCGCCGGGCGGCAGTGGGGTGCCGTTCACGGATGAACTGTGTGCCGCCGTCGAGGAGGCGCTTGCGCAGGTGGGGGCGGGACGGCTCGATGAGGCACGGCGGGCGCTCGCCGCCCTGTAACGCGGCCGGAGCGAAAGGAGGCCCGAAGATGGCACACCGCACAACCGGCCGGCCCGAGCTCCTGGCCCTGCTCGCCGACGCCAAGGCCCGCCCCGAGGACGCCGCGCGCCGGCTGATCCTGGCCGACTGGTTGGACGAGCACGACGAGCCCTACCGCGCCGAGCTCGTTCGCCTCCAGTGCGAGCGCGCCCACCTGCCGCCCCAGTCGGCGCGCGCCGAGGAGTGCGCCAGGCGCGAGAAGGCGCTGATCGAGAAGCACGGGGCGACGTGGCTGGCGCCGCTGGGCGGCGGGGTCGCAAGCTCCACGCACGAGCGCGGCCTGCTCAACGTCGTCCTGCAAGCGCGTTCCTTCCTGGGCCAGCGCCTGAGGAGCCTGGCCGGGAGCGAGGCATGGGCCTGGGTGGAGCAGGTCGGGGCATGGAACGTCACCCGAGGCGGGCGGCTGGAGGCAGTGCTCGCCTCGCCGCTGTTGGCGAGCGTGCGCGGCCTCAACCTGACTTACACGAGCCTCGATGCCGTGGGCCTGGGGGCCCTGGCCGCTGTCGATCTCGGCCACCTGCGCGCCCTGGGGCTGGGCCAGACGTTCGTTGGGGCGCGGGGGGTACGCGCCCTCGCCGCCGTCCCCTGGCTGATTGGCCTCACCTCGCTCAACCTCCAACAGAACCATCTCCGCGCCGAAGGCGCCCGCGCGCTCGCCGAGTTGCCAAACCTCGCCAACCTGGAGGAGATCGACCTCCTGTGGGGCACGATCGGTCCCGAAGGGCTGGCAGCGCTGGCCCACTCGCCGCACCTGGCGCGGCTGCGCCGCCTCCGGCTGAACGGCAACCATCTCGGCGCGAAGGGGATGGCTGTCCTCGCCTCGGCGCCGTACTGGAAGGCGCCGACCCACCTCGGCCTCGCGACCTGCCTCCTGAACGACGATGCCGTCGCGATCCTGGCCGGGGCGCCCAACCTTGCCCACGTCGAGGCGCTGGTGCTGGTCGACAACCAGTTCGGCCTCCCAGGTGTTCGCGCCCTCGTCGATTCGCCCTACCTGGGCGCCCTGCGGGAGCTGAACGTTCAACGCAACCCGCAGCTGGGAAGGCAGGGCGAGGCGATCCTCCGCGAGCGCTTCGGGGACCGCCTCGTGGATTGACGCCCACGCCCGCAGGCCCCAGGCGATCCTCGCGACGGGAGGAGGCGCCACTGGGCGCGTTCCGCCTTCGCCAAGCCGCAAGCGGCGAACTTCGAGGGCCCGCCTCTTGTGGCCTCGCGCTTGCGCGCCTTCGAGGACAGTGTAGACGTGCTGCAAAACGTCCAGGTCCGCCTGAACGCCTCCTCGGCAAGCGGCAGCCGCCCACCCTCGCCGACTTCTTTCGCCTCTCCAGCGCCCTCATCCGCGCAGGGCCCCTGGACGTCGAGCTCGCGGACGTCGCGTCGCCGGCCAAAGGGCCGTAGCCCGATGGGGCCGGCGACTTCAGCGCTTGCGAAAACGGGGCCCGACGAGCGGCGCGGCGGGGAGCTTCGGGACGACGGCGCGCTCGACAACCGAGGTGCTGCGGCCGTTGGCCGACGCCTTTCCGATCCCGTCGCGATTCGACCACCTTCACGTTTTCGAGGCGACGAGCCCGATCGTCTTGCTCGGCCCCCTGCCCGTATGCGGGCGACGAGGTTCGTCTATCCGTCGAGGCGCTCGAGGAGGCAGGTTTCACGGCATGTTTCGCCCCGACGCAAACTCTTGAGCCGACGAGTTGAATGTCGCCCAAACTGCGCTCCAACAAAGCGCTCCTGCGATGGTAGACTGCGCACGTGGAAGCCTTCTGCCTTTCGTCCACAAGGGGGCGTGGGGGGAAAAGTCAGCCATCGGCCCTCATAGGGCTCGTACCCACCGTCACCAACGGCGGCTTTAACGGTGGCCTCGCTCGGCCCCCGACGCCGGGAGTGGCAAACATTCCGGGAGCGCGGATCGCCAAGCCGCAAGCGGAA
>JBBSEZ010000606.1:0-4894 GCA_038239195.1 Gemmatales bacterium
GACCGGCTTTCCAGCCGGTCCTTCTTTGCTCCGGACCGGCTGGAAAGCCGGTCCCACGATGAGCGAATCATGGCGCCGAAGATCAAGCTCTACGGCCTGTTCTCCCTGACCCGGCGCGGCTACCTGCGCCTTCAGGGCGTCGTCGCCGTCGTCCTGCTCGCCCTGCTGGCGTGGGCCCTCTGGCTCCGCCTTTCACCGCCTTCCCTGGCGAGCTGGCAGTTCACCCCCGAGGCGGAAGACCTGGCCCGCGCGGTCGTGCGCAACTTCGCGTGGGTCGTTCTGCTCGGCCTGGCGGTAGAGTTGGTCGAGACGATGCTGGTCCTGCGACGATTTGCGCGGCAAGAGGCCCTGTTAACCGAACAAACGGCGGCCTCGCCGCCAGGCGCCGGCTTCGGCGCCCCGAACGGTTGAAGACATTCCCACTGAAAGGCCCTCCCATGCCATCGAACGCTTACGCCCCCACGAAGGAAGACAAGTTCGCCTTCGGCATCTGGTGCTTGCAGAACCGCGGGCGCGACCCGTTCGGCGACCAGACGAGGCCCGAACTGCCGGCGCTGCAGTGCATCAAGGGGCTCGCCGAGCGGAACTGCTACGGCTTCGAGTACCACGACAACGACGTCTTCCCCTTCGGCGCCACCGCGGCGCAGCGCGACACCATCATCAAGGACGTCAAGAAGGCCAGCGCCGACTATGGCATCAAGGCCACGATGGCCACGACCAACACCTTCTACCACCCCGTCTTCAAGGACGGCGCGTTCACGAGCAGCGACCCGGCGGTGCGGCTGTTCACGACGCAGAAGGTGATGCGCTCCATCGACGTCGCGGCGGAGCTAGGGGCGCAGGTGTTCGTGTTCTGGGGCGGCCGGGAGGGCGTCGAGGTCGATGCGAGCAAGGACCCCATCGAGGCGGGGCAGTGGTTCCGCGACTCGCTCAACTTCCTGTGCAACTACGTACTCAGCCAGGGCTACGACCTCAAGTTCTCGATCGAGCCCAAGCCCAACGAGCCGCGCGGCGACCTGTATCTGCCGACCGTCGGCAGCGTGTTGGCGTTCATCGCCACGCTCGACCACCCCGAGATGGTGGGCATCAACCCGGAGACGGCCCACATCAAGATGGCGGGGCTCAACCCCTATCACGAGTTTGCCCAGGCGCTCGACGCCGGCAAGTTGCTCGACGTCCACCTCAACGGCCAGAAGCCGCTGCGCTTCGACCAGGACCTCAGCTTCGGCAGCGACGACCTCAAGGAGGCGTTCTTCACGGCGAAGCTGCTGGTCGATCACAAATACCCCGGGACGATCGGCTTCGACGCCCACCCGTACCGCACCGAGGGCGACCCGTGGGACTTCGTCGATCGCAACCTGCGCACTTACAAGATCATGAAGGCGAAGGTGCAGAAGTACAACGAGAACGCCGAGATCCAGGCGATCCTCAAGGAGTTGAAGGGCGCCAGCCCCGAGCTGCGCGGCTTCACGGCGAAGTACAGCAAGGAGGCGGCGCAGAAGCTCAAGGACATGACGTTCGACCCGACGGCGCTGGCGGCGCGCAAGCTGCCGTACGAGCGGCTCGACCAGCTCGTGACGGAGGTGCTGCTAGGAGTGCTGTAAAGGGGATTGTTTGGATTGGGAGACCGAGCTCATGGCCGCACAACACTCTCCCCGCTTCCTGGCGCTCGTCGAGGACGTGAAGAAGCGCATCCGCGAGACGACCGTGGACGAGGTGAAGGCCCGCCTCGACCGCGGGGAGGCGTTCACTATCCTCGACGTGCGCGAGGAGAGCGAGTGGGCCAAGGACCACGTGCCCGGGGCCGTCCATCTCGGCAAGGGCGTGCTGGAGCGCGACGTCGAGCAGCGCTTTCCCGATCCGAAAACTCCGCTGGTGCTCTACTGCGGCGGGGGCTTCCGCTCGGCGCTGGCGGCGGACAACTTGCAGAAGATGGGCTACACCGACGTCCTGTCGATGGACGGCGGCATCCGCGGCTGGCGCGAGAAGGGCCTGCCGCTGACCCGAGAGTGAGTCGCCTTCAAAGGGAGAGGCACCGATGCACAAGTGCCTGGCCGCGTTGGCGTGTCTGTCGGGGGTGGTCCTTCTGGCGCCCGCGCCCGGTTGGGGGGCCGAGGAAGCGCCGAAACCGCCGGTGCCCTTCGCCCCACCGGGCAAGTTGGCCGTCCTGTTCCGCCTGCGGGCGGAGGGGGAGCAGATCTACGTCTGCAAGAAGGGCAAAGGCGGGAAGCTGGGGTGGGAGCCGAAGGCCCCGCGCGCCGACCTCTACGACGACAGCGGGGCCAAGGTCGGGACGCACGGCATGGGGCCGAACTGGACGGGCAGCGACGGCAGCAAGGTGTTCGCGAAGGTGAAGGCGAAGCGAGCCGCGCCCGATGCGCGCGACGTCCCCTGGCTGCTGCTCCAGGCCGACCGGCACGAGGGCAAGGGGCTCTTCAGCAAGGTGCGCTACGTGCAGCGGGTGGACACCTGGGCCGGCCACCCACCGGCGAAGGGCTGCGACCGCGCCGATAAGGAGGTGCGGGTGAAGTACCAGGCGACGTATCTCTTCTACGGGGACCGGCGGTGATTCTTTTGGGGGGCGCCGCCTTCTTGGCCCGATGCTACGTGGCCAGCGAGGTTCGCTCGCGCCCGAGGAGGGCCCGTTGGCTGGTCCTCCAAGCGCGGCGGTGAGCACGGGCACGTGAATTGCATCAATAGATTCCATGAGTCGTGTCGCCGCGACACGGCACTCGCGCCCCGTCCCAACCGGAGACCTTCATGGGCCCGCAACCCCACCCGCTCAGCCCTGCCCCCGTGGCCGCCGACCCGCCCGGTTCGCCGCCAGGCGACGCCCCGGGCCCGGGCGTCATGCCGCCCGTCCCGGACCGCCCGCGCCCGGGCGACCCTCGCCCGGAGCCGGCGGTCCCACGCCCGAGCCCCGGCCAGCCTTCGCCCACCCAACCGCCCATCCCGCCCAACAGCCCGCCGACGATGGGGCCGACCACGTGACCGCAGCAGGGCAGGCGCGCTCGACGCGCTTGCCCTCTGGTCTTTTTGTTGCCTGCCCGTCGGGCTCGACCCTGCGAGCATGCTCGCCAGGGGCTCGGTTTGCGCGAGCGCCCAGCGCCAATTCCGACGCGCCAGGAACGAGAATGATTCTTACCACGAGAGAGGACGGGCAGAGACGATCGCCAACACCCTGCCCACCGCTCATTTCCTGCTTTCCATGCCCGGACGGCACGTCCTGTGCGGAGTAATCTTCGCGCAACCCGATCGTCGCGGCCGATGGGCCGAGGCGAGTCGCCCCGCCCGCACGACACGTTCCCTCGTCCGGAGCGTGAGACACGGCTCCTGATGAGGTTCGACGGTGAGCTCCCTGGATCACTGGCACCCGGTGTTGTCGTCCGGCGAATTGCGGCGCGACCCGATCGCCGTCACCCTTTGCGGCCGTCGGCTCGTGCTCTTTCGCGCGGCTGGCGGCGCGGCCGGGGCACTCGACGACGTCTGCCCGCACCGGCGGAGCAAACTGAGCACCGGCGTCGTCGTCGGCGGGCGGCTACGCTGTCCGTACCACGGGTGGACGTTTGACGCCTGCGGCAACGGCGAGAGCCCGGGCACGCCAAAGTTGACGGCCGAAGTCGCCAGCTACGAGGCCCGCGAGGCGCTCGGCTACGTCTGGGTGAAGCCCCGCCAGGCCGAGGCAACGTTCCCCGAACTGGACACGGCGGGGTACGCCCGCGTCGGCGAGCTCCGGCACCGGATGCCCGCCCCGCTCGAGTTGGTCGTCGATAACTTCATCGAGATCGAGCACACCACCATCAACCATCAGACGTTCGGGCACGACCTCGACGGCATCGACCGGGTACAGGTGACGTGCAAGGCCACCGAGGCCACGGCCACCGTCCTCACCCGCGGCCCCACGAAGCGCATCACGTGGTGGAAGCGGCTCTTCCTCGGGGCATGGTCGGACTTCGACTTTGTCGCGGACGACACCGTCCACTTCTCGCCGGTGTTCGTGCGGTTCGACCACTGGTGGGCGTCGCCGGACGACCGGCGCGAGGGGATGGTCCGCTGGCGGCTGTTCCTGTTCTTCGTCCCCGAGGACGACCGCACCACGTCGGTCGTCTCGTTCATGTTCGCGAAGTCGCGCTGGCCGGCCTCCCGGCTCCTGTGGAAGGTGGTCGGCCCGCTCTTCCTGGGGGAGACGGACCGCGAGGTCCAGCGCGACGTGGCGCTGTTGGACAACCTGGCCGACCAGAGCACGCGGTTGGACGGGATGAAGCTGGGGCGCTTCGACAAGGTCCTGGGGCTAACGCGGGAGCGGATCGCGCGGATCTATCGGGGCGAACGGTGAGTCGGAAGCAGCCTCTCTGCGTGGAGCGGGTTGGCGAGCTCGGCCGGGCGGGCTTTTCCGGCCCCTCGATCTCAGAAACTTTCTTACAATGAGGGAGGAGACGATCACCAACGGAGGCCCGGGGCGATGACGACGGTTGCCATTCCCACACCCGCCAGGCCACTTGCCTCGTTCGACAGCCGGCGGGAGGGCGGCATCCCGCGGTCCATGGCCCTGGTTTACCTGGCCCTGCACCTCCTCCCGTGGACGGGCTTCTGGGTGGACGTCAGCGTCTGGGACGGCGTGCTGGCCTTCGGCCTGGCCCTGGTCCTTCTGTTGGGGCGCGGCTTTTTCCTGTCAGGCGGCTATCATCGTTACTTTGCCCACCGCAGTTTCAAGACCAGTCGGGTGATGCAGTTCCTGCTGGCGTTCGGCGGCGCCACGGCGCTGCGCGGCGGGCCGCTGTGGTGGGCCGGGTTGCACCGCCACCACCACCGCTATTCCGACACCGACGAGGACGTGCATTCGCCGGCCAAGGGGGCCGTCTGGACTTACGCCGGTTGGCTGCTGTCGGGCCGC
>JBBSEZ010000607.1:0-4877 GCA_038239195.1 Gemmatales bacterium
CGCTGGACGAGTGACCGAGGCCAGGAGGCGGACACGGGCCTCCCCGCGTCCGCCCTCTGCGCGAGTCGACGCGACTGGCAGGCCAAGGCGTCCGTGTAGGACGGGGCTCCCGAGGCGTCCGGTCGGGGCGGGAGCGCCGACCACCACGGACGCCTTGGCCTGCCAGTCGCGTCGACTCGCGCAGAGGGCGGACGCGGGGAGGCCCGTGTCCGCCTCCTGGCCTCGGTCACTCGTCCAGCGAGACGCAGACGATCTCCTTGTCGTTGCGCCCATAGACGCAGCGGTTGGCGAAGGCGGGGTGCGACCACACCACCGACCGGCCAAACGCGCTGCCGGTCGGCTCGAGCATCTTCCAGCGATCGACCTCCTCGTAGCCGGCGCGACTCAGTTTGGCAATGATGAGGTGGCCCGTCTCGTTGAACGGGCATGCCCCCGACGATGAGGTTGAGGCGTTCTTCGTGGGATCGGTGCTTGCCACGCTCAAGGCGCATAGTCTCGTTCCCGAGTGCAATCCCCTGATGACGTGAGCGGGCCAGGCGGGCCCAACGCACGCCCCGCCGTGACGCATGAACCACCTCTCCTCCCCAGGTGCCACCGTGTCAGCCGATTCTGTGCCCGCACGCCACGCAACTGCCTTCGCGGCCGTCGTCGTTGCCCTCCTGCTCCTCGCCTGCGCCGGCCCCGTCCCGACAGCGCCCCCGCCTGTGCGAACCTCGGCACCCCCTCCCCAGCCCAAGGCCTTCGTGCCCCCGGCCCTCTGGAGCACCCACGCCTTCGAGGTCTTCGACATGGGCGAGGAGGGCGAGGCCAAGTACAAGGGCAAGGTGGTGCAGCTCAAGGGCAAGGTAGACGTCCAGGGCACAAAGCGACCGGCCCCCGGCGGGACCACCGCCGTCGTCATGCAGGGCGAGGCGGGCGACCCTCCCTACGCCATCGCCACCATCGGGCAAGACTCCGAGGAGTTGCTGTTGGGATCGCGCTGGCAGCCGGCCCAGGTCACCGTCCAGGGCACCTACCGCGAGCGCGACGCCCGCGGCACTATTCTGCTCGACAACGCCAAGGTCCTCTCGTTGACGAGTTGGATGCCCGCCTTTGCCACGCGCCGCAAGCCCCCCACGAAACCGCCCGAGAAGGCGCCCAAGAAGCCCCCCGCCCCGATCGCGATCTCGGCCGAGAAGCTGGCCCAGGAGCTCCACGACGACCTCACCCCCGCCTACAAGCGTTACGGCCTCGTCCCGCTCCAGGTCCAGGGCGTCGTCCACAAGCAGGCGAAGAGCAAGACGGTCATCAACCTGGTCCAGTTCAAGCCAGCGATCAAGGACCGAAAAACCGGCAAGCCGGTCGAGTTCATCGTGTTCTGCGGTCTCCGCCCGTTTGTCCCGATCCGAGAGAAGGCCGGGGCCGACCTCGCGGTGGGCAAGAAGGTGACGCTCCGGGGCACCGTGATCGCCGCCGGCAACGGCCAGGTCACCCTGACCGACTGTCAGCTCGTCCCCGATTGACGCGGCGCAGCGAGCCGCCGGCTTTACGCCGGCGGGGACAGCGCCGCCGCTCGCTGGCTTTTACCGTGCGGGACGCAGTCCGATCGGTCGCCGCCTGCCTGGCATCTGTGAGCTGGCTCACAGAACCGGCGCTGCGAATCGGGGACACTGCACCAGAGAGCGGGAAGCGCCTTCGGCGAGGCGCTCCAGGCGCCGACGTCACCCGACCGGCATAGAATGAATGGCGGTCGGTGACCCCCTCGGCACGCGGGCGACCTCTTATGGACGGCGCGCTGTGGTATTTGAAGCGCTGCGACCTGTTCGAGCTGCTGACGCCCGAGCAGGCCGCGCGGTTGAACCGGAACGCCCTGGCGCGCACCTTCAAGCGCCGCGAGCTCGTCTATTCGCCCACGGAGCCCGGGGAGACGGTCCTGGTGCTCGCCGGCGGGCGCGTCAAGATCAAGGACCTGACCGCCGACGGCAAGGAGACGATTCTGACGTTCATCGAGGAAGGCGAATTGTTTGGCGAACTGGCCTTGCTGGACGAGGAGCCTCGCCGGGAATACGCCGAGGCCGTGGAGGAGTCGCGCGTGCTCGCCCTCCAGCGCGAAGACCTCCTCGCGGTGATGGAGGCTCGTTCCGATCTCGCCCTGTCGATCACCAAGTTGATCGGGCTGCGGCGCCGGCGGATCGAGAACCGCCTGCGCAACGTGCTCTTCCTGCCGGCCCGCGAGCGCATGCTGCGCCTCCTGGGGGAGCTCGGGGAGGCCTATGGAGAGCGGGCCGGCGCGGGCCGGGAACTTCGCCTGTCGCTTTCGCATCAGGACTTCGCCAGCCTGGTCGGCATCACGCGCGAGACGGTGACGGTCCTCCTGGGCGAGTTCCAGGCCGAGGGCCTCCTCAAGCTACAGCGCTGCCGGGTGACCATCCTCGATTGGGCGCGCCTGCATCGGGGATCGGACGCCGCCTTTGTGCGCCCTCCCCCGGCACCCGCCCGCCCGGGCCCGTTGGCGTGACCGAGCAGGCCCGACACCCGCACAGGGTTTGAAGAGCAGGAGGACGGCAATGCGGCCCCCACCCTCGGACGCGCCCTCGACGCCCTCTTCCTGGGGGCCCAGCGCGCCCGGAGAGATCGAGCAGCTCGCGCGCCGGTTGCGGGCCCGCAAACGCCGCCGCAACTTCCTGCGCCTGGCTGGAGGCGCGGCGGTCGCAGTCGTTGCCGCAGGCGGCCTCTGGGGGGCCCTGATGCCCAGGGACGACCTGGCAGGCCTGTCCTGCGCGCAGGTTCACGACATGGCCGGTCCCTACGGCCGCGACGAGCTCAGTCCCGAAATGCGCGATCGCGTGCGCCGCCACGTCCGCCACTGCCCGCGCTGCGGCCCTCTCTTCCGCAGTCTCGGGCTCGAAGTTTGAGCGGCCGGGTGCCCTCATTCTCCCTCGGGCAACTGCACCGCGCGGAAGAGACCAGCCGCCGACCAGTCGCGGAACCAGTCACCCAGCGCGCCCAGTTCCTCCTCGCCCGTCGTGGCCTCCGCCGCCTGTGCGATGGCCCGGGCGAGAGGCGCGCCCGCGACGAGGGCGCCCAGAAGTTCGTACTGCGGCCGCGACAATTCGTGGTGCCGCACGACGTAGTCGCGGCGCGTGAGGGCCAGGAACGTCTCGGCTGGCTCTGGGGGCCGCGCGCGCTTCTTGCGGCGCAAGGCCGCATGGTAGCGGTGAACCGGGTAGCCCAGGCGCAGCAGCCGGAGGCACGGCACGGGGACGAGGCGTGCCTCCGGCCAGCGCGCCGCGGGAACGCTCCGCAGCTCGTCGGCCCCCAGGAGGCGCTCTCCCTCGACTCCGGGGCCATCGAACACCTCGTTCACGGCCCACTCGAACGCGGCGAGGTCGATGAGAAAGTCCGGCCAGGCCCCTTCGGCGGGGCGCGTCTCCTCCAGGTGCCGGGCGAAATGCTCCCCCAGCCGCGACAGCGTGTAGCTCCTCGACGGGTGGCGTTGCAGGTAGTCGAAGGCGAAGGCGTCGAAGACGTCGCGGCCGAGGGCCCGCGTCAGCACCGGAAACTCCTCGCGGAGGCATTCGATCAGCCGGGTGAAGTAGGCGTTGTGGTAGATCGCCAGGCGCTCGCTCGCCGTCTGGGCGCGCGAGGGCAGGACGACCTTCTCCAGTTCGCCGGGGGGCACGTCGAGACAGCGCTGCGCTTCGGGGGAGCTGGCCCCTGCCTCGACGCCATCGGGGTGGGTGATGACGGCCTGCATCCAGGCGAGGAGCGGTTCGATTTGCTGCTCGAGAGAGTTGGCGACGTTCATGGGTTGTCGGGCGGAGGAAGGGCCACCTTCCCCCGCCCGTCCTTTGGGTGAGGGGATCAAGTCTTCGCGGGCGCGGGGCCGGCCTTTTTCCCGGCCTTGGCCATGTCGTCCTCGAACTTCTTGCGCGCCTTGGCCCAGGTGCTGTCCTTGAGCGGGACGCTGCACGCTCCCTGGCCCTTGCATTCGTTCTGGCCGGGCTTTTCGCCGCACCCGCCCTGGCCCTTGCAGTCGTTCGACCCCTGGCAGGCGTGGGACGCCACGGTGGCGCACCCTCCCTCTCCGGCGCACGCGTTGCCCCCGCCCTTGCCCTTGCCCTTGCACGCGTTCAGCCCCCGACACAGGTGGGCCTCGGTCCCCTCGCCTCCCTTCTTGCTGTCGCCCTTGGGGCTGCACCCGGCGGCCAGGCCGGCGAGCGCCCCGCCGAAGGCGGCCAGGGCCAGTTGGTTGAAGTCGCGCCGCGTGACGTTTTCGAGCGTCATGGAGCCACTCCTCGATTTACCTTGTCAGGGGGAACTATGGGTCGGGGGGCCTTCGCCCCAGAATCGGCCGAGCACGGCATCGGCGGACAACGCGCCCGGCCCGAACAGGAGCACGACGAGCGCCGTCATCAGGAACGGAAACGGCGGCGCCGACACGAAGGGCTCGTCGGCGTGGACCGTGAAGTACGCGACGAGCATGGTGATTGCCAGCGGCACCGTTACCACGCGCGAGGCCAGGCCGACCAGCAGGCACAGCCCGCCGACGCACTCGGTCAGGCCGGCCACGACAGCGTTGAGCTCCGGCAGTGGAATGCCCCACCCGGCGAACTGCGAGGCCGTGTTGGTCAGGTGCTCCAACTTGCCCCGGCCCGCCTTGAAGAAGCCGTAGCCGAAGGTAACGCGCAGCGCCAGCAAGAACAGCGGCGCGAGCAGGGCCGCGACGCGGAGCTCCGCCCGGTGAATCCTCCGGGCGAGACAGACGATCGACACGATTGGCCCCTTTCTCGCGCTTCGATAGGGTGCTGGCCCGTCAGAGCGAAAGAAGGCGAGCGGCAGGAGAAACCAGCCCGTAGGACGGCTCTCCGGAGCCGTCCTGCCGCGTGGAGGACGGC
>JBBSEZ010000608.1:0-4842 GCA_038239195.1 Gemmatales bacterium
AACGAAGTATTGGCCAAGCCCTTCCGCTGGACGTTCACCGGCCAGGTGCTGAAGGTCTAGAATCCGGGACGGTCGCAGATTTGGAAGGCTGGGCAACATCGCTCACCTGTGGTTGATGGATTCGGCCGGTCATGTACTAGCGTGAACAGCGGGGGCCCTCTTCCCCGCGGGGCATCCTCTGCCCCTTTCCGGCAATAGGCCGGCTTCGTCCCAAGAAAGCCCACCCTCAAGAACCTCCGACCAAGAGGACAGCGATGTCGTTGTCGTTTCAGCCCGACCTGTTCAGCACGTGTGCCGTGGGCGTTGCCGGGGCCTTGGTGGGCGCGCTGGCGATGCTGCTGGCCCCCCGCCGGGCGAACTGGCGCGGGGCGCTGGCGCTGTCCGGCCTCTTCCTGCTGGCGAGCGTGGCGACGGCGGCCCTGCGCTTGCCCCAGATGGTCTGGCTGCCGGGGCTGGCCCTCGCCGGCGCCTTCGCCCTGTTCGCCCTGGCGCGGACGGCGGCGCTCGAGGCGATGGCAGGGGGCCTGGGCGGCGTGGTGCGGCACCCGCGCGGGCAGGGCGGCCTCCTGTTCGCCGCCAGCGCCGGCTTGCTTCTCTGGCAGGGAGCGGAACTCGACCGCGACGCCCCCGAAGAGTTCAAGCGCCCGGAGCCCAGCGTCCTGTCGCGCCCGGTGGGCCTGGTCGCCCTGCCCGGCCCGGCCTTGACCGACGCTGGCAACCCGGTCACGCTCTACCGCGCCGCTCCCGACGAAGACCCGACCTTCGAGCCGGGCGCCTGGCTGCGGACGCGCGGCCTGGACGAGCGCGTGATCCGGACCGCGCCGCCGTCGCTGGACTACAACTGCCACGGCTACACCTTCGCGGGCGGGCACTCCTGGGTGCAAAGCGCCTCGGTGGACCTGATCTTGAAGGACAACCACTACCGCACGGTGTCGAAGCCAGAGGCCGGCGACGTGGCCGTCTACCGCGGCGCGGGCGGCAAGGTCACGCATAGCGGGGTGGTGCGCGTGGCACACGACGGCCTGCTCCTCATCGAGAGCAAGTGGGGCCGCGCCGGCCGCTACCTCCACGCCCCCGACTACCACGTCTACGGCGGCAACGCCTGCACCTACTACCGCAGCGACCGCCCCGGCCACCTGCTGCTCAAGCTCCCGGAGGGCTCGGTCAGGCCAGCATCCCTGCCAGCGGCGTAATCCTCGGTGCAACAGCGCGTTCCGGCAAGACGCGACGAGCCGCGTTGCACGTGTGTCGCGGCGCAACGCGAGTGGCAGGACTTCGTTTCCTGTAGGACGGCTCTCCTGAGCCGTCCCTGCTCGAAGGACGGCCCGGGAGAGCCGTCCTACAAGGATGCCTTTTCCTGCCGCTCGCCCAACGCAATCCATTCTTGGCCCTTCACCTCGCCTCCGGCCCGATCTCCTTGGCCTTGTGTACCTCCACCGAGCGCCCCCGGGCGACGGCATACTCGAAATTGGTCCGCGCCGTCGCCGCTGCCCCCACGCGCCCGCGCACGTCCAGCGCCAGGAACGCGACCCGGGCAGGGTGGGTGCCGCGCCGCACCGCGACGGCGTTGACCTTGCGGACGGCCAGGTCGCAGGCCTCCTGGGGGGACTTGCCGGCCCGCATCGCCTCGACGATCAGCAGGCTCGCGCCGACGCGAATGATCTCTTCGCCCACGCCCGTCCCGCCCGCCGCGCCGGCCGTGTCGTCCACGTACAGCCCGGCGCCGATGAGAGGGGAATCGCCGACCCGGCCCGGCAGCTTGTGGGACAGCCCCGAGGTGGTGCAAACGCCGCCGAGCGAGCCCTTCTTGTCCAGGGCCAGCACGGTGACGGTATCGTGGCTGTCGGACGGCAACGCGGCCTCGGCAGCGGCGCGCCGCGCCGCCGGGGGAGCGCCTGGCCGGGCGGGACGGGGCCGCGTGTCGTGCCACTTTTTCACGCTTTCGGGCGTGTGCAGCGTGTCGAGCGGGAAGCCTTCCTGGAGCGCGAACAGCCGCGCCCCTTCGCCGACGAGCATCACGTGGGGCGTCTTTTCCATGACGCGCCGGGCCAGGGCGGCGGCGTGCCGGACGTTTTCCAGGCCGGCGACGGCGCCACAGTTGAGCGTCTTGCCGTCCATGACGCAGGCGTCGAGCTGGACGGTGCCGACCGCGTTGGCGATGCCGCCGTAGCCGACCGAATCGACCTTGGGGTCGTCCTCGACGGCCTGGGCCCCCGCAAGGGCGGCCTCGAGGGCAGGTCGGCCCTTGGCGAGAAGGGGGCCGGCGACCTTGACGGCCGTCTCGCCGAAGCGCCAGGTGGCGATCGCGACAGGGTCTGCCACAGGGGTTTCTCCTTGCGTCGGGAGGGGCCTTGCTCAGCATAAGCGGCGGACAAGTCGGTGGACACGGGGGAAATCCTGGCGATTTTGCGGGCAAAGGGTGGTTGACAATCGCCGCCGGGCTTTCTACGCTCCCTCTTGTTGCAAGTATTTCCCGGGTTTTCCTGCATGGTGAGGGGAGCACGATGGCCAACGACAACAAGGCGGGCAAGGGCAAGCCGCTGTCCAAGACAGCAGTTGCCAAGGAACTGGCGGAGACGACGGGGCTGGAGCCGAAGCAAGTGGGAGAAGTACTCGAGGCCCTCGAGTCGCTGATCAAGCAGCAGCTCAAGGGCGATCCGCACGTCTTCGCGCTGTTCGACCTCGTGAAGTTCGAGCTGATCAGGAAGGAAGCGCAGAAGAAAGGAACGAAGCCGAACCCGTTCAAGCCGGGCGAGATGATGGACGTCCAGGCGAAGCCGGCCGAGACCAAGGTCAAGGCGCGCGTCCTGAAGGGGCTCAAGGAGTTCGAGTCGAAGAAGAAGTGAGGAGCGCGAGGGAAAAAGCATCCCTGTAGGACGGCTCTCCTGAGCCGTCCTCCGGGCCTGGGTGGCTCAGGAAGGCCGTCCTCCAGGAAACCAAGTCCTGCCGCTCGCCTCCGTGGCCCGGCGCTGGCCGTTGCGTTTCGGCTCATCTCTGGCATAATCTCAAGGAGCAGGCCGGGGCCGCCCGGACAAGGGCACCGGGGCGGCCCGTGCGCCGGCCTCCTCGCGGAGTGAGCCGAGCTTTGAAGAAGCGGAACATCAATCCTGAGCCGTTGGGAGGCGATGCCCTTCCGGGCCCTCCCGCCAACGAAGAGGGGCCGGCGCCCCCCCACCTCGCGCCCCCCTCCGGGCTGTCCGCCGGCACGGGAGGGAGCGAGGGCCCCGCCAACGGCCCCGCTTTCCTGCCGCCCGAAGGCCCCCCGCCCCCTCCGGTCCAGGCCTGGAGCGGCCCCGAGGCCCCGGTGCCCGACCACTTGCCGCTGCCTCCGCCGCCCGCTGGCCCCTTCGCCGACTCCGTCTTCGCGCCTGCCCTGGCCTCCGCCGACCCTCCCCGGAACGCGGCCCCTCTCTCTGCCGACCTTCCAGGGCCTCTCGAAGAACGCGTGCGCCGGCTCGAAGACGCCCTGGCCCAACTGGTAGACCTCAAAGGCATCGAGACGCGCGTCGCCGAGCGCGTCGCCGAGCGCCTGGAGCGCGACCGGAAAGCCTCGCCCCGTTCCTCCCCCCCGCCGGCCGGGGCGATCCAGGCGCCCCTCGCCTCGCCGGCCGCCGTTCTCGTGGACGTCGGCCAGCGCCTGCTCGCCGCGGCGCCCCAGGCGGTGCCGGCGAGGCCGCCCGGCCCGCCGCAACAGACCTGGCTCCTGGCGGAGCTCCTCGCCGAGGCCCGCGCCATCGTGCGCATGTACGTCGATCCGCGCTACAGCATGCCGTGGCTTGGCCGACTGCTGCCGCTGGCCCTGCTGGCGGCGTTCATCACCTCCTACTACTGGGCCCCGTTCACAAGCGTCCCGGTGGTCGGCTGGCTGCTCAACAAGGTGCTCGACCTGGTCCTCGGCTTCGTGCTGTTCAAAGTGCTCGGCCACGAGGCGCGCCGCTACCGCGAGACGGCCCCCGACCTCCCGCCCAACCTGCGCCTGTGAGGAGAAGGCCCGTCATGATTCGCCTCGGCGTGAACATCGACCACGTCGCCACGCTGCGTCAGGCGCGCCGCGCCGCCGAGCCCGACCCGGTCGCCGCCGCCGTCCTCGCCCTGCTGGGGGGCGCCGACGGCATCACGATCCACCTGCGCGAGGACCGCCGCCACGTGCAGGACCGCGACCTGTACGCCCTGCGGCCCGTGGTGACCAACCGGCTCAACCTGGAGTTGGCCGCCGTCGATAGCATCGTCGAGCTGGCCTGCACGGTGCGGCCCGACGAGACCACGCTGGTCCCCGAGCGCCGTCAGGAGCTCACCACGGAAGGCGGGCTGGACGTGGTCGCCCACGAGGCAACGGTCGCCCGCGCCGTCCAGCGCCTCCAGGCGGCGGGCATCGAGGTCGCGCTGTTCCTCGACCCCGACCCGCGCCAGCTCGACGTGGCCGCCCGGTTGGGCGCGACCGCCGTCGAGGTCCAGACGGCGCGGTATGCCGAGGCGCGGGCCCCCGCCGACCGGCGGCGCGAGCTGAGCGCCCTGGAGTCCGCGGCGCGCCACGCCGTGGGCCTGGGGCTGCACGTCCACGTGGGCCACGGCCTGAACTACACCAACGTGCAGGCCGTCGCCGCTCTCTCGGGCGTGGAGGAGATGAACATCGGCCACAGCATCGTGAGCCGGGCGGTCCTCGTCGGCATGGAGCGGGCGGTCCGCGAGATGAAGGAGGCCATCCGCGAGGGGGAGAAACGCGTTTAGGCGAGCGGGGGGGGCCGGGGGGCGCGCCCCCCCCCGCCGTGGGTGGTCCCCCCCACCGCAACGGCAGGCCAACCCCCAACGCACCCCCCGGGGCCCCGTAACCCCTTGCCTGTA
>JBBSEZ010000609.1:0-4822 GCA_038239195.1 Gemmatales bacterium
CACTACGTGAAGGACCGGATGGAGCGGACGGGGATGAGTTGGGTCAAGCCGGGGGCGCAGGCCATGCTGGAGTTGCGCAGCACGGCGTTGAACGGGGATTGGGACCAGTTTTTCACGTTTCGCATCGAGCAGGAAACCCAACGCCTCCACCCCCATCGCGGCCTGTTGGAGGCTGTTTCATGGCCCATGGCGGTCTAGCGGACGGCCGGTTGCGCCCCTTTGATACTCTGGTATGGACGCAGAGACCCCAGCAATCCATCTCTAATCGCGGGGTCATCAACTAACCCGGCGTGAATCATCAGCCTGTGTTTGCCTTCGTCGAACGTCATGCGCACCCCTCTCAAGGCAGTCAGAGATCAGGCGTGGGGGGCCTTAGCGAGCCTGCCTCTTGTCTGATCGCCTCTCAATGGTTGAATCTTGGATCATTCGCCGGCGGATGCAGGCGACCGAACGCTGGATCATTAGTCCAGATGATGTCGATGACCGCTTCAAACGGGATCCTTTTCTGATCAGCACTTCCCGAGACTCGGTCACGTTCTGCACGTCCAGCTAATGCGGGAACAGCCCCATCAGCGAAAGCGGTCTGACCACTGGCCACGGCGCACCTGGGTGAGAAGGATCGCCCCGGCTTTTCACGCGGTCGATTCCTCGTGCGAACGTTCGGTGAAGAAACCGAGAAGATCCCTGGAGGCTCTGAGAAACCGGCCGGCGCGGCGCTGTCGCGCTGGCCCCCTCGTCTTATTGATAGCAACAGGATCTCGATTCGCCCTCCAGAGGGGAGCGATCATGCCGCGCCGCCATTGGGCCCTGTTGCTGACCGGCCTGGCGCTCTTCCCCTCGGCGGGATGTGCGCCCTCCGACAGCGTGACGATCCAGGGGTGCGGCGCGACCTTCCCCGCGCCCCTCTACAAGCGCTGGTTCCTCGAGTTCTACCGCCTCTTCCCCGACGTCCGCGTCAACTACCAGGCCATCGGCAGCGGGGCGGGCGTTCGCCAACTCGAGGAGGGACTGGTCCATTTCTGCGCCACCGACGAGGCCCTCAGCGCGAAGCGCCTCCAGGCCATCGCCGACAAGCTCGGGCAGCGCGAGCACAAGAAATTCGAGTTGATCCAGGTGCCCCTGACGGCCGGCAGCGTCGCCCTGTGCTACAACCTGCCCGGCAATCCCGAGCTCAAGCTCACCCGCAAGCCCTACGTCGGCATCCTGCTCGGCGAGGTCACGTCGTGGGACGACCCGCTCATCGGCTCCGCCAACCCCGGCCTGGAGTTGCCCTCCCTTCCCATTACCTTCGTGCGCCGGGCCGAGAGCAGCGGGACCACCTTCGTCTTCACCAACCACCTGAGCTCCATCGACCCGCGCTGGACCAAGGAGAAGGGGGGCCCCGGCAAGGGCAAGAGCGTCGATTGGCCGGTGGGCATCGGCGGCAAGGGCAACGCCGGCGTCGCGGCCCTCGTCCAGCAGACGCCCGGGGCCTTTGGCTACATCGAGTCGGGCTACGCCGAGCTGACCCACCTGCCGATGGCGACCGTGGAGAACCGGGCGGGCCACTTCATCAAGCCGACCGTCGAGTCGAGCCTGAAGGCGCTGGCCGAGGCCAAGTTCGACAAGGTCTTCGGCACGACCGTGCCCGACCCCAAGGACAAGGGCGCTTACCCGATGGTGACCTTCACCTGGATCGTGTGCCGCAAGCACTACGACGACCCGCGGGTGGCCGAGAAGCTCAAGGCCGTCCTTCTCTACGCCCTGGAGAGCAAGAACGAGGGGCGCGGGCAGGAACTGAGCGAGCAACTCGGCTACGTGCCGCTGCCGGAGAAGGTGCTGAAGGCGGTGCGCGCCGAGGTGGAGAAGATCGCGGGCCCCGGCGCGGAAAGCGCCTTCTCGCGAAGGGCCCCGAGGACCGCGCGATGACGCAGCCGACCGACTCGATTGCCCGCGAGCCCACGCCGAGGGAGGTGTTCACCGACCGGGCGTTTCGCGGCCTGACGCGCGCGATGGCCTTGCTGGCGATCGGCCTCGTCGTCTATCTCGTCGTGCAGATCGCCATCACGGCCAGCCCCGCCATCCGCAAGCACGGCCTCGACTTCCTCACCACGAGCAAATGGTCGCCCGGCCAGGAGAAGTTCGGCATCCTCCCCCAGATCGGCGGGACGCTCTACAGCTCGATTTTGGGCGTGGCCATCGGCGCGCTGTTCGGCGTGGCCGTCGCCATCTTCATCACCCAGGACTTCATCCCCCCGCGCTGGGAGGTGGGGCTGAAGAACGTCATCGAGCTCCTGGCGGCCATCCCCAGCGTCGTCTATGGCCTGTGGGGCATCTTCGTCGTCATCCCGTTCATCCGCCCCGGGGCGAACTGGCTGCACGACCACTTCGGCACGCTGCCGATCTTCGGAACGCGCCTTTCCGGGCCCGGGATGTTGCCCGCCGCCCTGGTGCTGGCGATCATGGTGCTGCCGACGGTGTCGGCCATCTCGCGCGACGCCATCGTGGCGGTCCCGCCCAAGCTGCGCGAGGCCGCTTTCGGGTTGGGCGCCACGCGCTGGGAGACGATCCTCGCCGTCATCCTGCCGACGGCCTCGCGCGGGGTCTATGGCTCGATCATCCTGGCCTTCGGGCGGGCGGTCGGCGAGACGATGGCGCTGGCCATGCTCCTGGGCAACAGCAACGTCGTCGAGTGGTCGCTGTTCTCGCCCGGCAACACGCTGGCGGCGCTGCTCGCCAACCAGTGGCCGGAGTCCGGCGAGATCGAAAAGGGGGCGCTGATGTACGTCGGCCTCGTCCTGCTGGGCATCACCCTCGTCATCAACGTCATCGGGACGCTGATCTTGCAGCGCACCGCCATCGGAGGGATCGCCCGATGAGCGAGCCGACGAGCCCCGAAGGGCAGCCCCCCAAGCCCGAGAAGAAGCCGCAGGTGCCGGGCCTCGGCCACGTGATGGGCGTGGCCGGGGGCCTGCCCGTCCCCACGCCGCTCGACGAGGGGCCGATCCCCCCCGACCGCCCGAGCCGCCCGACCTCGAGCGCCGGCTGCGCGCCCCGCGCACCCTATTCAGCGCCGCCATGAGCGTCCTCACCGGCATCCTGGCCGTCACCGCGATGGTGCCGCTCGTCTCGGTGCTGCTGATGCTGATCTTCCGCGGCGGCAAGCGCATCGGCGTGGCGCTGTTCACGGAGCTCCCGCCCGCGGCGGGGATGACCGGCGGCGGGGTCGGCAACGCGCTGCTGGGCACGCTGCTCATGGTCGCTGTCGCCTCGGCAATCGCGGTGCCGGTCGGCGTCCTCGCGGCGGTCTTCCTGTCGGAGTTTGGTCCGGAGAGCAAGACGGCCGCCGCGGTGCGCTTCGCCGCCAAGGTGCTGACGGGGTTGCCCTCCGTCCTCGCCGGGCTGTTCGTCTACGCCACCGTCGTGATCCTCCTCGGGCGCTACTCCGCCCTGGCAGGGGGCATCGCCCTGTCGATCCTGATGCTGCCGACGGTCTTGCTGACCGCCGAGCAGGCGCTGAAGATGGTGCCGCAGCGCATGAAAGACGCCGCCATCGGCATGGGGGCGACGCAGACGCAGGTCGTCTGGTACGTCGTCTTGCCGACGGCCCTTCCCGGCGTGCTGACGGGGGTGATGCTGGCGGTGGCCCGGGCGGCGGGGGAGACGGCCCCGCTCTTGTTCACCGCGATGTTCAGCGACTACTGGCTGACGCGCAACCCGCTGGAGCCGACGGCCTCGCTGGCGGTGCTCATCTACGACTTTTCCAGTTCGCCCTTTCCCAACCAGATCGAGATCGCCTGGGCGGCCTCGCTGGTCCTCGTGTTCCTCGTCCTGATCGCCAACGTCGCCGCGCAACTCTGGACCGGCCACGCCTCCCGAAGATAGGAAAAGGTGCCATGTCCACGACCACCCACGCCCCGACCGCGAACGGTAACGGGCACGCGTCCCGCAACGGGGACGACCACGTCATCGAGGTGCAGCTCCGCTCGCTGTACTACGGCGACTTCAAGGCGGTGCGCGACACCAACCTCGCCATCCGCAAGAACGCGGTGACGGCGTTCATCGGCCCGTCGGGCTGCGGCAAGAGCACGGTCTTGCGCAGCATCAACCGCATGAACGACCTGATCCGCGGCTTCTGCTTCGAGGGCCACATCCGCTTCCGCGGCAAGGACGTCTACGACCCCTCGGTCGATCCCGTGGCGGTGCGCCGCTACATCGGCATGGTCTTCCAGCAGCCCAACCCGTTCGCGATGAGCATCCAGCGCAACGTCGCCTTCGGGCTGCGCCTCAACGGCTTCCGCGGCAACGTCGAGGAGAAGGTCGAGAAGGCCCTGCGCAGCGCCTCGCTGTGGGACGAGGTGAAGGACAAGTTGCGCAGTAGCGGACTGTCGCTCTCCGGCGGGCAGCAGCAACGGCTGTGCATCGCCCGCGCCATCGCCACGGAGCCGGAGGTGCTGCTCATGGACGAGCCCTGCTCGGCGCTGGACCCGATCGCGACGGCCAAGATCGAAGAGCTGATGCAGGAGTTGAAGAAGAAGTTCACCATCGCCATCGTGACGCACAACCTCCAACAGGCCAAGCGCGTGGCCGACCACACGGCGTTCCTGTACGTCGATACGACGCAGGGCGGGCGGACGGGCTATCTCGTCGAGTTCGGGCCTACGAAGGAGCTTTTTGAGGGGCCTCGCGAGAAGCACACGAAGGACTACATCGCGGGGACGTTTAGTTGAGCGGTTGAGTACGCATCGAGGCGAGCGGTGCGGGGGGGGGGGGGGGCGGGGGGGGACTGCGCAAGGCGGGCGGCCCCCCCCGCCCGCGGCCCACTGGCCGGCGCCCCCCCCCC
>JBBSEZ010000610.1:0-4822 GCA_038239195.1 Gemmatales bacterium
GCTTCGGCTTGATGAGCAGGCGGCGCTTGCCCGTCTTGACGTCCCACACCTCGATCATCATGAAGCCCGGGCCAGCAGTACTCGGTGGTTGCCCGCACGAGGAGACGAGGGACTTCCCGTCCGGGGTGAATGCTAGCAGGTAGCCGCAGGAGCGAGTCTGGAGGGGGAACTTGGCCTTCTCCTTCCCCGTCTTCACCTCCCACAGCCGGACGTAGGCCCCCGCGCCCAGGTGGTCGTAGTCGCTCCCCACGCTCGCCAGCGTCTTGCCGTCCGGCGAGAATGCCAACTGGTTGACAGTTCCGCGGGGCGCCCTGAAGGCTGTTTCGCGCAGAACCTGTCCCTCGGCCGTTCTCGGGCCGAGCAGGGACAGCGCTACCCCGAGAAAGAGGGCGGCGCCCGCAGCGCCGGCCACCCTCCGCGAACACGCGGGTTGGGGCGCAATCTCCCTTGAGCCCATCACGCAGATGCGCATTCCTCTCCCTCCCAAAGCGGAGTCGGGCGGCACGGGGCGCCTCCCGCGGAGGGCCGAGAAGGCCCTCCGCTCGAACAAGCGGCATCGAAAGGCCGACGGGCTCACCCCACCATCTGGTCCAAGGGCGAGGACGTGCTGGCGGCGAAGGCGAGGTCGCCGCTGTAGACGGCGGTGATCTGGTGGTCGCCCAGGACCAGCGCCGACGTGGTGAAGCTCGCGGTGGCCCCCATCATTCCAGGCGCCAGGCTGACCGTGCCCAGCAGGGTAGCGCCGTCGTAGAAGCTGACCGTCCCCGTGGGGCTGCCGACCATCCCGCCGTAGACCGTCGCCGTGAACGTCACCGCCTGCCCCGGCGCCGAGTAATTCTGGCTGGAGGAGGCCCACGTCATGGTGGTCGCCTGCTGCACTCTCTGGTCCAAAGGCGAGGACGTGCTGCCGGGGAAGGTCGCGTCGCCGCTGTAGACGGCGGTGATCTGGTGGTCGCCCAGGGCCAGCGCCGACGTGGTGAAGCTGGCGGTGGCCCCCATCATCCCGGGCGCCAGGCTGACCGTGCCAAGGAGGGTGGCGCCGTCGTAGAAGCTGACCGTGCCCGTGGGGGCCACGCCCATCCCGCCCGAGACCGTCGCCGTGAACGTCACCGCCTGCCCGGGGGCCGACGGGTCTTGGCTGGAGACGAGCCAGGTCGTGGTGGCAACGGCTGCCTGCTTGGTGATGGTGATGTCGTGGTCGTTGGCCTGGAGCGTCCACCCCGCCGGCGCGGGGAACGTGCCCGTGCGCGTCCCGGTGATGTTCAGGACTTTCTCGGCGAGGCCGGCGTTCGGCACGTAGCCCATCAGCAAGTCGATGGCCAGCGTGCCCCCGAGGTTGGCGTCCCCTCCGACGTTCAGCGCGCCCCAGCTAGTGTCGGACGAGGCGTCGATCTTCAGCACCGCGCCCACCTGCTGCTCGTAGTTGCCCGTTACCGTCAGCGTCAGGGACGCCGGATTAGAGCCGATGTCGACCGTACCGCCGACCTGGGTCAGGCTGCCGTCGATGGTGCCGCCGCCCACCAGGGTGCCGCCCCCGAGTTGGTAGACCATCCCGGCGTCGATCTTCATGGTGCCCCCGGCCAGGACGGTGTTGCCGTTGGCGATCTGGCTGAGGCCCTGCGTGAACTCGATGCGGTTACCGGCGAAGAACAGGTCGCCCGACGTCTGGAAGCGGATGTCGAATGTCGTACCAGCGCCCGGGCCCGTCTTGGTCACGCTCCCCCGCCCCTCGGCGCCGTCGAGGTTCTGGAAGAACGAGCTGTCCCTCATCGGGGCTGTGTCCCCCAACTTGGCGTTGTTGCGGATCTCGAAACTGCCGTAGTTCTCGAAGGTCGCGTTGGTCAAGTCGATGTTGCCGGTGCCGTCCCAAACCGCCTGCGCGTTCGACGTCAGGAAGGTGTTGGTCAGGGCCTTCTCGTCCGCACCATCGATGAGCAGGGTGCCCGAGACGTAGACCCCCGTCAGGTTCCGCAGCGGACCGCTTGCCCAGTGGAAGTTGTTCGTCACGTAGATCGTCCCGCCCAGGTTCGCGACGTCCCCCAGGGCGCCGCCCCCGCCGGCCGGCAGGTCCAGCGCGGCGTCGAACGTCACGCTCGCGCCCACCGGCACGTCCAACTGCGCGAGCGCGTCCACCACGAGCCCGGCCCCGCGAAAGTTCGTCCCAGTGTTGAGCGTCTGCTTCTGGCCGCCGAGCTCCAACGTCGCTCCGGCGTCGATGGTGAACGGCGCGGTGTGGTTCCCCGTCCGGGCCAGTTCCAGCGTCCCCGTGTGGACCAACACCTGGGCGGAGGGGCCCCCGTTGTTGAAGTTGCTCGAGAAGGTCGTCGCCCCGGACGTGTGGTCCTTGGTGAAGTTCCCCAGGTTGACGAACGTGCCGCCCAGCCCGGTCCGCCAACTCTGGTCACAATAATCCAGGAACGTGCCATTCGGGTTGTTGGTGAAGGCGACCCCCTCCACGAACCGGACGTCCCCACCCGTCCACGTCGTGGTGCCGTTGTTGGTGATCCGGGTGCTATCGAACGTGGTCTTGGTGGAGAACAGCAGGTTCGCGTTGGTGCCGACGTTGAGGGTGGCAAACTCCTGCGTCGTGGTCGTGTTGAAGCCAGCGTTCCCCGGGTCGGACGGCGTGCCGGTGATCGCGAGCCCGCCGCTACCGAGCAAGGTGCCCTCGTTGCTCTGGCAGTTGTGCGCCGTCAGCACCGTGGCGGCGTCGAGGTTGAATAGGCTCGTCGATTGGACGACGCCCCCGCCGACCGTCAGGCTGCTGGCGAGCTCGACGGCGCCGCTGTACGCCGGCTGGAAGGTCAGGTCCTGCAACGAGGCCGTGAAGTCCGCGTCGAAGACGATGGCCTTGTTCCCGTTGGCGCCCGCCGCAGTCCCCAGGAAGATGGCGCTGTCCGTCCCATCGACTGGCTTGATCCCGCCAATCCAGTTCATCGGCGTGCTGGCGTTATTGTTCGGCCCGTCACCGGACCAGTAGCAGTTCGTGAAGGCGGGCACGATGCGGGCGAGCAACTCCTCCAGCGACGGCTTGAAGGAGCGCGGCCGCCCCGCCGGGGCGCGCCGGGTCAACAGGTTCGCGACCCAGTCGCGGGCGGGCTGGAGAAAGGAGCGGAAGCGGCCGTGCGGGCTGGCATTCGAGGAGAACATGGGAGGTGCCTTGTCCGAGGTGCCCCAAGGCGCGACGGCGCGCCTCGCAGGAAGATGGTGCAATCGTAGGGGAGACAATCACGATTGGTTAAGTAGGTGCGCGTGGATGGAGCCCGTTTTGTCGAAATAGTTGATGGCGCCGCAGGCGACGCTGACCGAGACCCGCTGCACCTGGACGTGGTTGGTGTCCATGCCCTCCCAGTAGTCGCCGCCGCCGCCCTGCACCGTGAGCAAAACGGCCAGCTTTTCGGGACCGGGCACGCTGGCCGAGGCGCCCTCCTCGGCCCGCAGCGCCGCCGTCAGCGGAAGGAGCGAGCAAGGGGGCTTGAAGACGTGGTGTCGGTCGTCATGGGACTTGGGGCCTCAGGGGCGAGCGCCGGCCCGCGTGTAGCCAGTCCGGGTCAAGTGAGGTTCGGGTGGGTGCCGTTCACGAAGCGCGCGGCGCGACAGGCCGGGCGCCGCTCTGCCCGGCGAGGGCCGGGAGCACCCGGAGGGGGCGCTTGACCCAGGCCGTGCGGAAGCGGATCGCCACCTCCCAACCGTTGCTGAGCAAAATGTTGTGGCGGAACGTCGGCTCGGCCGTCGGGGCCGGCAAGCCCCGGGGCCCTTCCGGCCGGTCGAGGTCGAGCTCGTCGTACAGCCATTCGACCGGCTCCCGAAAGCGCTCCACGGGAAGCGCCTGTTGCTCGATCGTTGGCTCTTCCACCAGCACGTAGCCCAGAACAACGAGCCGCCCGGGATCGGGCTCGGGCTGAAGCGTGATGAGGAAAAGCTCCTTGTCCTGGTACATGGCCAGAACGCGGGCGTCGTGCAGGTACACGGGCTCGACCAGGCGCCGAAGGCCTCGCGGCAATTTTTCCCCGAGTCGCTGGAGTTGCTCGCCATAGGCGGAGAGGGCCTCTTCCCACTGCTGGTGCGCAGCCAGGAACGTTTGCTTGTCGTCGAGGTTTGCCAGGCTCAGGTAACGTTCGGGAGTGAAGAACTTCATGGGGCCTCATCCCCTTGCGGATCGGTTGCTTCGCCGATGCTTCTGACATTGTACCGGCGCCGTGCCGTTCGGGGCGCAAACAGACGGGCCACGCAAGGCTCTCGTCTGGCCTGCCGCCCGCGGCGCATGGAAGGACCGGGCCGACACGACCCTTCGCCCGAGCTCCGCAACTGCCCGCGTGTCGAGGCGAGGACTACCCAACTTCCCTGCCGGCCCGCGGCACCGGAGGCGCCAGGAACGCCGATCCCCTCGTCCGCCGTCGAGGCGGTTTTCAACGAGCACTCGCAATCCTCCGCGATCGGCGCGCAGACGGGCGGGGCGTGCCGCCGAGACGGAAGCGGTACGTGCGTTCGTCGAGGGCGTGGCGACTGCGCCCCCAGCGACTGGAGGGCGTCGCTGTCGCTGGAGATGGCGCGCTGGCACGTCCACGACGTGGTACAGGTGAGCGACGGCGAGCGGGGCGGCGGTCATGCTTCTGCCGCGGCTCATTCACAATCTGGTCGAGTGCGCCGGCGCCAGCGAGCGCGGCGGACCAGCGGCGGCAAGACCAGGGCGGCCGCAAGGGCTTAGGCCGTGACGTCCGCGGGCCCGGGAGCGGAAACGTACCGGATGATCGGCTCACGCTTCAGCGCGTCTTGTTTGGCGTCGCGCGAAAAATACAGGTCGGCGGGCGCCACCTTGTAA
>JBBSEZ010000611.1:0-4819 GCA_038239195.1 Gemmatales bacterium
CAGGCGCGCTGGTGGCCGCAGCGCGCGTAGGAGGGCAGGAAGGCCTCGCCGGCGGGTTGGGGGCCGAGGCGGGCCAAGAGACGGCGCACCGTGCGCTCGGCCAGGCGCATTTCCTTGGCGATTTGGGTGGCCGGCTGTCCTGCCAGGGAGCGCCGGTGCTGTTCTTGTCGAACGGTCTGGCCCAGTGCGTGAGGATTGGCTTCCTCGTGTTTTTGCGACCAACGACTCGGTCAGGACATCGCCACCAAGGTAGCAGAACAGCGCCAAACGGCCAAACTTTCGGACCGCTGACATCTTCGAGGCCCACCGCATCTTGCTCCCCTCTCCCTGTACTCGGGGAGAGGGGTTGAGGGGCTTTCGCTGGGGAAGGCCCTCTTCCTCCCCTGTACTCGGGGGAGAGGGGAGGAAGAGGGCCTCCAAGACTCGGCCTACCCCACGCTTCTGGCTCCCCCTCTCCCTCCTTGGGAGAGGGGGTTGGGGGTGAGGGAATCGCCCTTCCGGGTGAGGGAAAACCCTCACGTATACCGCGCCCCCCGGTACTGCGGCTCGAAGAACGCCGGCAGCGCCCGGTCGATCTGCAACAGCCCGGCGCGCGTCAACTCGATCTCCTCGCGGCCGCTCTTCAAGAAGCCCTCCGCCTCCAGCTTCGCGAAGCCCTCGGCGAACTCCTCGCGAACCTCCGCGCCGAACTTCCGCCGGAAGTACTCCGGGTCGAGCCGGCCCGTCTTGAGCTGTAGCACCATCTCGCGGATGAGCAACTGGTCCGGCGAGACCGGCAGCGCCCGCCCCAGAGGAAGCTCACCCCTGTCCACGAGCCCGACGTACTGCTCCCAGGTATCGACGTTCTGTAGGTGAACGCCGCGCACGTGGCCAAACGAGGCGACGCCCGTGCCGAGCATGTCGGCGCCGTGCCAGAGGGCATCTCGATAGACGAACTTGCAGCCCTTGTCCTTCACCAGCGTGTAGGCGCTCGACACCTGATAGCCCGCCGCCCGCATGGTGTCGAAGGCGTATTCCACCCAGGCCCGCTTGGTCGGCCAGTCGGCAATCGCCATCGGCTCGTCCTGGCCGACCATCTTCAGCTCCTTGCTGAAAACGGTGTTGTAGGGCAATTCCATCTGGTAGATGGTGACGCTCTCCGGGGCCAGCGCGAGCGTCTTGGTGACGCACCGCTTCCAGTTGTCCCAGCTCTCGCCGACCATGCCCGCGATCAGGTCGATGTTGATCTGGTCGAAGCCCAGTTCGCGCGCCCAGCCGTAGGCCCGGTGGATCTCCTCTTCGAGGTGCGCCCGGCCGTTGTACTCGAGGATCTTCGCGTCGAAGTTCTCGATGCCGAGGCTCAGCCGCGTCACGCCCAGCTCGCGCAGCGCTTCGAGCTTGTGGCGCTGCAACGTGCCCGGCTCGCACTCGAACGTCACCTCCTCGGCGCCTTCCCACGGCAACACCGCCTGGAGCCGGCCCATCAGGTCGCGGAGTTGTCCGGCGCTCAGGTAGGAAGGGGTGCCCCCGCCGAAGTAGACGTATTTCAACGGCCGGCCGGCGACGAGGGGCTCGCGGGCGTAGAGGGTGACTTCCTTGACGAGGGCATCGACGTAGGTCTCGACGTCGCGGGCGTTCTTGTCGGTGTAGACGCGGAAATAACAGAACTTGCAGCGCTTGCGGCAGAAGGGGATGTGGAGGTAGAGCCCCAGCGGCGTGTCGGGCCGCGGCGCGGACGCCAGCGCCGCCCGCGCCTGGGGCAGGTAGTCCGGCTTCCAGGCCGAAAACGGCGGGTAGTTGGCCACGAAGTAATTGCCGAGGCCGGTCTTCTCCTGGGTCGCTTCAGACATCGGCGGCACCTGCGGAAATCGAGGAGACGAGCGAACCGTTTCAGGCGGGGGAGTGTCCTCTCTCCATCGTACCTTGCGCGCCCGTCGATGCAAGAGTGAGCTCGGCAAGCAACTCGCGCGCCGAGCCCGTTGACTTGTCGCGAGGGGCTGCGAATAATGTAGCGGTCGATTCTATTCAACTTCGAGGAACATGACGGACACACCACACCTTTCGTACCGCAACGCGCGCATCGGGCGCTTGTCCGAACCATCAAGAGTGGCGCTTGGGAACTGGCCCGCAGCGCCCGGCAACCTGGCCGACCGCCAAGGTGCCCCTGCCAGCCCGCAAAGCGGGAACGATGTGGCCCCCTTGATCGGAGCAACCAATGGCACTGGCTCATCCCACGTGAACAGCATGCCCCCCGGTGGGGCCTTCCTTGACTTGACGGCCTGAGCGGAAGCGCTGAGGAACGCTGGCCCCCAAAGGGCCAGGCGCCTGCCCTCGTCCCTCGACGCGCTGCGCGAACAGGCAACCCAGGCCCACGGCCTCGACGCGCATTCGCGCCGAGGGCGCCGGGGGGCCTGCCGTCTCGACGCAACGGGGATCGGCAACGTAAGGAGGTGCGGATGGTGGAACAGCTCGAGAACCTGACCGAAGAAACCTTCGCGAACGACCTGGCCGCGGCCTGGCCCGTCGTTTTCGCGCGCCTGGCGGCGCGCTACGGCGACCCGCAGCTCGCCGAGGAGGTCAGCGGCGACTGCCTGGCCCAGGCCTGGGAGAAGTGGGCCGGCGAGCCCGACTTCTTCCGCTCCCACGACCTGACCGCGTGGAGCTCGCGCCGCGCCGGCTGGAAGGCCGTCGATCGGCTCCGCCAGCGCACGCGCATCCGCCCCCTGCCCGAAAAGGGCAGCGAGGACGGCGAGGAGGGCGTCCGCCCACGGCGCGAAAACGACTCGCGCGAGCGCGCCCGCGCCCGCGAGCTCGCCCTTGCGTGCCTGGGGCGCCTGCCCGAACAGGAGCGCACCATCCTGCTCGCCTACCACTTCGACGGGCTGACCGATCAGGAGGTCGGCGCCGTCCTCTACGGCGAGGAGGGCACGGCGCAGGCGCGCGGGCTGCGCGTCTGGCGGTTGCGCCAGCGCGCCTACAACCTCCTGCGCGAGTTGCTGATCGAAGAGGGCGTCGATCCCGCCGACTGGGGCGGGCTCGCCGTGTGACGTTGCTTCCGACGCATCCAGAGAGGCGCGAGGGCCTGGCCCCTGTGACCGCCCGGCAACCTGCTCCCACCCGGACAGGTGCCTGCCAGCCCGGCAACGGGAACGATGCGGCCCTCGTGGGCAATCCTGGGTGGAGATGGACCATCTCCTGCCTCCGTTCCCTCCTTCCGGGCCAGCTCGGCCAGGCCTTCCCCCAAGGGGAGGACCGTTCGTGAAAGACTCATTGTCGCTTTTGGCGCGCCTCGGCGCCCTCGGCATGGAGAGCGTGGAGCCCGTCGTGATCGGCGCGCTCATCAGCGCCGAACCGTTGCTGCTAATCGGGCCGCACGGCACCGGCAAGTCGTACCTGCTCAACCGCGTCGCGCGGGCCCTCGGGCTCGCCTGGCGCCACTACAACGCCGCCCTGCTCAACTTCGACGACCTCGTGGGCTACCCCCTCCCCGGGCCCGACGGGCAGCTCGCCTACGTCCAGACGCCCGCCTCCATCTGGGGCGCGGGGGTCGTGTTCTTCGACGAGATCTCGCGCTGCCGCATCGACCTCCAGAACAAGCTGTTCCCCATCGTCCACGAGCGCCGCGTCCAGGGCCTCCTGCTCGACCAGCTCGTCTACCGCTGGGCGGCGATGAACCCGCCCGCCCTTGAGCAGGAAGAGGGCTCGACCTACCGCGGGTCGGAACCGCTCGACCTCGCCCTGGCCGACCGCTTCGCCTTCGCCATCGAGGTGCCTGCCTGGGCCGACCTCCCCGAGGCACAGCAGCATCAGATCATCCTGGCCCGCGACGACGAGGTGTGTCCCGAGGCGGCGCGGGCCCTGCGCGGGCGCATCGCCTCCGGGCGGCAGCTTGTGCCGCGCCTCCACGAACAACTCGCCGAGCGCCTGGCCGTCTACGTGCGGCTGCTGGTGGCCCTGCTGGCGCAGGCCGGCGCCGTGCTGAGCCCGCGCCGCGCCGGTATGCTCCTGCGCAACATCGTGACGGTCCACGCGGCGCGTCTCTTGACGGCGCCCGACGCGGCGCCGCGCGAGTCGGCGCTGCTCGCCCTGACGCACTCCCTGCCGCAGCGCGCCACCGAGGAGGCCGTGCCCGACCGCGTGCGCCTTCTGGCTGCCCACCGCGAGGCGTGGAAGGCGGCCGACCTCGGCCCCGACGACCCGGCGCGCGTCCTGCTGCTCGAAGCCGACCCGCTACGCCGCGCCCTGTGGGCGGCGCGCGTTTCCTCGCTGTCGGCGATCGATTTTTCCACGATCGTCGCCGACAGCATCGCCGCGCTGCCCCTCGGCGGGCGCCATGCCCTGGCGCTGGAGCTCTTCGCCGGCGGCGCCGCCGGACGGCTGGTGGCGGCCGTCGCCGAGCAGTGCGCCCGGCTGTATGCGCTCGTCGCCACCCCGCAACAGCTCAGCGAGACGGTTCACGCCAACAGCACGCGCCACCGGGCCTGGCAGCACGTCGTCGCGACTCTGGCCCGGCTCCCGCGCGGCGACACGGATACGGTCCCGGCTACCAACTTGCTCGTCGGCCTGTTCGCCGCCAACGAGCTGGCCACCGAGGCCGACGTCGATCGCGCCCTGGCCGCCTGGCATTCCGCCCGCGAGCAGGTGAGGGAGGTGATCGCGTGAACGAGATAACCGTTTCCCAAATACCTCGCCAGTCGCGTAACCGGGCAGGCCGGCCGGGCCGACCAGGGAGGGGGGTAACACCGCTTGGGCGCGGGCCGGCCCCCCCGCGGGGCCCCGCCCCGCCCCCCCACGCGGGCCGCCCCCCGCGCCCCCCACACTCGCGCCCCCCCCCCCCCCA
>JBBSEZ010000612.1:0-4811 GCA_038239195.1 Gemmatales bacterium
CATGATGGTTTCCTCATGGCATCGCCTGATAGTCCCCAAGTCAGGTTAGCAGCTACAGCCATCTGAGAACAGGGGGGCACGATGGGTGCTGTTGTCCAGATGTGTACTTGTGTTGGCTAAATCGGCACCATGAAATGGCTGCTCCTACGATCAGACCGTTCGCCTCTGGGACGGAATGACCGGCGCCCCCGTCGCCACGCTCCGGGGGCACTCCGGCCGGGTGCTGCGGGCCGCCTTCAGCCCGGACGGCCGGCGGCTGGTATCGACTTCGCAAGACCACACCCTGCGGCTTTGGGACGCGATCAGTGGCGAGGCGATCGCCGTCCTCCGCGGGCACGCCGGGGAAGTCCTCTCCGTCGATTATTCGCCCGACGGGGCCTCGATCGCGTCCAGTTCGATGGACGGCACGACCCGGGTGTGGAACGCCCGTTTGGCGGAGCGCAACGGCGTTCTTCGCGGGCATTCGACGTTCGTCTACGGCGTCGCCTTCCATCCCGACGGCGAACGCCTGGCCTCGGCCGGCTGGGACGGCACCGTTCGCCTATGGAATGCGACCTCCGGCCAGGAGACGGCGGTGATGCGCTACCCGGCCAAGACACTAATCAGCGCTGTTGCCATCGATCCCTCGGGGAAATTGCTGGCCACGCTTGGTCGCGACAATGCCGTCAGCCTTTGGGACGTCGGCACGGGCAAACACCTGCATCGATGGAGCATGCCGACCGACCACTGGCAGGATAGCCGACTGACCTTCAGCCCCAACGGGGCCCTCCTCGCCGCGGGGAGCATGGACGGCTCGGTGCACGTCCTGGACGTGCGCCGCCGAACGACCCGGGACGTGTTGCGCGGTCATCGCGCTCACGTTCACGACGTCGCTTTCAGTCCCGACGGGCGTTGGCTTGCTTCCGCCGGTGCCGAACCGGACCGGTCCATTCGGATCTGGGACGTGGCCAAGAAAGAGCTATTGCAGGTGTTACAGGGGCATACCGACGAAGCGACCGCGCTGGCTTTCAGTCCGGACGGCCGGCTCCTCGCGTCCGGGTGCAAGAAAGGGGAAGTGCGGCTTTGGAACACTGCGACCTGGCAGCAGGACGGCGTTCTGAAGCACGGAACGACCGTTTACAGCGTGGCCTTCACGCCCGACGGCACGCGCGTGGCCACGGGTTGCGCCGACAACTCGATTCGCTTCTGGGACGTGGCCACTCGTCAGGAGGTCGCCGAACTTCAGGGCCACGGAGACTACGTGAAAGCCCTCGCGTTCAGTCCCGACGGCACCCGCCTGGCCAGCGCCTCGGGCGATTTCACGGTGCGCGTCTGGGACACGCTTTCCGCCCGCGAGCGGAGGCAGGGCAAGAAACGGGCGGGAGAACGCTGATCCGTTTGCGCCGAGTCGCTTTCCATGTCGATCCGGCGAGGCCCCTCCGCGGTTGGTGCTCGGGGCCGGTCCAGGCCGGCATTGCCGGAGACCGTCTCTGGCAACCCGGCCATCTCTTCCTGGCCCTTGACGCGATCGACGTTCCCGAGGTGTCGGGTTCGGGTGGTCGAGCACGGGCCACGTTCGCGGGCCTGAGCCCTTTCCCTTGCCCCCGCTGCGCCGACTTCCGCCCCGGCCTCTCGCCCTTCTGCTTCGCCGGGCCCGCCCCACGCTCGCCGGGCTTCTCGCCCTTGCCCGGGCTCGCGACGGCATGGTAGTGGTCGCCCTGAGCCGCCGCGTTCGCCTGTGTCCGCCGCGCTTCGATCACTTCCTTCGCGGCGGCTGGGACAGGTCAGGCAGTCACGCCCTCCTCCGATCAAGTCGCCTCGGCCTGCCTGAAGGAGCGCCTCCCGAACCGTGAAGTAGTTCTCCGGCTCGAGAAACTGCATCAGCGCCCGCCGCATCTTTCCGTCCCGCAAGCCCCTGGCGACGTACACCTCCTCCTTCGTGAACGGGCCCATCCCCGCGTAGTACGTGCATGTCGCGACGTCGAACAGTTAGACACTTTGCAGAAAACTCGGCTTCCGCTGAGATCAGGCAGCGGCAACAGGGATGTTCGCCGTCGCTTACGGGACGGTCCAGAGCCAGATCGTCCCATCTTGTCCGCCAACGGCAAGGGCACGACCGTCTGGCCGAAAAACCAACTGGGTCTGGAAACCGCTGAGGGTGGTTCCGAGAGCCCCACGGGCATGGCCGGTGACGGCGTCCCAAAGGTACACGGTGCCGTCTTCGCCAATCGTTGCCAGGATTTGCCCATTCGGCGAGAACGCGGCGGCCTCGATCTGGCCATGACCGCGCAAGACGCCGACGACTTCGCCAAGCCGAAGGTCCCAGAGTAGCTGTCTTCGTTTCCCTTTCCACTCGCCCAGGACACAGGACGACGGAGGCAGGCTCTTTGCCCTCGGGAGTCAAGCGCGGTCCTGTTGCTCACTCCTGGCTCGGCTTGCGTTTGCGGGTGGATGGCGCGCGTTTGGGCGGCGTACGTTTCACCGGCGCGCCCGGTTGACGAGGGCCTTCGCCAAACGGCGGAATGTCCACGTGGAGCGCCGCATACGTGTAGAGATCGATGTCGGAGCCCTCGTTCCCGAAATAGCCCCACGGACAATACTCGCAGGAGTGAAGGCGCGCCGCCGCCGCCAACTCGGAACCTTCGTCTTCCTCGGATCGCCGCGAAGTTTCGTCGGAGGTGGGAGGAGGCTCGAGCCAGGTGACGCCGAAGTCGCCTTCGTCCTCCGAGCTAGCGCGAATGGGCAAGATGCGCTTGAGGTCATCGGCATCCATCTGCTTGCCCAGTCGCGATTGTTCCTTGCGCGTCGGGAAGCGTTCGAGCTGCCAGGTCTCATCCGCGCAGTTTTCGAACATGTAGGGGGTGAATGTGACTTTCAACCCGGCTTGAAGCGCCGTGGCCGCCGCCAGGTGGTCGCGTCCCTTGAGCACGGTCTCCGATGGCGAGGTGATCGGGACCGGCTTTTGCTGAAAACGCGCGTCTTGATGGTAGAGATGACAGCACGGATAGGCGAGGGCTCCCCCCTTCGGCAGGAAGCTCCGATCCGCCAACAAGGTGCGCCAGGCTTCCTGGACGCGCGGCGCCAGATCTTCGGAAGCGGGCTCGCGAGCCGGCGCACCACCGGCGCCCCGGCGCAGGAGATAGGTCAAGGTGACACGTGCTCCGCTCCAGACGCTCTCGATCTGATGGTCCACGTCGCCGAAAAACGCCGCCCAGTGAACCTGGTTGGGCTCCTTTTGTGCCTGAATGGCGCTGCCCCAGTCGAACTTCTGCACGATCCCCCGGTGAGTTAACACCAATTGGCCGTGCCCGAATTGCGACGGCAAACACACGACCAGTGTGCCAAACATGTCGTTGCCGCGCGGCGTGTCCTTGTGCGGCGCGAAGTGTCCGCCTCTCGTGTAGACGTTGATCGAATAGAGCTCGGCGGAGATGGAGCTCGGGTCATGCGGAACGAGCTCGCGCTGGACCTTTTTCAAAATGTCGGCCGATTCGAGGTCGAAGTTTTCGACTCGAAATGCTCCCCCTTCGGCTTTGAGTTGAAGCGCATCGCGCACGCGCGAGTCGTACCGGGTCTTCTTCCCGTGGCCGAAAGGCGCCGGCTTGCAATGCTCCAGCAACGGCCTCGCTTCGCGCTCCTGGTCGTAGGAACTTTTTGCCCGGACGACTTCGACCCTGGTTTCTGCTTTGAAGACGATCGTCGCGGGCTTGTCCGGGACGAACGTTCCTTCACACGAAAAGGGGGAAGTCACTCCGTGGAGTGCCAGTTTCAAATCCTCGAGTTTTCTTCGAGCCGTCTTATTCACGGTTTCGCCCTCGCTGCCTGTTCTGTCGCTGTCCTGTCTTCCGCCCCGGACGGGAGCCCGATTCGGCAGACCGCGCTCGCCGGGCGGTTCGCCCTTCGCCGGGTTGGTCACGGTATGGTATTGATCGTCTGGCTGGTTGGCTTGCCGGCGCCGCGCCTCGATGGCCTCGCGCGGCGGGTGAGCCGGCATGAGGCAGTCGCAGCCCCGCCGATCAGGTCTGAACGCCTGGCCTGAATTAGGGCTTCCCGGACCGTGAAGTAGTTCTCCGGCTCGAGAAACTGCATCAGCGCCCGCTGCATCTTCCCGTCCCGCAAGCCCCTGGCGACGGACACCTCTTCCTTCGTGAACGGGCCCATGCGCGGGAGTACGTGCACGTCGCGACGTCGGGAGGCGCGGCGAGCAAACGGCGTCCGAGCCCATCTGGCCGGCCTGGTAACTCCGCTACTTCGGCTCCCACAGTTCAAACCGGTTGCCTTCCGGGTCGGTCGCCCAGCCGAACCGGCCGTACTCGTGGGCCTCGACCCTGTCCTCGACCTGAGCGCCGGCGGCTCGGAGCTGCGCCAGCATGGCGTCCAGGTCCTTGACCCGGTAGTTGACCATGAACGTCGCCGGGCCGGGGCCGAAGTATTGCGTGTCGGCGGGGAAGGTGGACCAAACGGTCATCTCGCCTGGGCCGGACGAGGTCAGCGCCCCGTAGTTCTGGCCCGGATCGACCGGGGCCCCGAGGTGGTCACGATACCAGGCCGCCAGGGCCTTCGGGTCGTGGGCCTTCAGGAACACACCGCCGATCCCCACTACTCGCTCCATGGTAACCTCCCTGAGTTGATCGGGAAGGTACGCGAAACGCCGCGGGGAGTCGAGGTCAGCAGGCGCGGTTTGACGTCTTTGGGCGCACGACTGGGTTCGCACGGGAAAGGAGGAGATGGTATGCTGTGGGGGGAAAGGCAAAACCGAGCCGTAGCGTAAAGCGTGAAAGGGGCCAGGGATGGCTACTACCGGACAAAGCACTCCAGAGGTCGCTGTTGTA
>JBBSEZ010000613.1:0-4797 GCA_038239195.1 Gemmatales bacterium
CGCCCCGCTTGCGGGGCGCGGGCTCCCCGCGCCCCGCAAGCGGGGCGGCTAAACGGGGGCACTCATCACAGCTTGCTCCCGATGAGCAGCCCGACGAGAAACGCCACGCCGAGCAGCGTGACCGCGCCGATGACGAGCAGGGCCGCCGTCGTCGTCGAAAGCACGTAGTCCGCCGTGGGGGCGATCGTTGGCGGGGCGGGAGGAGCGAGGGCGGGGAGCGGCGCGCCGAACGCAGGCGCGGGCGCGCCAAAGAGCAGTGGCTCGGGCGGGGGCGCGCCGGGCAAACTCGCGGCCTCGGGAACGGGATCGTCGCCGGGGACGCCGACCTGGCCGTGGCAGTTGGGGCACTCGATGACGGTGCCGACCTTGCGGCGCGAGATGCCGAGCAACTGATCGCAGAAGGGGCAGCGGAAGCGAATCGGCATCGACTCGAGCCTCACCGGCGAGCGGGCGGTGCTATTCTGTGGCATGCGGACGTGCGATGCAATACCGGAGCGCCGGGCAATCGTCGGGCGGCGCAACGGAATTCGCGAGACTTCGGCCGAGCTGCGCGGTTAGATGAAAACCGGCCTTTCGGCGGCCCCGCCCGCAGGCGAAACCAGGAGGTCGCATTCGTGAGCCACAAGCCCTCCTCTCCCGGGATCGCGAACCGCAACGGCCGGCCCGCGCCGCGCCCCGTCCAGCCGCCGCCCTTGCCTCCCATGCCGGGGCGGGCCTTGCCTCCTCCTCTGCCGCAGCTACCCGCTCCACGATCCCGCGCCGGGCTGATCGGGAAGATCGCCGCCCTCGCGGTCCTGGCCGGCGTCAGTGTGGCCATCGGCGGCCTGGCCCTGCCGGGCGCCGGCAAGCGGCCCGCTGCCCCTTCGCCCGGCGTCGCCGCGACCGAGGCGCCGGCGAGCGAGCGGAAGCCGTTCGATCCCGGGCCACTACCCTCGGCCAATCCTTCGACGGGGGAAAAGCCGGCCGTCCCGCCCTCGACGTTCGACGTTCCGCGCGTGGCCCCGAAGTTGCCCGCGACGACGGGCGCGCTGGCGCTGGCGCTGACCATCGACCGGGAGATCGACAAGGCCCTGGCCGGGGCGGGAATCCCGGCCTCGCCTCTGGCGGGCGATTCCGAGTTCCTCCGGCGCATCTACCTCGACCTGACGGGGCGCATTCCCCCGCGCGACCGCGTGGTGGCCTTCCTCGCCAGCGACGATCCCTACAAGCGGGCCAAGCTGATCGACGAGTTGCTGGCCAGCCCCGAGTACGGGCGCCACTTCGGGCGCATCTGGGCCGACCTGCTCGTCAAGCGCGACTTCGACAGCAACAAGAACCTCAAGACGGCCCCCTACGTCGCCTGGATGGCGGAGCAGTTCAACAAGAACCGCCCCTGGGACCGGGTCGTCACCGACATGGTGACCGCCACGGGCAAGGAAGGCGAGGCCCCGCCGACCTTCTTCGTCAGCGCCAACATGGACAACAAGCAGCCCTCGCCCGCCAAACTGGTCGGCGCGACGGGCAACCTGTTCATGGGCATTCAGGTCCAGTGCGCCGAGTGCCACGTGCATCCCTTCACCGCCAAGTGGCAGATGAAGGACTTCTGGGGCATGGCGGCGTTCTTTGGCCACGTGCGCGCCGAACGCGCCCTCGGCAAGAACAACAAGAAGGGCATCGGCCCGGCCACCATCCGCGAGGTCGAGAGCCTCCCGGCGATGGGCAAGAAGAACAACGCCACCAAGGCCATCCTGCCCGGCCTGACCATCGCCGTGCCCGACCCGACCGACCCGCGCAAGACGCTGCGCAAGGTCACGGGCAAGTTCTGGGAGAGCAACAAGGCCCTGCCGACCGGCAAGGCGCCCTATCGCCCGCACCTGGCGAAGTGGCTCGTCTCGTCGGAGAACCGCTATTTCGCCCCCGCCACGGTCAACCGCTGGTGGGCCCACTTCTTCGCCCGGGGCCTCGTCAACCCCATCGAGGACATGCACGCCGAGAACAAGGCGTCGCCCCCCGCCCTGCTCCAGGCGCTGGCTGAGGGCTTTGCCGGCTCGGGACACGACCTCCAGTTCCTCATCCGGGCCATCGCCAACAGCAGGGCCTACCAGCGCACCAGCCGGCCGCTTCCCGAGAACAAGGCCGACGAGAAGTTGTACAGTCACGCGCCGGTGAAGGTGATGAGCGCCCACCAGTTGCTCGATTCGCTGGCCGTGGCGACCAGCTCCCGGATTCAGGCGCCGACGGGCAAGATGGGCAAGGGCCTCGCGAAGGCCGGGGCGAAATCGCCGGCCGGGACGGGAGGCAACCCGCTGGTGCGCTTCTTCGACGCGCGCGAATACGACGACGACCCGACCGAGTTCGCCTACGGCATTCCGCAGTTGCTGAGGCTGATGAACTCCAACCTGACCGGCGCCAGCGACGTGGTCGCGGCCCGGCTGGCCCGGAGCGGCGATCGGCCCAAGGTCGTCGAGGAGATGTTCCTGATCGCCCTGGCGCGCAGGCCGTCCCCAGCGGAGGTTGCCCGCATCTCGGCCTATCTGGACCGGCACTCGGCCCCGGTCAAGGGCTACTCGGGCGCCTTCTGGGCGCTGCTGAACAGCGCGGAGTTCATTTCCGTCCGTTGACCTGGGGGAGAAGCGTCATGTTCCGTTCGCAGGAACTGGTGTCGCGGCGCGACCTGCTGAAGTTGTCGGCGGCGGGCGTGGCCGGGGCGTCGGCGTCGGGCTGGTTCGAGGTGCTGGCGGACCGGGCGGCGGAGGCCAAGCGGTTGAAGGGGGCGGAGGGGGCCAAGCACAAGTCGTGCATCCTCCTCTGGATGGCCGGGGGGCCTTCGCAGGCGCATACCTTTGACGTGAAGCCGGGCGGCGATTACAAGTCGATCGCGACGAGCGTGCCCGGCATCCAGATTTCGGAGCACCTGCCCAAGTTGGCGCGGCAGATGAAGGAGATGGCGCTGCTGCGGAGCATGAGTACGGGGGACGGCAACCACCAGACGGCGGCGTATCTGATGCACACCGGCTACCGGAAGGGCACGGGCGGGGTGGTGCATCCGACGCTGGGCTCGATGGTGGCGCACGACCTGGGCAAGGCGGACGCCGACCTGCCGAACTTCGTGGCCGTGGGGCCAACCCTCGGGCCCGGCTACCTGGGGCCGCGCTGTGCCCCGCTGGTCGTCAGCGATTTCGAGCGCGGGCTGCCGGACCTGAGGCCGGCCGCCAGCAACGGCGACCTCGACGCGCGGGTCGGCCTGGTGGAGGACCTCGACCGGGCGTTCTCGAACGACTACCAGGCGAGCTCGACGCGGGCCCATACGACCTATCTGCAGCGGGCGGTGCGCCTGATGCACTCGGCGAAGACGAAGGCGTTCGAGCTGGGCAACGAGCCGGCGAGCAAGCGCGACGCCTACGGCCGCAACCGCTTCGGGCAAGGCTGTCTGCTGGCGCGCCGGCTCGTGGAGGCCGGGGTGCCGTTCGTCGAGGTGGCCCTGGGCGGGTGGGACACGCACGCCAACGCGGTGCAGCGCGTGCGGACGTTGAGCCAGCAGGTCGATCCGGGCATGGCGATGCTGTTGAGCGACCTGAAGGAACGCGGGTTGCTGAGTTCGACGCTGGTGATCTGGATGGGCGAGTTTGGCCGCGACCCGCGCCGGGGCAGCAACCACTACGCGCGGGCCTGGACTTCGGTGCTGGCGGGGGCCGGTTTGAAGACGGGGCAGGTCGTCGGAAGCACCGGCGCGAACGGGGCCGACGTGAAGGACCGGCCGATCAACTCGCCCGACTTCATGGCGACGGTGTGCAAGGCGCTGGGCATCGACTACACGAAGAACTTCATGGCGCGGGGCGGGCGGCCGATGGCGAAGGTCAACAAGGGGGCAAGGCCGGTCGCGCAGCTGTTCGCGTGACAAGGACGTGGTAGGATAGAAGTCGAGCCCGGGGCAAGGAATGGTCCACCATTCCCTGCCCCGGGCTGCCCTTGTTGTCCGCAACCGGAGAGGGAGGCAGCCATGAACCAGGGCCACCGTTCTTCCTCGGAAGCGCCGCATCAGGCCCGGAAGTCGCGGTCTGGGCGGGGAGAAACTCGCCCCCGAGAGAGCTATCCGGTCGGCGTCCCCATCCAGCCGCCGCCCGGCGTCGCCTATCGGGCCCCTCTGCCTGTCCCAACGCCACCGCCGCCCTTCCCGGCGCCCTCTCCTTTTGAGATGGCGCCCGAGCCGTTCCCGGTCTTCGCGCCGCTGCCGCCTCCTCCTTCGCGGACGCCGGCCCCGCCGAGGTTCCAGGCCGACTTCTCGCTGGCGGTCAAGGTAGTGCTGGTGCTGGGGTTGGTGATCGTTTGCATGGCGACGGGGTGGTTCCTGTTCGGCCGGCGCGATTCGCAACCTCAACCGGTGGCCAAGGGGCCCGTCGCGCCGGCAGGTGGCGAGTTGAAGAAAGACGAAAAGAAGGACGGCGAGCCGGGCGCCTCGAAGGGGGACCGGCCGCCCCCTCCCGAGGGCCTACCCGCCGGGGAGCGCGTGACGTTCGCGAGCCACGTCCATCCGATCTTCGCGGCCCGATGCATCAACTGCCACGGGTCGCCGAAGAAGCGCGGCGGGCTGGACGTGCGTACGATCGCGGCGCTGCGCGTGGGCGGGGAGAGCGGGCCGAGCGTCAAGGCCGGGCCGGTGGAAGAGACGGTGCTGTGGCGAAGCATCGCGACGGACCGAATGCCGCCGGGGCGCACCAAGCTGACGGCCGCGGAGAGGGCGCTGATTCGGGACTGGATCGCGCGCGGGGCGCCCTAGATGATCCTTTCACAAATATCCCGCCAGTCCGGCACCCAGGC
>JBBSEZ010000614.1:0-4775 GCA_038239195.1 Gemmatales bacterium
CGGGCCGGGGCCTGACAAACTGGGGGGGTTGGGGCAAACAGGCCTGGCGCGCGGACCGCACACCCGAACGCGGCGGGCTCGGGAGGCTCGCCGCTGGCGGCTTGGCGATCCACGAAATCCACCACGGATGTAACGCGGTGTCAATGGGGGGATAGTATAGACGAAACGAACGGCCCGCTCCTGGCCAGCAGTCAGCCCGGCGAACACCATCTCGCGCCCCTACCCCACCTCCGTCCCGTGGAACATCCCCAGGTAACTGAAGTAGCGCTCCTCGGTGATCTGCCGCCGGACCAGCGCCCGCTTGACGGCGCAGCGCTCCTCGTGCGTGTGGGTGCAGTCGGGGAAGGCGCACATCGTCACGAACGGCCGAAACTCGGCGAAGTAGCCCTCGACCTCCTCGGGCAAGGTGTCCCACAACTGAAACTGGCGCACGCCCGGCGTATCGACGACCCAACCGCCAAAGGCCAACTTGATGAGCTCCGCCGTGGTGGTGGTGTGCTTGCCCTTCTGGTTGACCTCGCTGACCTCGCGCACCCGCAGCCCGAGCTCCGGCTGGATGGCGTTGAGCAGCGACGACTTCCCCACTCCGCTTTGTCCCGAGAACACCGTCTGCCGGTCGGTCAGCCAGGCGCGCAGCCGCGCAAGGCCCGTGCCGTCGGCGGCGCTGATGAGCAGCGTCGGGACGCCGAGCTGGTTGTAGAAGCCGATCATCGGCTGGTAATCGACCGGATCGACGAGGTCGGCCTTATTCAGACAGAGCATCGGGTGGAGCTGGCCCTTGACGGCGCTGGCGAGGTAGCGGTCGATCAGGTACGGCTTGAGTTCCGGCTCGACCAGCGACACCACGAAAACCACCTGATCGACGTTGGAAACCAGGACGTGCTCCCGCCCGCGCGAGGAGCGCGTCAAGATCCCATGCCTTGGCTCGACGCGCTCGATCACCCCCTCCGCCGTGGGCCCCCGCTCTTCCGACACTTCCTCGCTTGCCTCCGCGGGAGCGGCGTCGGGAAGGGGTGAGCTTGCCAGACGAAACCAGACGCGATCGCCGGCGGTGACGATGCTGCGTTCCTGGATGGCTAGCGTGCGCAGTACTCGGCGGACGGTGCAGCGGAACACCCGGCCGTCGGCCGCCTCGACGACGCTGACGTCTCGGTGGACGCGCAGCACGCGCCCGGGCAGGCAGGCGCCGACGTCGACCGAGGGCATCTCGTCGCGTTCTTCCCCACTCGCCGGGGGGCCCGTGTCTTCCTGAATGATGGTGCGCCGGCGCGAAAGATCGCCCTTGGCGCGAACGCGCTCATCCGATAAGGTCGCCTCCTCGGCGAACCCGTGCTCCTGGAAGCCGCGCGTCCACTGCCGTGGGCGCGGCGGCTTGGAGCGGTTCTTCCGCATGTCAACGCGAACCTTTTTCTTCTTTGCCATGCACGAACGTTCCTCGGGGAGGGGCCTCGTCATTGTACCCGGCTTCTCGTGGGACAGGCGGTTTTGTCTCCAGGTATACCGAATTGGTCAATCGCGCGGCATTTCGTGTTCAGGGATAGGGCAGTGTTCCGGCATCACCGCCGGCGCGAAAACGAGCCTCGTTCCTCAACTATCTGACTGGAATGGGGTTGCGATGCGCCGTCGGATGTTGGCTCCCATGGCACCCGGTTTGCCATGTCAGTTGTATTTCTCCTGTCCAACATCGGCGGGCTGCGAGGGATTTTTTTCGGGGCGCGAGAACGGAGCCAGATCATGAAGGGCGAGCGCGGCGTTCTCGATTCGTTGCCCAGGGACGAGGGCTTCGCGGGGCAGTTCCTTCCCGAGCTCCCGGAAAGCGACGTCATCGAGGTCCCGCTGTTGTTGCCCGGCTGGCAGATGTCCGCCCTCGAGCACGCGGCCCACAACCGCGGGCTGACGGCGGGCGAAATGGTCCGCCACTTGCTTCGCGACTTCTTCATCGACGCCTTGCCCGGCGAGGCGAAGGTCGGTTGATCCAACAACCGCCAATCTTGCTCCCTTGAGCCCGCTGTTTGGCCCTCCGGCATCGGCACTGCCGGGAGACCAACAGCGGGTTTTTTCCTTGCGCGACCGGGCCCTTCCCACCGCGCGCCGGTTGCCGTGCGGGCCCTTCTCCCCCATAATGGGAGCACCGGGCCCGTCCACGTCCAGTCAACCCCACGGACCTCGCGCTGCCCCTCACCGCCGGCCCCGTGGGCCCAACCACGAGCGGAGTTTGCGATGCCGACCTCCTTCTTTGCCCGGCGGGGGGGCGATGCGGAGACACCCAAGCCGATCCTCAGCGTGCGCGTGGGCCACGTCTACCTCGACACCCAGCGCCGCCTCCTGCATTGCCTGAACGAGACCGCCCGCGACCTGGTGCGCGAGGGCGTGCCGATCACGCGGGAAGACCTCGCGCGCCAGCCGCTGCAAACGCTCGACGGCCAGGCCGTCACCCCCGACGACCTGCCCCTGTATCGCGCCTGGCGCGAGAACGTCCATCAGGAGAGGACGTTCGTCCTGGCGCGCGCCGGGGGCGTGCAGCACGTGACCTGGAGCGCGACCCCGCTGCCCGACGCGGCGGGGCAGACGCAGGGCATCGTGGCCAGCGTTTGCATCTCGATGCCCGAGCCGGACTGGGGGCAACTCGCCGGCCTCGCCCACGACCTGCGCACGCCGCTGCAATCGCTGCGCCTGCTCGTTCCCGTGCTGGAGACGACGCCGTTGCTGCGCCCCGACGCCGCGGAGATGCTGGAAAGGCTGCGCTCGTCGGCCGACCGTGCCCTGTCGATCGCCCTCGACCTGTTGGATTGGTGTCGCGGCCCGGCGGACGGCGGCAAGCGCGTCGAGCGCTCGTGGTTTGCCCTCGCTCCCGTCCTGTCGGGCATCGCCGCCGAGCAACAGCCGCTCGCCCAGCGCAAGGGCATTTCCCTGGCGATCGAACTGGCCGAGGCACAGGGGCTCGACGCCCACACGGACCGGGCGCGCCTGCAACGGCTGCTGTCCAACTTGCTGTCCAACGCCGTGCGCTACACGACGGTCGGCCACGTGAGCTTTAGCGCCTCCTGGCGCGACGGCGAGGGGGGCCAGCGCGAGGCGCTGGCGCTCAAGGTGGCGGACACGGGCGGCGGGATCTCGCCGGAGGAGCAAGAGTCGATCTTCCAGCCGTTCGAGCGCGGCAAGACGGGCAAGGAAAGCGATTCGGGCGGCAGCGGGCTGGGCCTGGCCGTCGTCGATCGGCTCGTCAAGGAGCTGGGCCTGACGCTGGAGGTCTTCAGCGAGCAGAGCCGGGGCAGCACCTTCGAGCTGCTGGTGCCGGTGGCGATGGTGCGGCCGAGCCAAGCCTGACCGGGCCGCTCTCGGCTCGCGCCCGGGCGCAAGGTGTTCAACCGCGAAACGCCGGCTACAATCTCCTGCTGTCGGCGGGCGAGGATCGGGCCATTTCCGGGACCGCGCCGGCCGAAACAAGGAGGTATGTCATGGGCAAACTGGTCCGCGCCTGGGCGCTGGTGGGGGCAGTCGCCTGCGCCCTGTCCCCCAGCAACGCCGAGGCCCCGAAGGAAGCGAAAGACAAGGCGAAGGTCGAAGCCAAGGCCGATCAGCACCTCAAGCAGGCGTGTGCGTATCTCGCCAAGCTGAAGGGCTTCGCGTTCCAGGTCGATGAGACGACCGACGAGGTGCAGGACGACGGCCGCAAGCTCCAGCACGGCAACCGCCGCCGGCTGGTCGTCGGCCGTCCCAACCGCCTCGCCGCGGAGGTGTCGGGCGACCGCGGCAACCGCCGCTTCGTCTACGATGGCAAGAGCGTCTCCATCCTCGACAAGGACAACAAGACCTACGTCGTGCTCGCAGCGCCCGGCACCATCGACGCCATGCTCGACGACCTGCACGACAAGTATGGCCACAACCAGACGCTGGCCGACCTGCTGTTTTCCAACCCCTACGCGGTGCTGACGGAGCGGCTGACGAGCGGGGCCTACGTCGGGGTGGGCCACGTCCACGGCGTCAAGTGCCATCACCTGTCCTTCCGCCAATCGACGATCGACTGGCAGCTCTGGGTCGATGCCGGCGAGAAGCCGCTCGTGCGCAAGTTCCTCATCACGTTCAAGCGCGTGTCCGGCCAGCCGCAGTACACGGCCGTGTTCTCGCACTGGAACGAGGCGCCGGAGCTGACGGGCGCCACCTTCGAGTTCAAGCCGCCCGTGGGCGCGAAGAAGATGGACGCGCTGAAGCGGTCCGGCGGCCCGGCGCCCGAGAAGAAGCCCGCGGAGTGAGCGCCACCCCTAGAACCAGGAGAAACGTCATGCAACGCCAGCACACAAGCTGGTTCGCGCTCCTCGGGGCGCTCGCCGGCATCGCCCTCTACGCCCAGGCGCCCAACCTTGCCCACGCCCAGGTCGCGGTGGGGGCCTCGGTCCGCTTCGGAGGTCATCCCGCCTACGCTCCCATCGCCCGGACGGGCAGCGTGCGCTACGGGCATGCCGCCACCGTCTACCGCGCCCCCGTGGTGCGCGAGCGCTTTGCCCCGGTGGTCCCCGTCCGTGCGGTCTACAGCGACCCCTACTTCCGCCGGTTCCGCCCCGGTTACCGGCCCGTGGTGATCGGGGGCCGAACGCACTACTACTACCCGGCGTTGCCCTTCGGGTATCGCCCGGTCGTGGTCGGGCCCACCACCTATTACTTCGCCGCCGGCGTCTATTATCAGCCGTACTTCTACCAGGGATCGACCGTCTACCTGGCGGTCCCGCCGCCGCTGCCCTGACAGAATGAGGCGAGCGGCGCGGCGTGAGCCCGCC
>JBBSEZ010000615.1:0-4755 GCA_038239195.1 Gemmatales bacterium
CCGGCTGTTCCTCAGCGCCAAACGCCTCGCGGCGATGAGAGAACAGCCGTGACGCGCCAACGTCCCCGCCATCACTTTTTCTTGGGCCTGACTCAAGGTTTCGACCAAAAGTGCCGACCTAATCGTTACACGTCGCGTTTTCGTCGCAACCTTTACACAAGGCCCTTTGCCATGTCGCTCCACCCACCCACTTTATCCAGGCGCTGGGCCCTATCGCTCCTCGTCCTCGCCCTGGGCGCCGGGCCCGCGTGGGCGCAGGCGGGCATTGTGCTCACGGGGGCCGGGCCGATCAATCGTTCCATGGGCGGGGCCTCCGTCGGTGCCCCGCTCGACGGTACCGGCGCGCTCTACTGGAACCCGGCGACCATCAGCGCCCTGCCCAGTTCGTCCCTCGACTTCGGGCTCGAGCTGCTCTACCCGCAAACCCGACTCTCCTCGAGCATCTCGGGGCTGGGGGCGGGGTCCGACCGAGGCGACAACGGCATCTTCCCGCTGCCCACGGGGGCCCTCGTGTACAAGGTGGAGGGCGAGCCCTGGACGTTCGGGCTGGCGGCCACGCCCGTCGGCGGCTTCGGGGTGAACTACGCGGCCAGCAACAGCAACCCGGTCCTCACCCCGCAACCGCCCAACGGCGGCGGCCTGGGGGCGATCTTCACCGAGCTCCAAGTCATCCAGGTCGCGCCGAGCGTGGCGATCCAGATCACCGATCAGCTCTCCATCGGCGGCGGGCCCATCCTCGACCTGGTCAGCCTACGCGCCGACCCGCTCTTCCTGACGGCGCCCAACGCCGATGGCACCTACCCCTCGGGGACTCACTCGCGGGTCAGTTGGGGGGCCGGCTTCCAGCTCGGCGTTTACTACGCCCTGGACGACGGCTGGGGGCTCGGGGCCTCCTTCAAAAGCCCCCAGTGGTTCGAGGACCTTCGCTTCCTCTCCACCGACCAGCTCGGCCGGCCGCGCACCTCCACGGTGAACTTCGATTTCCCCATGATTACTTCCATCGGCGTGGGCTACTCCGGCTTCGAGCGCTGGCTGCTCGCCGCCGACCTGCGCCACATCGACTACGGCAACACGAACGGCTTCCGCCAGGGTGGGTTCGACCCGCAGGGGGCCGTCCGCGGGCTTGGCTGGAGAAGCATCTTTGCCGTCGCCCTGGGCGCCCAGTATCAGTGGACCGACGAGATTTCGGTACGCGCCGGCTACAGCTATAACCAGAACCCGATCGCCGACAGTCAGTCGAGCTTCAACGTCGCCTCGCCGACGATCCTCGAGCACAGCCTCTACCTGGGCGCCTCGTACAAGGTCTCCGACAACTTGAGCCTGTCGGTGGCGTACGTTCACTGCTTCCAGAACTCGGTCAACGGGCCACTCGTGACGCCCTTCGGGGCAGTTCCCGGCAGCTCGGTCAGCAGCACGACGTCGGCCGACTCCTTGCTGCTCGGCGCGACCGTGCGGTTCGGCGGGAAGTGCTCGGCGAACTGACCGGCGAGCGCGTCCGGCTCGGTCTGGGAGGGCGAGTGGGGAGTGCCTCACGGCGGACGGTTGACGCGCAGACATTGACCAACAACGGGCCCTCCGGCAGTGATGGCGTGGTCGATGCGGGCAGCCAGGGCGACAACGTCCGGATCGTCGGTGCAAACTCGGATCGTCACGCCCTCGGCGCCCCGCTTCCTGCACGGTCCGCACGTCGTGGCCAAGCCGGCGCAACTCCCCTAGCGCGCCGGCGTCGAAGTTCTCATCCGCATACAGGAGGGCCATTGGACGGGATCAAGCCTCCCCATTCGAGGCGAGGAGGGCGCTCCACGCTTCCTGACTCAGGGGAGGCTCGAAGGCGTCGCGAATGGCCTCATCGCTCAAGCCTAACCGCCGGCCGCGCCGCACCAACTCCGCAGGCGCGCTGCGGCCGTCGTGTGCGACCATGCAGGCTTCGTTCTCCCACAAGGAGCGCTCGATCTCGTCTGGATGAGCATCGCGATATTCCCAGGCAGCCCCCAGGTCGGCAGGGGCCAGCCCCTCGAAGGCCCGGAGGACGTCCGCGTCGGACGCGCCTCGGCGCCGGTACGCGACCAGCCCCCAGACGGGGATGCGCGTGTCGCGAACGCAAGCGACCCCGCCAGAACGGTTCGGTTGTTTGGAAATCCAGGTGGCTGTCGCAGTCATCGGTTGATCTCCTGACAATCCCTTCTTCACTCTACCCGTGCTGCCGGCGGGGAACAATCCGTCGCAGGGGAAGCGCGCCGCCCCACTCACCCGAACGGCCCCGAAGTTGCAGAACCTTTCCTTCGAACAAACCGAAGGAGGTGCGACATGGCCGACCGACTCCACCGCGCGCCCAGCGCGCGCGACACGACCGCCCTGGACGATCCCATCCCCGCGCCCGACGACCCGGGCGGGGCCCACGCCAAGGGCTACTCCGCCGACCCCTCGGGGCCGGGGCCCGTCCCCGCTGCCGATCCGATCCCACTGGCGCCCGGCCCGGACACGCACCCCGCGGTCCACCCGCCCGAGCGCGAGGGCAAGGTACAGCCCACGGGAAGGGGTGAGAACGAGCCGACCGGCACCCTCTTGACGAGGGACTGACGGCCACTCGATCGCCCGAGGCCCGAGATGGAGCACGCACGTGACGAGAAAAGAAGAAGTCCGGCCCCCAAAGGCCCCCGCCCCCCTCGACAACCCGATCGAGGACGCCCTGTCCGGTGGCAACGTGCGCGGAGAGGTGCCGGGGTGCCCCACGGGGCTGTCCGGCCTCCATCCGTTCCCCGAGCCCCCGCCTCGGGAAGCCGCCCCCGAGAGCAAGGACGACAGGGCGCCGTAGATGGAAGAAGCGGATTGCCCACAACGAGGAACCGCGCTTCATCGAAGCGTTGCGACCAAGATAGCGCGCTGGTCGCGCGAGACGCCTCGCACGGCCAGCGCACTCTTGCGCGCCTACTTGCGGCGACTGGCCTTCTTGGCCGTGCCCTTCCCACTCGACTTGCGCGCCCCCCGCCCGGTCGTCTGCTGGAGCTCGTCGATCTTCTTCGACGCCTCCGCCTTGGTCAGGTCTTCCGCGGTGGGCTCGCCTGCCTCCTGGGCCAGCGTGTGCAGGTACGACTCCTGCGCGCCGGTCATCGGCTCGTCCCCCGTCGTCCACTCGTCCGGGCTCTTGATCTTGTTGCCGGGCTGGTCCTGCTGCGCCTTGGTGGCCATGATGACTACCTCCGTTCGATGAAACGCCGCGGGCCGCCCGCGGCCTTCTCTGAACGAAAGTACAGCAAACGAAGTGCCAGGAGGGCTTGTCAATGAGTGCCATCACTTTTCGCTGCGACCTCGCTTCCGCCGCGCGCCGATTGGAGCATTGCTGGGAGCACACGGTGGGGAGCTGTCACGCTCCCCTGGCGCTGCGGGCCGACTGGCAGGCGCAGTTGAAGCGCTGCCATACGGAACTGGGCTTTCGGCACGTGCGGTTTCACGGTCTGCTGAGCGACGACGTGGGCACGCTGGTGCGCTACCAGGGGCGGCTCATCGATTCGTTCTTCAACGCCGACCGGATCATCGACTTCCTCCTGTCCATCGGCATGCGTCCCTTCGTCGAACTGAGCTTCATGCCGACCGCCCTGGCCTCGGGCAGCGATACCATCTTCTCCTACCGCGGCAACGTCACGCCCCCCGTCGACCCCCGGCTGTGGGGCGCCCTGATCGGGCGCCTGACGCGCCACTGGGTTGAGCGCTACGGGGTGGAAGAAGTACGGCGCTGGCCGTTCGAGGTGTGGAACGAGCCCAACCTGAAGGCGTTCTGGTCGGGCACCCAGGCCGACTACTTCGAGCTCTACCGGCACACGGCCCAGGCGATCAAGACCGTGGACGGCGCCATCCCCGTGGGTGGGCCCTCGACGGCGGCCAACGCCTGGCTCGAGGAGTTTCTCGCCTTCTGCGACAGGGAGCGCCTGCCGGCCGACTTCGCGAGCACCCACCACTACCCCAACGACCCGCTGTGGAGCGAGGCCCAGGACACGGAGTCGGAGCTCGCCGGCGGGGAGCGCGGCGTCCTGCGCGGCTGGGCCGAAACCGCGCGCCGGCAGGCCGGAGCTCGGCCGCTCTATTACACCGAGTGGAACGCCTCGTCCAACCCGCGCTACCCGCGCCAGGACGAGCCCTACGCGGCGGCGTTCGTCGTCAAGACGGTGCTGGAGGCGGCAAGCCTGGTGGACTGCTACAGCTTCTGGACGTTCAGCGATCTCTTTGAGGAGAATTACTTCCCCACCGTACCGTTCCACGGCGGGTTCGGCCTACTCAACCTCCACGGCATCGCGAAGCCCAACTACCGCGCCTTCGAGGTGCTGCACCGGCTCGGGAACGAGCAACTCACCGTCGCCGGGGACCACGAGACGGTGGACGCCTGGGCCGTGCGGAAGGGAGGCCAGCTCGTGGTGCTGCTGACCAACCACGCCCTACCGCGCCAGCCCATCGCGGCGCAGCGCGTGCGCGTCGAACTGGTCGGCGGGCCGGCGCCGCAGGCGGCCTGGCTGGAGCGCATCGACGAACAGCACGCCAACCCGAAGGCGGCGTGGCGGGCGCTGGGCGAGCCGGAACACCCCGACCGGGACGCGCTGGCGCGCATCGAGGAGTCGTCGCGGCTGGTGCGCCAGGCGCAGCCGTTCGCGCGGGAAGGGCAAGCGACGCGACTCGATTTGGAGTTGCCGCCGCACGCGGGGGCGGTGCTCACGCTGGAACGGGTGGGCTGAGTCGTAGGGTGGGCCGAGTCTTCGAGGCCCA
>JBBSEZ010000616.1:0-4749 GCA_038239195.1 Gemmatales bacterium
GACGGAGCTGGCCAAGGCACCCAAGGCGGTCGGCGACCCCGCCGCCTGCGTCCGGGGCACGAGCGCGCACGTCGTCTATCGCGACGGCGAAGGGCACCTCTATCAGCTCCAGCGGCTCTCCGCGGGCAAGTGGGCCTTCACTAACCTGAGCAAGGCGGCGGGCGCTCCGTGAGCGGAAACGCTCATCGCGACACAGGGCCCTCCGGCGCGAGAAGCGTCGGAGGGCCTTTTCGTTTCCGCAGGCCCTCGGGCGCTCGCGCTACGCTGGCGATTCCCTCCGTGGGGTGGTAGTCTGTCCAAGAGAAGGGCCCGGAAGCTGGATGGTTCCGGTGCCGGGGGTCATCCGACGGCAGTAATTTGAAGACCAGAAGGATGGCTTATGCTGAAGTCGCTGCAACTGCACGCGCTCGGGCCGGTCAAGGACCTGTCGGCGACGTTCGGCGATCGACTCAACGTGCTCACGGGGGACAACGGGCTGGGGAAGTCCTTCTTGCTCGACATTGCGTTCTGGGCATTGACGGGGTCCTGGCCGGGGGACTGCCCGGCGCTGCCGGAGGCGAACGGGAAGAAAGTGAAGCCGTCGATCACCTATCATGCGGTCGGCAAGACGGGCGCGCCGGAGTCCTCCCAGACGGCACCTTTCGACTACAAAAGGCAGGTGTGGACGAGGCCCTTCACTCGTCCGAACAAATGGGGACTGGTCGTCTACGCGCGCGTGGACGGCGGGTTTGCCGTCTGGGGCCCTCTGCGCAACCGCTGGCCGGACCAAGCTGCCGAATGGCAGGGGGAAGCCGAACGCCCCAGAGCGTACTTGTTCACCCCCGAGGAACTCACCAACGGACAGAAAAACTCGGCAAAAGGCCTGTCCAACGGCATCGTCGCAGACTGGGTGAGTTGGTACTACAAGAACCTCAGCAAGTCGGACGGGCTCCCGTTCGAGTTGCTGGAGGGCGTCCTCGGAAGGCTGTCGCACCCGGAGGAGAAGATGCGCTCGGGCAAGCCGAGGCGGGTCTACGTCGATCAGCCCGTCGAATATCCCACGGTCGAGATGCCTTACGGGAGCGTCGCCTACCCCCATCTGTCGGCGGGCGTTCGACGGATCGTCAGCCTCGCCTACCTGCTCGTTTGGGCCTGGTACGAACACAAGGAAGCCGCGCAACTCCGCAATGAGGAACCGACGGACCAGTTGATCCTGCTCGTGGACGAGGTCGAGTCTCACCTGCACCCAGAGTGGCAACGGGCGATCCTGCCGGCCCTTCTCGGTGTGGCGGAAGGCTTGCGAGCGAACCTCCGGGTGCAAATCTTCGCGGCCACCCACTCGCCCCTGGTGCTGGCATCGCTGGAGCCTTTCTTCGACGAGGGCCGGGATACGCTGTTCTGGTTCGACCTCCGCGCCGACAACACGGTCCATTTCAGGCCCTACCCGTGGGCGAAGCAGGGCGACGTCGATGGTTGGTTGGTCTCCGACGTCTTCGGGCTCGAGCAGGCACGGTCGCAGGAGGCGGAGGTGGTCATCGGCGCGGCCGAAGCGTTCATGGCAGGCAAGACGAACAAACTGCCATCGAACCTGCGGGACCACAACGCCATCGAGGCCGAGATGCGTCGCGTGCTTCCCGGCGACGACACCCTCTGGGCCCGGTGGACCGCGAAGACCTCCGGAGCGCGCCGCTCATGATCCCCGTGAAGCGACCGCCGGTGCCGGAGGAGTTCGAGAGGAAATGCGCGGTGCGCGGGAGGCGCTGGGTGGAGGACCATCCCGGCGTGACCGCGGGCATGCCCGACTGCTGGCGGCGCTTCGTCATTCCCCTCCCCTTGGGGTTCGGCAATCGCTGTGGCTACCTCGCGATGCGGGACATGAACGGCACCGTCGATCACTACCTGAGCACCGAGGAGCACCCCGAAGAGGCCTACAACTGGGCGAACTACCGCTACGCGACCGGGTGGCTCAACAGTAGCAAGCAAACGGTTGACCGGCAGGTGCTCGATCCTTTCGAGGTGCGGGAGGAGTGGTTTGAAATCGATCTTGCTTCCCTCCACTTGAAGCTCACTCCTGCGATACCAGCCAAGGTCCGAGCTCGCGCGGAGTACACACTGGAGCGCCTGAAACTCGATTGCGGCCCTCGCGTCATCTCCACGCGAGAGACGTACTTGGAGGAGTATCGAGAGGGCAAGTATTCCCTCGACCACCTGGCGGACATCGCGCCTCTTCTGGCGACCGCCGTGCGGCGCGACCTGCTCCTCCAGCACCTCGAGGCCCATCGGTCGGTGTCGGCCGAAGAAGCAGGGCCGGTCTGCCAGGTTGCCCTCGCGCGGGCCGCCGAGTTGCTGCACATCTGGTCGATCGCCGGACACATCGCCGAAACGGCCAGGAAAGGCCCGGTTCGCTATCGCCTCCCCGCCCGCCCGAACGGCCGGGGAAGGCGAGGGCTGTGACCCGCGCCTTTGGCAGGCAGGGCGCGCCGGGGCGAGGCCTGCTCTGTTCTGGGGCCTTCGGGCGCCACGGCGCACGCCTTGGTATCAGCGCTACGATCATCGCGGGCCCGTCAAGACTGGATGCCCCTTACTCCGAAGAAGCCAGCCCAAACGCCGCCGCCAGCTCCGCGATCGTCGCGTCGCTCATGGCGCGTACCTCCCCGAGCGGCCGGCTGTTGATGATCGCCTCCGCCGTCGCCTCCAGCACCTCCAGCCGGTCGAACGCATCCAGCACGCCCGTCCCCAGCACCAGCACGCCGTCGTTCTCCAGCAGCGCGATCGGCCGCAGCGGGGAGACCACCTCCGCCACGCGCTCTTCCTCCCCGTACTGCAGGCCGAACGGCACCACGGCCACGTCCCGCAACAGCAGATAGCTCTCGGGGATCGTGCGGGCGTCCAGCGGCGTGGCGGTGACGCTGAACGCCGTCGCGTTCACGGGGATCGCGTTCGCGATGGCCTTCACCTCCGGGCGGCGCCGGTAGATCGCCTGGTGGAGGTGGGCCGCCCGGCTCGGCTGCTTCCCCGCCTCGCGCCGACCGCCCTGGATCAGCGTCAGGTTGTGCACGTCCACCGTGTGCCGATCGACGCGGTAGGAGGTGATGACGAAGGCATCGCCATCGAGCCGCGCCGAGAAGCTCCCCTCGGTGCTCGTCATCAGGCGCTGCCGGCAGCCCCGGCGCACGAACTCGCAGACCTCCTGGCGCAACAGCTTCTCCACCGTGGTCGCCGGCCCCGGCTCGAACTCGGGCAAGGGCGCCCGGCGGCGCTGCGAGAGGGCCAACTGCTCCGCGCTCAGGTAGCGCACCTCTCCGAGGAGGCGGGCCTTCACGATCGTTTTCGCGGTCAGCTCCAGCGTCTCGAAGCGCTCGAAGGCCTCTTGCAGGCTGGCCCCGCCGACGACGACACCGTGGTTCTCCAGCAGGACGCAGTCGTGCCCGCGGGCGAACACCTCGGCGATGTTCCGGCCGAGCTGCTCGCTGCCGGGCAGGGCGTAGGGAGCGAGGCCCACCGTGCCGCAGACGTGCCACGCCTGCGGGAAGAGGGTCGTGTCGGGCACGGTGCGGCACATGCTGAAGGCGACCAGGGCGACGGGGTGGGCGTGGACGACGGCGCGGACGTCGGGCCGCGCGCGGTAGATGCTCTGGTGGAACGGGTGCTCCGACGAAGGCCGGTGCAGCCCCTCGATGGCGCCGCCGGCCCGCAGGCAGACGACGTCCTCGCGGCGCAGCCCGCCCTTGTCGATGCGCGCCGGCGTGATCCACGTGTCGCCCGCCTCGTCGCGGATGGAGAGGTTGCCGCCCGAGGTGGTGGTCATGCGGTAGCGGTAGATCCGCTCCATCGTCTGCACGATCTCGTCGCGCGGGTGGACCAGGGGGCGGGTGGGTTGGCTCATGGCGTGGCGCTCGCAGGGGGTCGGGCGTGTCGCTCATGGTGCAGGGCGAGGGCTCGCCCGTCAAGCGCTTTCCCCGTCCCGTTCGCAACAACGCAACAACGCAACAACGCAACAACTCCGAGGGCGCTCGTCGTGGGGCAGGTCTCCGACCTGCCTGCTGAGCCAGGGCGGTCCCAGCACCAAGCGGTAGGCTCGACCTTCTGTCCCGGTGGGCGTGGCCTTGCCGCTGCGGGCGAGAGTGCGTAGCCTGGCAGCACCACCACCCAGAGGCCCGCGGGCCAACCATCGCCCCGAGCCTCGCCTCGCGTCACGGCGGCGCCCGTCGCACCACTCGGGAGGATCGCCATGCTGCGCCCCTGGCTCCGGGCCCTGGCCCTGTGCCCTCTGTTGGCCCTGCTCGCCGCCCCCGGCGCCGCCCGCGAGGGGAAGAAGGAGGCCGCGCCGAAGGCCGTGGACGCGGCCACCGTCGCCGCCTACGAAAAGCTTGGCGCCGTCTACGGGGCCTTCGAGGTGGGCACTTTCGGTCGTCTGGAGTTCACGCCGGGCAAGGGGGCCCCGCGCGCGGGTGGCCTGCCGGCGTTCCGCTTCGGGAGGAACCCGACCGGCAAGTGCCCTGACGTCGCCGTCCCGTTCGGCATCGCCCTCACCTTCACGCGGGTGACGGACGCGGGGCTGAAGGAGATCAAGGGCCTCACGCGCCTCACCGCGCTGCGCCTCTACAACACGCAGGTGACGGACGCGGGGCTGAAGGAGATCAAGGGCCTGACGGGCCTCACCTCGCTGGACCTCACCTTCACGCGGGTGACGGACGCGGGGCTGATGGAGATCAAGGGCCTCACGCGCATCACCTCGCTGTTCCTCCGCGTCACGAAGGTGACGGACGC
>JBBSEZ010000617.1:0-4720 GCA_038239195.1 Gemmatales bacterium
CCGGGCGGGGGGTCGGGGGGGTGGGGGGGGGGGGGGCGGGGGGGCGGGTGGGGGGGCCCGGGTTTGGGCCCCCCCCGGGGCGCCCCCCCCGGGGGGCCCGCTACCCCTGGCCCCACCCTACGCTCCTTCCGAAAAGGGGGAACAGAAAGCGGTAATGAATGACCACTCCAAAAGGGCTCAGAAGAGCCGCGTCCACAGCGCCTCGTTGTCCAGGCGCAGCCACGGGCGTGCGGCCGGGCGCTGCGGGCCCGGCCCTCCCGTACCGCCAGGGGGGCGGCGCTTGCGGGCCATCCACCGCGCGTCGAGTTGACCGATAAGGTAGCGGAGGGCCGCCAGGGCGTGGTTGTGCTCGTCCACGGGCGCCTCGCCCCGGCGCTCGCGCGGGCCTTCGTCGTAGCGGTAGAGCTCCGCCTCGGCCAGCAGGCTGGGGCAGCAGCCCTTCACCACGCGCAGCGTGCCGTTCTCCAGCCGGGCGCTGACGGCGGCGATGCCGGGCCGCAGGGCGTTGTCGCCCTCGCGCACCGCGAAGCCGGCCCAGCGCAGCTCGCAGCGCTCGTTGGCCCCCGACGGGTCGGCATACCACGTCACGTCGCGCGGCAGGCGCTCGGCGTGGTAGCTCAACGGCTTCTGCCGGGCGTAGTGCTCGCCGGTCAGCCAGAGCACGTCGTCGCGGTCGAGCGTTCCCCAGATCGCGGCGAACGGGTTGCGGAACCCGAAGTCGATGCCCCCCACGCGCTTCCCGCCGGGGCGGGGCCTGGGACCACGCAGCGGGCGAAGTCGGGGTAGACCAGCCCCTCCAGCGACTCGAAACTGCACTGGTATTCCTGCCGGACCCACGACTCGCCCAGCGCCCGCCGCTCCTGGGCCAAAAACTCCGGGGCGATGCGGGCGATGCGGTCGGCGGGGACCTCGATGCGGGCCCAGTCGTCCCCGCCGTTGGCCCAGGCGTCGTGGAAGAAACCGCGCTTGCCGTAGGGAGTGGACAGGCAGATCAGCCGGCCGTTGGACACCGCCAGCATGGGCCGCACGGCGCGGTACACGTCGTCGGGCACGCGGGACGCCTCGTCGATGATGAGCAAGGTGACGTGCGAGTAGCCGCGGATCGTCTCTTCTTTGCAGGGCAGGCAGACGATGCGACTGAAGTTGGAGAGCTGTAGTTCCTCCGCCGTTTGCCGTTTGTCCATGCCCGCGCCGGCGATAGAAGTCGGTGACGATGCGGAACAGCTCGGTCGATTGCCGGTGGCTGCGCGAGACGAGCAGCACCTTGGTGAACGGGACGAAGATCGCCTCGGCCAGGCCGAGCATGGCCACGGCGGTCGATTTCCCGGCCTGGCGACAGCAGTTGAGCAGCAAGCGCTGGTGCCTGGCCTGGAGCACCTCGACCTGCCAGGGGTCGGGCCCCAGGCCGAGGTTGCGCATCAGGTCCGCGGGGGGGGCGCGGGCGTTCGGTCGGGGCGGGCGTCGGCTGGCTCATGGTGGGCTCGCGGGCCAGGGGCCATTGGGAAAGCACGGCGGACACAGAGCAGAACGGAGGCGGCACGGGCGGTTCGGAAGGCCGCCGCGAGGTCGTGGCCAATGGAGGCCGCCGCTCCGCGGCGGGGGCCCGCGACGGGGCCCGGCGACCTTGGCGTCCCGACCATCCCGATCCGGGCCCCGGTTGTCTCAAAGGTCGTCCAGCGGGGTGGCCGGGGGGAACTCCTTGCGCAGCGGCGCCAGCCAGGGCTCGAGGCTGGGTGGGGCGTCTTCGAGGACGGGGAGCTCGGGCAGTTCCTGGCCCGGCAGCAGCCAGTAGCTGAGGCGCTGGCCCCCGGCCCAGACGCGCGCCGAGCGAACTTTGAGTTGCTCCCTGGCGCGGCGGAGCGTCATTTCGGTCAGGCCTTCCTCCTGGGCCTCGGCCCAGATCTCGCGCGAGGTGCGCGGCCCGTCCTCCAGGCAGGCGGAGAGGAAATCGCAGGCGCTCTCGCGCTGCCAGGGGGGTTTTCCGGCCTTGGTGCGGCCCAGGAGCTGGTCGGCGGACAGCGGGCTTGTGCCGAGCCACGACAGAACGGGCGGATCGGTGCCGCGCGCCACCAACTCGTAGGCGAGGCTAGGCTGGCGCGCGGCCAGGTTGTTCTTGATCGGGGCCAACACGCGGCGCTCCGGGAGCACCAGGTCCGGGGCGATCAGCCAGGCGGAGCGGCAGGCGCCGATGATGCCGATGGAGCCACTGCCCCGGTAGAGCGCGCGGGCGCTGCCGCTCTTGTTGAGGTGACGAACCAACAGGATGACGCAGCCGGACTGCTCGGCCAGCCTGGCCAGGGGGCGCAAGGCCCGGCGCACGCTCTGGTCGTTGGCGCTGGAAATGCCCTGGTCCAGATACGCCAGGATCGGGTCGATCACCACCAGTTTGGCGCCGGCCTGGGCCACGGCCGAGGCCAGCAGCTCGACGTGGGCCGGGAAGCTCAGCGGCGGGCCATCGTCCTCCTGGCGCAAAACGTAGACCAGGTCGAGGTTGGCGCCCAGGGACTCGAGGCGCGGGCCAAGGGTGTCGTCCGCGTTGTCCTCGCCGTTCAAGACGATGGCGCTGGCCGGGCCGGGGCTGCCGTCGGGGAAGGGGCGGCCGGTACTGAGGCGGGCACACAGGTCCAGCGCGACCATCGACTTGCCCTGGTCGGGGTCGCCGTCGAGGAGCGCCAACTTGCCCAGGCCCAGTTGCCAGGGCCACAGCCAGGTCACGGGGCGCCGCGCCAGGCGACTGACCGCGCACAACTGCACGGTCGGTAGATTGGTTGGGAGGGTGGACATCTTGTTGGTGGGGAGCAAGAGCGCGCTGGGATAGCATTATCCTATACAGACATCCACTACAAGACAAGAGCAAGGGCACGGTCAGCCTTCCGAGGTGGGGCGGGGCCCCAGTGGAGCACGTGAGCACGTGACTCGGTTGTCGAGGCGCAAGGGAGGGACGGACAAGAAGTTCCGTCGCAGAAATTCATCCGCGACGGTTGGTTTGATTTGAACAGGTGACTCGACCATTCTTCGCCGGTTTCCACGCCTCAGCGCGTCTCGACCACCTCCACCTGGACCTTGCCGATGACCCGCGCCACCGGCAGCAGCGGGGCGAGCGTCCGCACGTCGCGCCAGCTGCTGTCCGCCACCTTCACGTGGCAGGCGCTGATGCCCCCCCGCCCCAGCGTCGCGTCCAGGCCGACCCAGCGCCCGTCGCTCCACACCTCCGTCCACATGTGGAAGATCAACTCCGGCCTGCCCCCTGGCTGGCGGACGTAGACCAGCCCGACGGCCGTGCGCGCGGGCACATTGGCAGCGCGGCACAGGGCGGCCAGCAACATGGCGTGCTGCCGGCAGTCGCCGGTGCGGTCCATCATGACCTGGCTCGCCGTGGCCAGGCCGATGCCGTTGCTCGGCTTCATGGTGTCGTGGACCCATTTCTCCATCCGCCGGGCCTTCGCCAGGTCCTCCTCCTCCCCCTTGGCCAGCTTCTTCGCCCAGCCCTTGATGAGAAAGTTGTCGCAGTCCAGGAAATGGCTGCTCTCCAGGAACTCCTTGCCCGGGGCCCCCGCTTTCGTCTTCTCCGCCTCGGCCTTGACGTGCAGTTCGAAGGTGCTCTTCTTCAGCTTCTTGACCTCCTGGCGCCCGTCGCGCGCGAACAGCGTGCCCGGCTCGTCGTCGTCCTTGACCGTGATGCGGTAGACGGCGCCGCGCGTGGCGTAGGGGCGCTCGACGACCTTGGCCACGCCGATGATCGAGTTGAGCCCCAGGTCGGGGAGCTGTTCGGGCGCCAGGCCGGGCCGCGTGGCCACCTCCTTCGTCGTCTCGTAGAGCGTGATGAGCCCCAGGCCGGGAAACTCCCACTGGTAGCGCACCGGCATCCGATCCTTGTCCAGCCAGGCGAGCTGTCGCGGCAGCCGGATGGTGTTCTCGCCCACGGTGATCTTGTCGGCGACCGACTCGACGCGGAGCAGCTTGACCGGCACGCGCTTGACCGTCACCTTCCCGTCCACCTTGCTCGCCTGGAGGACGTCCACCTTCTCGGCCTCCTTGACGACGGCGCGAATGGTCAGGGGCGCGAGGACCGACATCTCGTAGGTGACGAACGCCAGCTTGTCGCCCGGCTTGACCTTGCGCTCCTTGTAGAGGAGGTCCTGCTTGTAGGTGCCCAGAACGGCGGCGTTCCAGGGGACGAGCTGGCCGCGCGCGTCGCGCGGCGAGCGCACGCGGAGCTTGCCGTCCTCGACGGTGCCGGTGGTGGTGAAGCGGCCGCCCTTGTCGGTGATCTGCGTGAGCGAAACGGCCGTCGCCTTGCCGTCGGCGCCCTCCTCGCTGCCCACCTCGATGCGCAACGCGACGACGCTGTTGTAGCGCCGCAGGGTGAGGTGTAGGGCGCGCGTGGCGCGGTAGAACGTCGCGCCGTCGTGGGCGAACTGCTCCACGCGGGTGTGGACGTGCCCGGCGCGCACGCCCTCGAAGTAGGCGGCGTGCCAGGTCTCGTGTACGACCTTGGGGGCCTGGGCGCGGGCGGGGGCGGACGCGAACAGGACGAGGAGAAGGGGCAGAGCGTATCGTCGCATGAGAGCTCCTTGTGTGCGAGAAGCGGCAAGGCCCGGGCGCGGGGCGAGGACATTCTACTCGGCCCGCCCGCCCTCACCCATCCCACGTGAACCAGCCCTCGCCCGCCCCTGTCCGACTCGTTGAGGGCGCCGACCTTGGCGAGCCGCCGGCTTTA
>JBBSEZ010000618.1:0-4698 GCA_038239195.1 Gemmatales bacterium
ATGGTGGTGGCAAACGCGAACCGACACGCACGAGGGGGCGCCCGATCCAGGTGGGGGCGCCCCTTGTTGATTGTCGTTTCGCGGTCCGCCTTCACGCGCTCTGCTCCGTAGCCCCTTCCACGATCTGCTTCAAGATCCCCATGATCTTCGGCAAGTTGTCGATGTAATGTTCCGGCACGTCGATCGTGACCTCCGTCCCCCGGAGGCGCAAGAACTTCCAGGCGCTGCCCGTACTCACCACCCCATGCACGGTGGCGACGTCCGCCTTCGCCTGCTGGTTGCACAGGTTCGCCGCATACATCGCGGCGATACACTGGCCCAGGCCGCTCCGGATGACGTCGTTCTTCGCCTCGGCGATGGCGACGAAAGGGGCGCCCAGAACGTACTGGCTCTCCCCCCTGGTCAGGATGAAGTCGCAGTAGCCGTTGAGCCCGCGGCTGGAATCGACCTCCCACTCCAGCCCCGAGAACAGCGAAAACGTCGAGCCGAGCGACCGGCGCAGTTCAAGCAGGACGGGCGCGATGATGAACTCGGACTTGGCCTTCTCCGTGCTGTTGGCCACGGCCAGGGCGACGCCGTCGCGGAGGAAGGCGAGAAAGTCTTCCCGAACCGGAAACGGTTCGGTGGACGCAAATAGGTCCGCGTCGTGGAGCGAGAGCCCCAGGTCGTGCTGAACCTGCGGAAAGGAGAAGTCGCGGAACGCCATTGCTTCCCCCGCTGCCGAGGTGCGATCGGAGAACGATGCCGCCCCGAAACTCCACCCGCACTCGGCAGTATACCAGGGCAGTGGACAGACACCAATTCGTCGCGCTCCCCTCACCCCAGCCGCGCCGCCGCCCACGGCGCCAGCTTCTCGCGGAATATCTTCGCGTTGTGCCGGACGTCCACTGGGAAGCTCGGGTGAAACAGGACGTGCCGGATCGCCTTCGTGTGAGGCCATTTCGCCCCCAGCGCCAGCAACTCCTGCCGCACCGCCTCGTCCGTCTCCGGCCGCCCCGCCTCGCGCTCCACGCACAGCACCGGCTCGATCGCGCCCCCCCGCGTCACGCCCACCAGGGCCGTCCGGCGCACGGCGGGGTGGGCGTTGAACACGCCCTCGCAAGGGATGGTGAACAGCGTTCCCTGCGGCGTCACCACGCGCTGCGACTTGCGGCCGCAGAACCACACGCGGCCTTTCGCGTCCAGATACCCGACGTCGCCCATGCGATGATAGAAACCGCCATCGCGCGGATCGGCGATCTTCGCCAGCGCGGTCGCCTCGGGGCGGCCGTGGTAGGATCGCGTGACCACCGGCCCGCGCACGACGATTTCGCCGATCTCGCCGGGGGCTGATTCGAGGCCATCGTCCCACGTGGGGATCGGCTCGTCGGAGATGCGCACGATCTTGACGACCATCCCTTCCACGGGGCGGCCGACGCACGTGCCGGCGCCTTCGGGCGTGAGCGCGGCCGTTTCGCCCAATATCTCCTCGCTCCCGATCGAGGCCACGGGGAGCGACTCGGTGGCGCCGTAGGGCGTGTGGACCTGCGTTCCCGGGGGAAGCATCTCCACGAAGCGCGCGATGGCCGATGCCGGCACCGGCGCCCCCGCGGAGATGACGCGGCGCAGGGTCGGCAGTTTCACGCCCTTCTCCGCTCCGTAAGCTCCGACGCGCCGGATGAGGGCGGGCGAGCCGAAGAGGTTGGTGACGCCGAAGTGCTTCACGGCGCCCAAAATCTTGAGTGGATCGACGAGGGCGGGGCGCGTGGCGTCCATCTCGGGGAGGATGCCTGTCATGCCCAGCGCCGGCCCGAACAACCCGAAAAGAGGGAACGTGGGCAGATCGACCTCGCCGGGGCGGATGTCGTAGAGCGCCCGCAGCATCTCGACCTGGGCCGTGAAGATGCGGTGCGTGTAGACGACGCCCTTGGCGACGCCCGTGCTCCCGCTGGTGAACAGGATCGCCGCCGTCTCGTCCGCAGCGGTCCCCGCCAGCATCGGGGGCCCGTCGCCTCCGAGGGCTCGCACCTGCTCCAGCGTGTAGCCGCCCCACAGGAACCGCCGGCCGACGGTGACGCGGGCGCGAACGCTTCCCTTCGCCCAGCGCAACAGCACGCGGGCGAGGTGGGCCTTGGGGACGCCGATGAACGCGGCAGGCTCGGCCTCGCCCAGGCAGGTGCCGAGGTTCTTCACGCCCATGCCGGGGTCGATGAGCACGACGACCGCGCCGACCTTGAACAGGGCGAACGTCAGCGCGTAGAACTCGAGCCGCGGCGGGACCATCAGCGCCGCGCGCACGCCGCGGCCGATGCCTATCTTTTCCAGTCCGCGAGCCAAACGGTCGCTCTCGGCGTCGAGCTCTCGGAAGGTGAGGTGGCGGTAGGGGACGCGCCCGGCGCGGAAGTCGCCGTGAGGCTCGACGATGGCGAGCGCGTGCGGGCGTTCCCGCGCCAGAGCGGGCAGGGCGGAGGCGATGTTGACCGGCGGCGCGGCGATCATGGCGTGGGGAGGGGATGACGTTGCAGGAAGTCGCGCACGAGGGCGAGCACCTCGGCGCCGGCGTCCTCCAGCACGAGGTGCCCCGCGTGAGGGAAGGCGTGGGCCTCGGCCTCGGGGAAGCGGCGGCGCCACTCGGCCAAAAAGTCACCGTCGAAGACGAAGTCGCGTTCGCCCCAGCAGATCAACAGCGGTATCGGCCGGAAGCGCTCCAGCCCGTCCTGCACCGCCTTGACGAGGGCGTAGGCGCGATCGCCCGGCCGGAGGGGGATGTCCTGCACGAAGCGGCAAACGGCGATGCGATGGGCCCAGGTGTCGTACGGCGCCAGGTAGGCTGCCCTCACCTCGGGCGGCAGGCGCCGGACCGTGCCCCAGTTGACGGTCCCCCGGCTGAAGGCGTTGAGGCCGCGCACCAGCAAGGGCCCCAGAAGCGGGGCTCGGCACAGCCGCAGCGACCACGGCAGTTTCTTGCCGGGCGGCAGCAGGAACGCCGCCGTGTTGAGGACCACCAACCGCTTGACGCGCTCCGGGTGGCGGTGGGCGTAGGCCATGCCGATCATCCCGCCCCAATCGTGCAGGACAAGCGTCAGGTTGTCGCGCAGCCCCAGGTGTTCGAGCAGCGCTTCGAGGTCCTCGACGCGCCGCTCCAGGGTGTATTCGTAGCGGTCATCGCCGGGCTTGTCGGACAGCCCGCAGCCCACGTGATCGGGCACGACGATGCGGTGGTTGCCGTGCAGTCCCTTCACCAGGTCGCGGAAGTAGAACGACCAGGTGGGGTTGCCGTGGACCATGACGACGGGCTCGCCTTGCCCCTCGTCGAGGTAGTGGTAGCGCAAGCCCCCGCGCACGACAAGGTGACAAGGTGAGGGGGTGACAAGGTGAGGGGGTGACAGGGGAGCTTTGTTGTCCTCGCCCGCCCGCACTGAATCTGCCGTGCTCACCTTGTCACCCTGTCACCTTGTCACCCGAAGTCACCCGAAGTCACCATTCGACGCCGAGCATCAGGCAGTTCAGCCCGCTGCCGATGCCGAGGAAGCCGACGCGGTCGCCGCGCTTCAAAAACTCGCGCTCCTCGGCGAGGGCCGCGGTCAGCGGGAGCGACACGGTGCCGATGTTGCCGAGGAAGGGGTAGGTGGAGTATTCCTTGTCGCGCGAGATGCCCAGGGCGTTGAGGATGGTGTCGCGGTGCGGCCCGCCGACCTGATGGGTGATGATCTTGTCGATGGTGTCGGCGGCCCAGCCGATGCGGCCGAGGAAGCCCTTCCAGGTCTTCAGCCCGAGGTCCACGCCAAACTTGAGGACGCCGACGGAGTCGGTGGACATGAACTGGCGGGCGGCCTGGATCACGCCCACGCCGAGCTGGCTGGCGAGGCGGTCGGCCAGGGCGCTGGCAGTGGATAGGCCCCAGCGACACAAACCGTGGTGCTGCGGCGCCGCCTGGGTCATCCCGCCCAGCAGGCGGCGGCGACGGTCGCGGTTGAACGAGCCATCGGTGACCAGCACGGCGACGGCGCCGGACCCGCCGGTGAGGGTGGCGAGCGAGGTCTTGTAGGAATCCATGCTCCGCTCCTGGAGCAGCTTCTCGATCATGGCGTCGTTGATCTCGCGCGACGATTCGCAGGAGACGACCAGTCCGGCGCGGACCTGCCCCAGTTCGATGCGGTTGGCTATGTCCACGATGCCGTTGAGCACGCCCAGGCAGGCGTTGCTGATGTCGTAGACGAAGGCGTCGGGACTGATGCCGAGGTCGGCGGCGACCTGGCAGGCCGTCGCCGGCTCGAACTGCTCGCGGCAGACGGCGGCGTAGATGAGCACTTGAATCTCTTCGGCCAGCACGTTGGACGCGGTGAGCGCCTTGCGCGCGGCCTGGGTGGCGCCCCGGGCCACCGAGAAGCCCGGCTCCCACCAACGGCGTTCGGAGATCCCGGTCAGCGCTTCGAGCTGGCCCTCGGGCATGCGCAGGGACTCGTACAGGGGAGCGAGGCGAGCCTCCAGTTCGTGCGAGGTGACGACGACTGGAGGCAGTTCATAGCCGATGGCATCGAGAAAAACGCGGGAGTAATTCATGGTCGTCTCGGCGTGCATCGCGGTGGGTGTATGTTGTTAGGGTAGCACCTCGGGCCCGTGACGATAACCCCCAAAAGGGCAGGGGCGGAAAGATTTCGGGGGCAGGGCAAGCCACCTTGTAACCGTGTAGGGTGGGCCGAGTCTTCGAGGCCCACG
>JBBSEZ010000619.1:0-4681 GCA_038239195.1 Gemmatales bacterium
ACGCTCCGCGGAAGCGTGCGGGAAGACGCTTCCGCGAAGCGTCGCTAAACGACCGCATTACCCGCGGCCGGCCCGATACTGGCGATACAGCCCTTCGAGCGTGCTCAGTTCGAGCCCGTGCTTGGCCGGCTCGAGCGGAGTGAAGTTCACGAGTCGGATGAGGCACCTCCCCCCCTCGTCCACCTCGAGCAGGTTGATGCACCCGGCGTCCTGCTCCAGCGCGTTCAGCCCGCCCAGGCCGGTGCCCAGCGCCCCGCACAGGAGCAGGCGGTTGACCACGCCGTGCGCCACGATCAGCACCTGCCGCCAGTCGCGCTGCGCGAGCAACTCGCGCCAGGCAGCGCCCACGCGCTCTTCCAGGGCACCGAACGTCTCGCCGCCGAGGAAGCGGGCGCTCGGCTGCACGCCCAGGAACGCGCCGAGGATGGCGGCCTCGACCTGGGCCGGCGAGGCGGCCGACCAGTCTCCGAAGCGGCCGATCTCGATCTCGCGCAGCCGCGGTTCCTGCTCGATGGGCAAGGCGCGCTCGCCCAGGGCCAGGTTGGCGGTTTCCAGCGCACGGTTCAGCCCCGAACACAGCACGCGGTCGAACGGGATCGGGGCGAGGACGGCGGCGGCCGCCTTGGCCTGGCGCCGGCCTTCCGCGTTGAGCGGCACCAGTTCGGGGCGGTAAGGCCGACCCTGTTCGTCGAAGTAATCGACCTCGCCGTGGCGCATCAGGTAGATGCGGCGGCGCGGCGCGGGCGACCAGGGCGCTGAGGGGCTCGACATGCTGGCCTCGCAGTCCGGGAAACGACAGGCAGGAGCGCAGGCGTCCTGTCCCTGCCGAGGGCCTTCGCCTATGCTACCGGAGGGCCGTGCGAACGCAACTCCCGAGCCAGCGCCACACCATGCTTCTCCCCACCGAACTTGCCGCTCGCCTGGGGCCATTTCTCGCCGCCCAGACGGGCAAGGTCGTCTCCGTCGTCGCGGCCCGCGCCCTCACGGGAGGCGCCAGCCGCGATACCTGGGCCATCGACGCCCTCGTCTCCGGTCAGCCGCAGGCGCTCGTGTTGCGCCGCGACCTCGGCGGGGAGATCGACGAGCAGGCCCTGAGCCGCGAACAGGAGTTTCGCGTCCTCGCCGCCGCGCACGCCGGCGGCGTTCGGGCCCCGCGCCCGCGCTGGCTGTGTACGGGCCCCGCGGTGCTGGGAGCGCCCTTCTTCCTGATGGATCGGCTCGACGGCGAGTCGGTCGGCCGGCGCGTGGTGCGCGAGCCAGCCCTGGCCGGCGCCCGCCAGGCCCTGCCGTGCCAGATGGGCGAACAACTCGCCCTCGTCCACGCCCTGCCTCTGGACGGGCTCGACTTCCTGCCGCGCCCGCTCCCCGGCCTATCTCCGGCCCTGACCGCCGTGGAGCGCTCCGCCCGCCAGCTCGCAGGGCTCGGCGAGCCGCACCCCGCTCTCGAACTGGCCCTGCGCTGGCTGCGGCACAACGCCCTGCCCTGCTCTTCTCCCGTGCTCGTCCACGGCGATTTCCGCGTCGGCAACCTGATGGTCGGGCCGGAGGGATTGGTCGGCGTCTTCGATTGGGAGTTTGCCCACGTCGGGGCCCCGGAGGAGGACCTGGCCTGGCCGTGCGTGCGCTCCTGGCGCTTTGGGCAAGACCACCTGCGCCTGGGCGGTGTCGGGCCGGTCGATGACTTTCTCGAAGCCTACGAGCGCCTCAGCGGCCGGGCCATCGAGGAGAGAGCGCTGCGGTACTGGGAAGTGATGGGCAACCTGCGCTGGGCGGTCGGCTGCGTCGCCCAGGCCAACCGCCACCTGTCGGGCCAGGCGGTGAGCGTCGAACTGGCGAGCCTCGGCCGGCGCACCTGCGAGATGGAACTGGAACTGCTCGACCTGATCGAGCAGGCGGACTGAACCGGCGAAACGAACGACCGAGGCCGGGGCACCAGAGGGCCCGGCCGCGGTCGGGAGGAAAGAGGCCTGGGGGCTAGTCTTTCTTCGCGTCTTCCGTCTTGCCCTCGGCCTGCTTGAATTCCTTGAGGACGTCCTTGGCGTACTCCGCTCGGGACAGGCGAATGAGCTCGGTCGTCAGCTTGACGGCGGCCGTCTCGACGCCCTTCTTGTGCTTCTTCGTCAGTTCGGCGGCCTGCTCATCGGTCGGCTTGCCGAGCTTGTCGGACTCCGCCTTGAGCTTCTTCATCTCGGCCGCCGCCTTTTTCAATTCGGGCTTCGCCTTGTCGGCGGAAGCCTTGTCTTTGACGGTGGCCAGCAAGTCGCCGGTCTTGTTGAGCGCCTTGATGAACGCCTCGATGTTGGCATCGAAATCCTTGACGTCCGCTGCCCCAGCGCCGCCGACCAGAAGCAACGCAACCAGGCAAGCCGCTCCAACGGCCTTCTTCATCTCACTCTCCCCATCCACGAACCAGGGCTCGCTCCCTTGGCTCCCAGGAGACAAGGCCAGCGACACCGGAGATAGAAAAGCCCCCGCTTCTGCCGGGCACCGATCACACTACGGCGCGCCAGGCGCTCGGGCCAGGGGGCGCAACGGCCCGTTCAGTTCAGTCCAGCAGCTTGAGCGAGCCGAGAAACTTCGTCGCGGTCTCGCTCTCGACGAGCTCCTTGGGGCCGACGACCGTCACCTGAACCACCCGCTTGGGGGTCAGGTAGACGCGGGAGCGGTAGATGCCCAGGCCGGGGGCGGCGAGGTCGAACTCTCGCCCGATGGCCTTGCCCAGCGCGACGTCCTTCTCGCGGAGGAGCTTGCCGCGGAGCTTGCGGCTGGACCCCTCGCGGGAGTTGTCGAGGACCTTTTTCACCAGGGCCTTGTCGGCCAGGTCGAGCTCGTTGGTGAAGTCCTTGTAGCTCAGCAGGTAGGCCGACCGGTCGCCCGGCGCGGTCAGCACGAGGTTGCTGCCGTACTTGGTGTTCTTTTCCACCGCCTTACCGGGGAACTGCACCTCGGCCCGGGCCCCCTTGGGCGCATACTTGTGCCACTCGACCTTTGGCTCCTCCGCCCCGCCCAGCGAGGCCAGGGCGGTCAGCGCCAGACAGCAACAGAGCAATCGCATGGGTGGTCCTTCATGCTCAGGAGAATAAGGGCCCGGGAGGTCCGCCGCTTGCGGCTTAGCGTTCTTTTTTCAGAGGTTGGTTTTCCTCGGGGCGGAACGACTCGAGGAATTTTTTCGCGTCCGCGCCATCGACGACGGCCCGGGGCCCGATGACCATGATGCGATAGAACCCATTCGGCGTCAGCCGGACGTGGCCGCGCATCGTGCCCAGGCCGGGCGCCTCGAGCAGGACCACGCGACCGGGGAACTTACCCAGCTTGACGGACTTGTTCTCGATCGCCTTGCCCTTGGCGCCCTTCAGGAACTCGGCGAGGTCGTCGTCGAATGCCTTCTTGACGGCGGCGGCGTCGCCGACGTCGAGGGCCCTGGGCAGTTTCTCGTATTCGAGCGCGTAGCCGATGCTGGAGGAGAGCATGAACTCGAGCTCCGCGCCCTTCTTGGTGGTCTTGCCGTCGGGCCTTGCTGGGAAGAGGGCGGAAGCGCCCCCGCTCGCGAGGGCCGCGCGCTGCCACGCCGCCTCGTCGAGCAACTGGAAGGAGTCGAAGAACTTCTTGCCGGTGCTGTCCACGACCTCACGGGGGCCGAACACCATGACCGTGTACCTGCGCCGGGGAGTCAGGCAGATGCGGACGCGGTAGATGCTCGCTCCGGGGGCCTCGATTTCGACGTCCCAGCCGGGATATTTGCCGATCTTGATGGCCTTGTTCGCGAGAAGTTTGCCCTTGGCCCCCTTCACCAGGCCCACGCGGAACGCATCGCCCAAGACCTTGACGACGGCCGCGTCGGCCACGTCGATCTCCTTGTCGTGCAGGTCGTAGCTCAGGCTAAAGTAGGAGCTTGCCGTGCCGAAGCTCAGGTCTCGCCCGCTTCGCGTCACTTTTTCCTTGGGGCTGCCGGGGAACGTCGCCTGCGCGCGGCTCCCGCTCAGCACGCGCTTCTCCGCCACGGCGACGGCCGGGGGCTCGGTCAGTTTGAAGGAGGCCAGGAACTTCTTGGCGTCGTCCCCGTCCACGAAGGCCTTCGTCCCAGCGACCAGGATGGTGTGGACGCGGCGGGAGGTCAGGTAGACGTGGAGGCGGGTGATGGTCCCATCGGGCGCTTCCGTCTCGACGAACCGGCCGGGGAACTTGCCCAGGCGGAGGTCGCGCTGCGCGAGGAGCTTGTTCGTCTTGCCCGCGTTCTCCGCGATGGCGCCCAGGATCTTCTTGGCGGCTTCCCCCCCAAGGAAGCCGACCTCGGCCCCCAGGTCGGCGTAGTTCATGGCGTAGGTGCCCTTGCCGGGCAGGAGCACGGAGTATTGCTGTCCTCCCTTGATCGCCTGCTCCGCGACCTTGCCCGGGAACAGCACCTCGGCCCCGGAGCCCTTGGGGGCGACCTTCTGCCACTTTTCCTTCGGCGTTTCGGCCGCGAGAAAGAGGGCGGGGACGAGCAGGACCGAACAGACGGCCAGAGGTCGCATGGGGCTTCCTTTCGCGAGGGAATGAGCTCGCCCTCCCGCGGGACGAGACGTTCGTATCGAATGTCCGCCAGGCTGGCAGCCCGACGCGCCAGCCCGGGCGGAGCAAAACCCCGGTGGCGCGGGGGGGCGCCCGGTTGCCCCACCGGCGGGGCATTAGGGTAACGGGC
>JBBSEZ010000620.1:0-4678 GCA_038239195.1 Gemmatales bacterium
ATGGTTTTTGGGTGGGGGGGCGTCAGCTTGCGGGGGGCGCCCCCGCCGGTGCGGGACGGCGCACCGGCGGGCTCACGCCGCGCCGCTCGCCCACGGGTCTTTCCCACGCGCTCAGCCCTTGCCGAGAACCACGTCCAACGCCCAGCAGCCGCGCGCGTGTTCGCCCGGTTGGCGGAAGTGTCCCAACAGTTCGGCGTGGTCGCACCCAACCTCTTCCATCGCGTCGGCCAGCACGGGCAGGTCGGCGAAACTGTGGTCGGCGTAGATGGCACCGGCCAGCTCGCGCACTTGCCGGGCGCTGAGGCCCAGGCGAATCGGATCGAACGCGAGCCGGCGGAACGGGTTGCCGAACAATTCGCGCAGCAGGTTGGCCTGGCGCCGATTGGCCTCGGCATGCGCGCGGTTGCGGACAGCCGTGCTCAGTTCGGCCTGCTGCTGTTGCGCGTTGCGCGCATAGAACCGGCCAACGGCGCGGACCGCGGCGGGGCCGACCGGCGTGGCCCGCGCGACCCAGAACGCGCTCCGGTCCCCCTGGCCCGCGATTTCTTCGAGGTGGACGGCGAGCTGCGTCTCTCGCTCCTGGAGAACGCGCCCGAGGGCGCGGCGGCCCGTTTCGCGGGCCGCCTCCAGTGGATCGGCCAGGACGGAGGCCGTGGCCACGGTGGAGGTGGAGGTCCGCAGCGCGCGGTGGAGCTCGCCCGCGTTGGCCTCGCCGTCGGCAAAGCGCTCGGCGACGGCGACGGCCCGCCAGGCGGGATCGCCCGCGATGAGCGGGGCGATGGCGCGGCAACACGCGCACGCGAAAAGCCTCACTTTCCGCGCGCTCGCCTTGCCCTCCAGAAAGCGCAGCATCAGGTCCGGGTTGGTGCCGCTCAGCCACTCGCCTTCGGTCATGCGCGTCTCCGTGGGGGGGCACCTCCCAGACCCACGGGGCCGGCCTCGGGCTCGCGCCTCACTTCACCAGGAACATCGGCTTCTCCGCTGCCATCTCCTTCTCCCACGCCGCCAGTTTCTTCCGCAACTCCTCCACCTTCTCCGGGTGGAGGTGGGCCACGTCGGTGCGCTCGCCCGGATCGCGCGACAGGTCGTAGAGCAGCTCGATCCCCCCGTCGCGCAGAAACTTCCACGGCCCCTGCCGCACCGCCTTCTGCTTGCGGTCGGGTCGGTCGATGCGCCAGAAGAACGCCCGCTCGGCCGCTTTTGCGCCTTTGAAGATCGGCAACAGGTTGATGCCGTCGAGCTTGCGCCCCCTCGGCGGGGCGGCCCCACAGGCGGCGAGCACGGTGGCGGTCAGGTCCATCGTGAGGGCGGGGACGGGGCTGACCTTGTTGGCCGGGACCTGCCCCGGCCAGCGCAGGATGCAGGGCACGCGAATGCCGCCCTCCCACAGCGTCGCCTTGCGGTGGAAGAACGGGCGGTTGTCGCTGAGGCGCTCCCCGCCGTTGTCGTTGGTGAAGACGATCACCGTGTCGTTCGCCAGCCCGTGCCGGTCGAGGGCCGCCCGAATTTGCCCGACGCCCGCGTCGATGCGCTCGACCATGGCAGCGTAGTCCTTGCGGGTGCCGGCGAACCATGTGGCGCGGGTGCGCACGTCGGCGGGTCGGTCGGGCGCCTGGAAGGGCCAGTGGCCGGCGTTGTAGGCGACGTAGAGGAAGAACGGTTCGCGGGCGTTGGCGTTGATGAAGCGCACGGCCCGGGCGGTGAGCAGGTCGGTGGAGTAGCCCTTCTCGACGAGCGGTTTGACGTCGTCGTACCAGTCGAGCTCGCCGTTGATCTCCTTGTGGCTGTAGTGGTCGACGTTGCCCGCCAGGAGACCGTAGAAGGAGTCGAAGCCGTGGGCGTTGGGGCCGAACTCCTTCTTGTAGCCGAGGTGCCATTTGCCGACCATGCCGGTCTTGTAGCCAGCGTTCTTGAGCATCCGCGGAAGGGCGATTTCGGCGGTGGGGAGGCCGGGCGCCTTCTGGCCTGGGTAGATGGCCCACTCCAGCCCGACGCGCTGCTGCCAGCGGCCGGTCATCAGGGCGGCGCGCGTGGGAGTGCAGACGGGGCCGTTGGAGTAGAAGTCGGTCAGGCGCGTGCCTTCTTTGGCGAGGCGATCGACGTGCGGGGTGCGGACGTCCTTGCTGCCGTAGCAGCCGAAGTCGGCGTAGCCGAGGTCGTCGGTGAGCACGACGATGACGTTGCGGGCCTTCGGCGCCGGGCGCTCGTCGGCGCGGGCCGGCGCGGGCCAGAGGAAGGCGAGGGCGGCGAGCGGGAACAGGATGCGCGCGATCATGGTGAGGCTCCTTTCGCCCGTGAACAGTAGGGGGGCGAAAGGGCGGCGTCAACACCTGAGGCGCCGAACGCCAAGCCGCAAGCGGCGGGCCCCCCAGTGTGCCGCTTGCGGCTTGGCGACTTCGCCTCCCCGATCAATACGGCGGGAGCCCGCGCCGCAGCACGTGCGCCAGCACCAGCATCGCGAAGAGGGCGTTGCGCGGCAGCAGCCCCGGCCAGAACAGCGCTTCCGGGCCCGCTTTCTCCCCTTCTCCTGTCCCGGGGAATTGCCGCGCCAGCCGCTCCGCCAGCCTGCGCATCCAGCGCACCGAGCGCGGCCATTCGAGCAGCCCGCCGATCCACTCCGCGGGGACGCCTCTCTCGCCCACGCTTGCGCCGGCCACGGCGCCGGCGATGGCGCCCGTCGTGTCGGCGTCGCCGCCCAGGGCGACGACGTCTTCGACGGCACGGCGGAAGTCGCCGGGCCAGCGCAGCCAGGCGTACAGCGCGACCGGGACCGTGTGGTAGACGTAGCCGCTCACGCCGCGCTGCTGGCCCAGCGAGGTGGCGAGCTCCGCGACGGGGGCCGAACGTGCCAGGTGCTCCTCCATCCGATCGAGCGCTCTCGCCAACTCGTCATCGAGGTCGGGCAACGCAGAGCGCGCCCACGGCAGGAACGATGCCGCGCCCGCCGGCCCGTGCGTGGCGCCCTGATGGGCGGCGAGGGCGACGAGCAGGGCGCCGCGCTCGGCGCGCTCGTCGGTGTGCGTAAGGCGCGTCGAGGCGCGGACGTACGCCTTCAGGCGCGAGAGGTCGTGACCCAGGCAGGCGCCCAGAAGCGCCGAGCGCATCGCGGGGCCGTTGCCGGCAGAGTGCGTACCGCTCCGCTGGGGCGGGAAGCCGAGCCAGAGCTTCAGCCCGGCCGTCAGGGTGGCCCGGCCCAGGCCCAGCGGGGCGCCCAGCAGCCACCAGCGCATCCCCCAGCCCAGCGACCGCGCGAAGCGCTCGGGGGAGCCCGGCTGGCGCAGGAGCGCTTGCGCCACGAGGCACGTGTGTTCGGTGTCGTCGCTGGTCATGCCGTGGCCAAGGACGAAGCGATGGCGCAGGGGAGGGGGGCCCGAAGAGGCGAGCGGCGCGGCGGCGCGAGAGGTTCTCGCGCGGCAGGCCGAGGGCGTCGCCGACGGCGGTGCCGAGGAGGAGGCCGGCGAGCCGATTACCCGGAGGCGCACTCATTGTCCCAGCACCCAATCCAGTACCCAGCACCCGCGCACGTGCTCGCCGGGGCCCCGGCAATGCTCGAGGACCGCGGGATCGTCGCAGCCCGCGTCCTCGAGGGCGTCCGCCAACACCTGCAACTCCGCCCAGCGCTGCTCCTCGTAGATGGTCTGCGCCAGACGGAGGAGCGTTCCCTCTCCCCAGCGTGCCCACGAGGTCGGCGCCGGCGGCCGCAGCGGATTGCCGAAGATCTCGCGCAGGAGCGCGCTCTGGGCGGAGTGCTCGTTGCCCTGGAGGGCGGCCGCGACGGCGTCGGCGGCTTCCCAGGCGGCGTTGATCGCCTCCGGCAGGACGGTCGCGCTGATGGCCTGAGCCAGGCGCACCGCTTGCTCCCGGTGCGAATGGCTGCGCCAGGGCAATCGGCGCCAGGCCGTGTAGGCGATGCGCTCCTGTTCCTGGGCCACGCGCAGCGCCGCGCTCAACTGGCGCCGGTCCGTCAAGCCCTCGGCGTAGCGCTCGGCGAGGGGGACGATTTCGCGACTTCGGCGATCCGCGAGGAGCGGCCAGGCGCGGCGTACGCAGGCGCAGGCGAACAGGCGCAACCTGCGAGGGTCGGGCTTGCCGTGGAGGTCGAGGAGGAACTGGAGGATGCGGTGCGGCTCGGGCCAGGTGAGCCAGTCGGTCTCGGTCATGGGGAGCTCTCCCGGCGTTCGGCGGCCTTCACGAGGACGAGCGGGGCCTTCTGCTCGTCGAACAGATGAGCCACCACCTCGGCGCGGCGCCCTCTCGGCCAGTCGTCCCACTCCGCCTTCACCAGCAAACAGTAGAGGGGCCGGACCGGCAAGGCCTCCGGGCCGGCGAGGCGCTGCGTCGGCCGGCCGAAGTAGAACAGGATGCCCGCGTCCTTGAGGCGAAACAGGTAGAGCGTTTGATCGGGTGGGACCAGGGCGGCGAGCTGTTCGCCGATGGCCTGGGGCTGGCGCTCGTGGGCGCGTTCGGGGACGACGTGGAGGGCGAACGTCAGCTTGATGGCGAGCCAGATCGCGAGGAGCACGAGGAGGGCCCCCCTCACCCCCCAACCTCCTCTCCCAGAACGGGAGCGGGGGGGCCAGACCGTCCGGCCCCCCCTCAGCGCGTCGGGGAGAGGGGGGGGGGGGGTGGGGGTTAAGCCTGGCGCCCCCTTTAAACACGCCACCCGCACCAGCGCCGC
>JBBSEZ010000621.1:0-4677 GCA_038239195.1 Gemmatales bacterium
CAACTACGACAAATTCCACACCGCTATCCAGCAGTGCCTCAACGATCTCCCTTCCAAGCACAAGGCCGCTATGGACACCCTTCTCACCCACAACTTCCAGACCTTTGAGAATGTGTCACTCATCGCCGCGTGAAGTATAACGCGAGAGACGGCCTGGCTGGCGCTGGCCATGTCGAGCACCTTCGCCGGGAACCTGACGGTGCTGGGCTCGGTCGCCAACCTGATCGTTGTGGAGAACGCCCGCCGCGAGGGGGTGAACATCTCCTTCTGGGAGTACTGCAAGGTCGGAGTACCGCTCACCCTGTTGACTCTGGCCCTGGGCGTCGCCTGGCTACAGTTCGTCCCCTACTGAGGGCCCGTTTCATGGACTGGCGCAACCGGATCGGACTGTACGGGGCGTACCTTTTCGGGATGGCGGGCATCGGTCCCTGACCTGGAGCACGAGGGCCCTGCCAGGATGGGTGGAACTGACGGCGAGCGACACCGGCCCCGGCGTGGCCCCGCAGGACCGGGCCCACCTGTTCGAGCCGTTCCAAAGCACCCGCCCGGACGGGACCGGATTGGGCCTGGCGCTGTGGCGCGAGATCGTCGAGCAGCACGGCGGAACGATCGAACTGGTTTCGGGCGACGGGCGCGGGGCCACCTTCCGCGTGCGGTTGCCGGTGGGGCGGGGGCCACTCACCGCTACTCGGAGCGCTCCGGCGGGCCGTTCGTGAAAGTCAACTGCGCCGCCCTGAGCGCGGGGCTTCTGGAGAGCGAACTGTTCGGCCACGAGCGCGGGGCCTTCACGGGGGCGGTGGCGCAGCGGCGGGGCCGGTTCGAGCAGGCCGACCGGGGCACGCTGTTCCTCGACGAGGTGAGCGAACTGGACGTGGACTTGCAGGCCAAGCTGCTGCGGGCGGTCCAGATGGGGACGTTCGAGCGCGTCGGCGGCGAGCAGACGCTGCGGGCCGACGTCCGCGTGATCGCTGCCACCAACAGCGACCTGAAGGGCCGCATGGCGTCCGGCAAGTTCCGCGAGGACCTGTACTACCGGCTCAACGTGGTGGCGGTGGAGATGCCGCCCCTGCGCGAACGGCGCGAGGACGTCCCGCTTCTGGCGGAACACGTGGTGCGCCGGCTGGGGCGGAAGTATCAGTGGCCGCGCCTGGCCCTGGCGCCCGAGGCCCTGGCGGCGCTGGGCGAGCGGGCGTGGCCGGGCAACGTGCGCGAGCTCCAGAACGTGCTGGCGGGGGCGACGATCCGGGCGCGCGGCGGCGCGATCGGGGCCGCCGACCTCGAAGCGCCCGCGCGGCCGGGCGCGACGTTGGCCGCCCCCGGCTCGCTCCTGTTGCACGACGCCCTCGCCGAGACGGAGAGGCGGGTGATCCGCCAGGCGCTGGAGCAGGAGAAGTGGAACCGCACGCAGGCGGCGCGCGTGCTCGGGATCAGCCGTCGCCAGCTCTTCGACAAGGTCCGGCAGTATGGGCTGCACGAATGAGCTGAAAGGAGGCAGCGGCACGGAACGCCACGGAGGGCGTTCCCTACAGGGTTTCGCTGTAGGGAACGCCCTCCGTGGCGTTCCGTTCTTCAGCAACTGTGGCGGGGCCCCTTTTCTTCAGGCGGCCCTGCGGATTGGCTCCGCGAGCGGGACGGTCATGAGGGGGGCCCAGCAGTCGCGGGGCATGCACATGGACAGCTTGAGCGCGCCGACCGCGCCGGCATACACGGGGTCGTTGGCCCGCTTGACCTTGCCCCCGCCGTACTCCTTGAGGCCCTCTTCGATGATCCGGTCGAGGCCCTTGAGCTGGCTCCCGCCGCCGCCCAGCACGATGTTGTTGAGCATGCGCTGCTGGAACTCGGGGTCGAAGCGGCCGATCAACTCCCGCAGGCCCTGCACGATGGGGGCGACGAGCATCTTGCAGGCGTTCTTCAACAGCTCGGTGACGTCGAACGCCGTCGGCGTGCCGTTGACGGGGAGCGTCACCACCGCCTTCTCGTTGACGTCGTGAACGAAGCCGTACTTCTCCTTGATCTCCCGCGCCATGTTCATCGACAACTGGGCCTCCGGGTGCTTCTTCCGGAGGTTGTTGTAGAAGTGCTCGTCGATGAAATCGCCGCCGATGGGCAGGGTGACCTGGTCCTCCTCCTTGGGAAACGCCCCGTAGACGGGGCAGAGGTCGATCGTCCCGGCGCCGATGTCGATCACCAGGGTGTCGTGGAGGCGGTTCATCCCGTAGGCGATCAGGAAGGGCTCCGAAACGATCATGGCGGCGTCGAAGGCGCCCTTGGCCGCCTCGAGCACGATCTTCCGCGCCAGCACGCTGGCCCGCGCCGGCGCGCCGATGACCCCGTAGACGGGAACGCCCTTCGGGGGCCGCGTGCGAGCGACGGCGTGCTCGACGAGCAGCTTGGCCGCCTCCTTGTGTCGCTCGATCTCGTCGGGGGCCATGTTGGTGTCGGCGCTGTTGGTGAACTTCAGCACGCCCTTTTGAAACGGGCGAACGACGTTCAGGGCCATGCGCTGCTCGACCACGTCGTTGCCGAAGACGACGTCGCGCCCCAGCATCATGCGGGCCACGTGGTCCTTGGGCCAGCCCACGGCGCTGTAAATGACGTCGCGCGTTCCGTTGGAGGACGCCACGGACGTCTTGAACGTCCCCAGGTCCATCCCGATGTACACCATCCCCTTATCCATCTGTCCCTCCCCCTTGGATATCTTGGGCCCTCGTTCCGCTGTTCCCCTTCAGCCGTACTCGAGTGGGCGGTTCGGGGCCGAGATGGCCGCCCCCCGTTCGCGTTCGTCAGGCGGCAACGTCTACCTTCTCGGGTGCGACGTCGAGCGGTTTCTCGGGCGCCGCCACGTCGAGCTTCTCGTCCGTCGAGGCCACGTCCAGGCCGTCCGCCCGGGCAACGTCCTGCGTCGCGATCGCGACAACGTCCAGCTTGTCGATCTCCGCCCGCAGGAGGAGGTTCTCCTCGAAGACCTGCCGCAGGATCGCCTCATCCTGCTGTTTCAGCATTTGTTCTTCTTGCTGCTTGCTTTCCTCGTAACTCGGCCCCAGGTCGAACGACTGGGCCGTGCTCTCGACCGGCTGGTCCTCGGCGCGAGCAACAGGGCCGGGAAGATCGGGAAGCCACGCCGGAGCGTCGCTCGGTTGCTCGGTGGACGGCGGGGTTGGGGAAGCTATTGGCGAGGGGGGCGCGGCTGGGCGGTCCGCTTCGATGGGCGCTCGCAGTTCGTAGGGCCGTCTCTCCTCCCCCCCAGAAGAGGTCGGTTGAGCGCTGCCGAGAGGCCCGCTGCCCGCCTGGGTGTTGACGAGATGGACCTGGATCAGTGGCCCCATGCGCCCGCCGAACCGGCGGAGGCCGAAACAGAGGGCGACCAGGCCCGCCACCAGGAGAAGCACGAACGCAGCCAGGCCTCCGATCACCTGCACGAAGGACGTCGCGAAGGAGGGGCCTTCCGACCGAGGTTCGGCCAGCGCCCGGTGTTCCTGCACCGTGGCCGGGGCGGCCGGGGCGGGCCGCGCTACCGGGGCCGAAGGAGGAACGGCCGGCGCGGGTTGGGCAACCTCGGCGCCAGCGCGAGGCAGGGGCGTTAACGCGAGAAGTTTGCCGGGCGCGGCGCCCGGCGAAGGAGCGAGGCTCGCGGGCCCGGTGCGGGCCCCGGGACCGTCCACCCACCCGGCGGGGGCCACCGCCTGGTCCACCCGGCGGACGGGTGGCGCCGGGTGGGTGGCCAGGTAGTCGCGGACCACACGGATGCGTTCGCGGACGGCGAGGACCTGCGGGTGGTCGCGGCCATAATCCGCGAGCAACGCCTGCTCTTCCCGCAAGAGAGGAAGAAGCATCCTCTCCTCGGCGGCGCCTTGGGGGCCAGCCCCCCCAGAAAACGAGGGATCGGGGAGCGCCGTGCGAGTCGCTGTCGGCCTGCCCTCTTCTGCCATCCCTTGCGGAAAAAGGCGCGGAGGAGGAACGTTCCCTGGCGCGGGCTGGCCTTCGATGGCTGGGAGGAGCAATCCGGGCGCGGCCGGGCCGCCTCTCTCGGGGCCAACGCCTTGCCCGCGAGCCGCTGAAACAGCACACAACGCGCAAACGACGTACGCCGTCCCCTGCGCCAGCGCAGTCCTGGACGTGCCAAGTAAGGGCCTGCCTTCACTGGTTTGTCCGTTACCTCCCGCTGCCATTGGCTTGATCCCCAAAAGACTACACAGATAAGGGGAGTCATCCACCTGTCTGTCGTCGAGTGCCTGGGGCTCGGCTTTCCCCTGAGCCTTTGCGCTGCCATCTCCTCTATCGGTTCGGCAAACAGCGGAGCTTGAACCAACTTCGCCGGCCTTGACGGTTGTAGCGAACTTGTTGCTCGCGCCGGGGCCTGAGAGAAAGCGGATGTGGCTCGGCGCCAGGGAACTGCGCGGACCGGGCGCCCGCGTCGATCGACGCCCCCAGGCTGGTGCCAGGCCGTCTAGTCGATGGCCTTTGTCGCCCTCTTACCGGATGGGCATGGCAAGGACAATCCGAAAAAGCGGCAGGATCGTTTCACCTTGCCGCAACCGCCGAGCCGATCCAATCAGCTAGACGTAAGGGAGACGTTTCGAAGGCGCCTCCTCAAGGTAAAGTCGCCGTCAGGTAGGGGCGGGTGGGGCAAGTCTTTCGGGAGCGCCCCGGGTTTGGGCGGGGGGGGCGGACCGGGCG
>JBBSEZ010000622.1:0-4614 GCA_038239195.1 Gemmatales bacterium
CCCACCCGGGGCCCGCGACCGTGTGTGGGTGGCGGGATGGGCGCCCCGCGGGATTTAGGCGGCCGCCACGCTCCGCCGGCATAAAGCCGGCGGCTCGCCCAACCCCTCGCGCTGGAGCGCTACTTCCGCTTCACCTTGGGGTCGAGGTTGCGCTCGATCTCCTCCGCCGCCATCTTCACCGGAGCGCCTTGCTCCGGCACGTCCACCTTGGCGCTCCACAGGATGGCGTTGACGACGAGCCGGCGGAAGTCGTCGTTGGCCCAGTTGCGGTGCGTGTGCCCGCCGGTGAAGCCGAACGAACGCCCGCCGTCGCCGCGCTCGAAGGCCCATGCCACGATCTCCTCCCGGCCGGGGTGCTTGCGCGCCTCGGCCGTGCCGCGCGCGCGGTCCGGCGGGGTGGCCTTGAGGATGGGCGCGACGTTCTTGTTGCCGGGAACGAAGCGGATGTTGAAATACCACTCGTCGCGGATCTTGAATGGCTTGACGCCGCGCGTAATCGCGTGTTTCGGCAGCACCTTGAAGTCAGCGTCCCAGTGCGGGTTGGTCGAGAAGTTGGTTTCGTAGTACCCTCCCAGCCACTCGAAGACGTGCTTGCTCTGGCTCTTGGGGTACTCCACGGCGTAGTGGAGGTTGACGAAGCCGACCTTGGCGTCGATCAACTTCTGCACCGCCGCCTGGTGTCCCTTGTGGAGGATGGGGTGCCCCCCGCCGCCGTCCATGTAGAAGACGACAGCGGCGGCGTTCTCGAAGGTCTTGGGGTTTTTCGGCCAGCCATCGCGGGCCATCACCGGGAAGACGCCCGGCGTCTGCTCGAGCATCTTCATCAGCAGGGCACAGCCGGCGAAGAACTCGTGGTCGCCCGGGCCGTGGCTCTGCCGGCCGGCGACGAGGACGATCTTCTTGAGGCTCGGATCGACGGGCTGCTTCTCGAGCTTTACCTTGCTCTGGTCGTAGGGATCGACCTCGGCCGCGCTCAGCCCCCAACCGCCCACCAAGGCCAGCAGCGCCGAGAGCGCCGTGGCCGTTCGTACGTTCTTGCTCATGGTTTCTCCAGGATCGCGAAGCCTCTCAACTCGCCCCTTCGGCGAGCGGCAGGAAAACCCCTCCCCCGTAGGACGGCTCTCCTGAGCCGTCCTCGACGCGGCAGGACGGCTCGGGAGAGCCGTCCTGCAAACTGTTTTCCCCTGCTGCTCCCCTTACTTCTTGGGCATGGGGACCGCCTCGGGGGGCAGTTTGGGTAGCGAGGGCATTCGGGGCGCCGCCGAGAGCACCAACACCAGGGCGTCTTTGCGGAACAGCCGGAGGTAGGCGGGATCGACCGGCCGGCCGTCGGCCGAGACCACGACGGGCGTCGGGTAGGCCAGGCGCTTTGCCAAATCTTTGAGGTCGATGGCCTTCCCCTCGGCGCTGAAGGCCTTGACGTCCTTGGCGGCGTGGACCACCTGCCGCCTCTCCTGCATCACGACTGGCACAGACACCGTAACGTTGCGGACGACGTTCATCCCGTTGACGATCCGCTCCTCCCGGCGCGTTTCGGTTTGCATCCTGGTCATCATCACCGTGACCTCGGAGACGAGGTCGCCCTTGGGGCTCACCTTCACCACGCGGACTTCCGGCGGGGGCCCCTTGGGCGCCTCGCTCTTTTCCGGGCGGGGCGCGGCCAGGACGGAGAGCAGCAGAAGCACGTGCATCAGGTGGAGCTCCTTGTGCGCCGAGGCGGTCCCTCGAAAGGAGGGCGCGGCCCTTGCTCAAAGCAGATTATCGCACGCGCGGCGACAAGGCCACGAAAAAGAGGCGACCTCACCCGACCCAGCCGCGCCCTTCCTCGACCACTAGGGCGCGCATCGCCTCGATCCACGCCGGGTGTTCGTTCAAGCATGGGCACGGGCACAGTTCCTCGCCGCCCGCACGTACGAACGCCTCGCGCGCCTCGCGGCCGATCTCGTCGATCGTCTCCAGGCAGTCGGCCGTGAAGCCCGGTGTTAGCACGAAGACGCGCTTCACGCCTTTCTTCGCCAGCTCTTTCAGCTTGGTCTCCGTGTAGGGCTTCAGCCATTCCTCGCGGCCGAAGAGAGACTGGAACGTCTGCGTCCACTCCCCCTTCGGCCAGCCGAGGCGCTCGATCAGCCCGGCCGTGCTGCGCTTGACGTGCGTGGCGTAGGGGTCGCCGGCCTTCGCGTAGCGGATCGGGATGCCGTGAAAGCTGATGAGGTAGTGTTCGGGCTGCCAGGGCAAACGGGCCAACTCGTCGCGCGCCACCGCGACCACCGCGTCGAGGTAGGCGGGGTGGGCATAGTAGGGCGGGACGATGCGCAGGGCCGGGACGCGCCGCTCCTTCATCAGCGCCTGGAACAACACGTCGGTGGCCGAGGCCCACGTCGTCGCCGAATACTGCGGGTACATGGGCAGGACGATGAGCCGCTCGATGCCTCCCGCGATCATGTCGTGCATCACCGAGGCGACCGACGGATTGCCGACCTGCATGCCGAAGGCGACGGGGACGTCGGGAAGGGCCTTCTGAAGCTCCTCGGCCTGGCGGCGGGTGTGGTGGAGCAACGGCGAGCCGGTCTTGGCGTCCCAGATGCGGCGATACTTCTCGGCGGAGCGCGCCGGGCGGAAGGGCAACACGAACAGGTTGAGGATGATGCGCCACTTCCAGCGCGGCACCTCGATGACGCGCGGGTCGCCAAGAAACTGCCGCAGATAGCGCCGCAGGGCCGGCGCGGTGGGGGCGTCGGGGGTGCCCAGCTGAACGAGCAGCAAGCCCGTTTTGCTCATGGGAGAGGGCCTTTGCCACAGGATCGAGGGAGGGCAGGCGAGCGGCGGGCCTCCCGGCTGGGAGATCGCCCGGCGCCGCGCTTTCTGGAAGGCATTCGTAGGAGGGCGGAGCGAAATAGCAAGAGGGCGGCGCGGCGCCGCCCTCTCGGATCGCGATTTCGGTCCGAAGTGGGAGAGTGAGGGCGTGGCCCGAGAGGGTCAGTGCCCCGCGGCCTTGGCGCACTCGGGGCCTTCCTGAGCGTCCCCTTTTTCGGTGATGTGGCCGTCGCCGGCCGCCTTGATGGCGGCGGAGCGGTCGGCGTTCATCTCGGTGAACTGCGTCCACTGCGCGGGGACGTTGGCCTCGGCGAAGATGGCCTCGACGGGGCATTCGGGAATGCACGCCTCACAGTCGATGCAGTCGGCCGGGTCGATGTAGAGCATCTTGTCGTCGTAGTAGAAGCACTCGACCGGGCAGACTGCGACGCAGTCGGTGTATTTGCAGTCGTAGCACGGCTGGCAGACGGTGTGCGTCATCGGAATCGGGCCCTTAGTTTGAGTACCGGGGCCCGCCGCACGAGCCCCGCGAGCCCGAAGGACGTCGCCCCTCGAGAACGGGGGCCATACGCCTCGGGCGCCGAACCTTTTTCATGGATAGCAACTCCCGCGACCGCTGTCCAGAGGATAGCGCGCCCCACGCGGGGCAGAGCAAGAACGTGGCGTGCCCTTCTCGATTTTGGCAGGGAGAGATGCGATGGGGCCGCTCGGGGTAAACCGTGGCTGGCCACCGCCCTCGTCCCGCCGCGCCTGCCCCCGGGGCCCACCCCGCGCGGCGCCCTGCTGCGCCTGGCCCTCTCGTGCTACCTGCTCGCCCGCAGGGGCGAAGGCTCGCCGCGCGGCCGACGCTACCTCGTGGCCGAGCCCGGCCTCGCGGTCCTGCTCTGCTACGCCTTCGTGCGCTTGCTCCCCCCGGCCCTGACGCCCGACCTCACCTTCTCCACCTGCGAGAACGCCCACCGCTCCCTGCGCGCCTCCCGGGTCGCTCGCGTCGTGGCGACATCCTTCGCCAACACCCAAAAGGGGCTCGAGATGGACCATCTTCTCCGCACCTCCTGGCAGCAACTCGGGTTGGTCAAGGGCACGGACCAGCAGCGGGCAGTCCTCGCCCCTGGCTTCTTCCGACGACACGGGACGGGCCTTCCTGAGCCATTTACTCGAGGGCCAGTTCCGGCACCGCCGCACCGGCCAAGGCGCCCCCGGGCCTTGAGCGACTGGGCCCTCCGGCGCGAACACTTCGAGAAGGCCTCTCCGGTCTCCGACGTCGCCCGGCACGAGCTCCTCGAGGCCTGTGGCCGGCGCGGGCCCGCTCTCGAGGCATCATTGGGCCGTCCAACAGGAACGGGCCCCCTCAGCCCCACTTCTGGCGCGGCGCGATTTTCTTGGCGGACGCCAGCGGCCTTTCCTGCTTCTCCTGGCGTGGGGCCGGTCGTGCCCGAACTCAACCTTGGCGAAAGGTCAGAGCCGTGTTGAAGTGCGCCGAAACCCAACACCTCGTTGACGCTTGTTCGAGCCAGCCCGGTGGGAGATCGATACCGCCGGGGCCCCCGCTCGCGCGGCCGAAAGAGAGGCTGGCAGCGGGCGCCGGCCAGTACGCGCCGGTGAAGCGCGCCGCGGACGTCGCCCTGGCCTTGATGCTGCTCCTGCTGGCCTCCCCGCTGCTGTTGCTGGCGGCGCTGCTGGTCAAGCTCACTTCCCGGGGGCCCATCGTCTATTCGCAGACGCGCGTGGGCCGAGGCGGCAAGCCGTTTACGATCTACAAGGTGCGCACCATGTATCACGACTGCGAGCGCCTCAGCG
>JBBSEZ010000623.1:0-4603 GCA_038239195.1 Gemmatales bacterium
CAGGCCACTGGCTCGTCGGGGTTGATCTGCGCGAAGAGCCCCGCGGTCCGCTCCGCCGCCACCTTCATCAACGCACGGTTCCAGCGCCGGCCCACGCCGATGCCGACGTAGCGGGCCCCCTTTGGCAGCTTGGCCGCCAGCACGTCGTGTCGCCTCTCCCCCATGCTCGGCACGCCCGAGCCGACGTGGACCAGATACGGCGCCCTGCCCGCCTCCAGGTAGGGCTTCGCGTCGCCCAACGCCCGCCCCAGGTCGAGCGCCCCAATCAGGTGCGCCTGCTCCAGGAACCGCGAGGCCGACTCAATGGCGGACGGCGTCACCGGTTGCGCCCCGTCGTGCAAGGCGCGGGTGCGCGTGTTGGCGGTGAGCAGGGCGAAGGTGTCGTCCGGCTCCGCGTTCTGCAACAGCGCCCGCACCACCTCCACCTGTGTCCGCGCCAGCAGCGGATCGCGGTCTCCCGACGTCTCGACGAGGAAGACCCAGTCGCGCCGCTGTCGAACCGGCTCGGCGGCCAGCCCGGGGCGGTAACGCACCATCAGATACTTCGCCCCGTCCTGCGCCATCGAGCTGAACCGCACCGCTTCGTCATCTGCCCTGGCCTCGCTTGCCCCGAGGTCGAGCACCACGTCGCGGTCGAGGGCCGTGTTCTTCGCGGAGGCGTCGAGGAGCAGATCGCCGCCGTTCTTCGTCACCTTGAAGGCGTGCGAGGGGCTGCCATAGCCGAGCGCGGCGCCGCCCTTGACGCGGGCGTGGAACGACCAGTTCGCCACCTTGCCGAGGCTGTGCCCCGCGGGCAAGCGGTAGCTCTGTTGGCCGTAGAGGCCCGGCAACTTCTGCGTGTAACTGAGCAGGATGCGCTTCTCCTGCCTCGCCTCCAGGGGGAAGACGCGCATCTTGAACGTGCTGCCGTCCACCCACTCCAGGAGCGCCGGATCGCGCTGGGTGTAGCGGATGGTCTCGTAGACGCTGCGCGCGTAGTCGCGCTCGGCCATCCCCCCCTCCATGCGCCTGCCGTCCACGTACATCGCCAGGCGCGAGAGCGAGGCGTCCGGCGGCAGCGGGAAGTAGAACGTCCCTTCCAACCGCTCGGAGGAGGCGTTGAAGTACGTCTGGTCGATCGTGGTCCGCGCAAAGCCATCCTCGACGTGGACGTCCACGTGGTAGCGCCGCAGCGCCAGCTTCGCCTCCTGCCCGTTGGGGTCGCGCGCCACCAGGGCGCCGCCGGCGTGTGGGCTGGCAGGCACGAGCGAGGCGCCTGGCAGCAGGTCGCGCAGCCAGGCGAGCGCGTGCGAGACGCGGGGCGCGGCCGTGGGCGTTTCGCCGGTGGCGCTCAACTGCTGGCCGGCGCGGACGGGGGCCTCCACGCCGCGGACCTTCACGCGCCCGGAGGCCACCAGTACCGACGTGCCCTTGTCGTCGGCCCGCACGGCGAACTTCGTCCCCGCGGAACTGACCTCGCGCTTCGCCGTCTTGACGGAGAGCGCCTCGCCCTTCTTGCGGGGGGCGACGTCGAGGAAGACCTCGCCGGCAGCCAGGGTGAGTTGGGAACGCCCGGTAAGCCGAACGGTGGTCTTCTGATTGACGTAGAGGGCGGAACCATCGGGCAGGCGCAGCCGCCGCCGCTCGCCGATGCCCGTGGTGATCTCGCTGCCGACGGCCAGCGCTTTTTCGGCGGCAGGGGCGGGGCGCGGCCGGCTCGTGAGCGTGGCGGGGGCCTCCCTGGGCGGGGCTGCGTTCGGGGTGGGGCCGGGGAGCGCGGCCAGGGCGCCGAGGGCGCAAAGCGCGGCGAGCACGGCAAGCAACTGGCGGAGAGGGCAGAGAGTCATGAGGGCCTCCTTGGCATTTCCTGCGAAACTGCCCGCCCGGCCGAGAAAGGAGTGCTGATCGGCCGCAAATGAGCGGAGACACGAGAGGGTGATTGTAGACGCGCGACGGGGATAAGGGAAGCGCCGGAGAGGGCCTTTCGTGCGCCTGTTTGGCACGAAGATTGCAGATATGTTTACTAAGAACAGAGGTGCCGGGACGCCTGCCCGGCGCAGTAACTGAGATCGCTCGAGGAGACAACCATGCGCAAGTTGATCGCGATGTTCCTGGTGGTGGGCACGCTGGCCCTGTGTAGCCCCGCGTCGGTCGAGGCACGGCCCTGGCGCGGCGGGTACTACCGCGGCGGGTACGGGCGCTCCTACGGGTACGGGTATCGGGGCTATGCCCGGCCCTACTATGGCGGGTATGGCTACCAGCCCTACTACTCGGGCTACACGCCGTACGCGAGCTACTACTCGCCGTACTCTTCCTACTACGGCTACCCCGGCTATTACTCCGCCTACCCGGCCTACGGCTTCAACTACTCCGGGCCGGTCGTCAATTTCTCGCTCGGCTACTGACGTTCGAGCGAGTCGTCAGGCGGCGGGCGCCCTCGCGGCGCTCCCCGCCTTTCTTCTTTCACGCCTCCCCTCCGGGCGGCCTCCGCCTTGACGCCCGGCGCACCGCCCCGGTACTATCTCCCTTCCTGACGTTCCCCTCCGTGCCCACACCTCCCATTTCTCTCGCACGGAGAGGGCCCCACCATGACAAGCGCAGACTGCACCGCCTCTGTTCCCGACAGCGGGCGGCCCACCCCCGACTGGCCCATGCCGACCATCGTGTTGGTTCTCTCGCTTGCCTCGGCGGCCTGCCTCTACGGCCATTTCCTTGGGGCCCATCGCGCGCTGTGGCACAGCGGCGACCACGACCGCAACGCCCACTACCTCTACGCCCTCGAACTGGCGACGGCGGTGCGAAACGGGAACGTCTATCGGTTCCTCGACGAGGTGCAGCGCGCGCGCGTCTGGCCGCCGCTCCAGGGGCTGCTGACGGCAGGCGTGCTGCTCGTCGGCGGGCTCGACTATCGCCTCGCCGTGCTGCCCAGCCTCGCCGGCTGGGTGGGGACGGCCTTCTTCGCCGCGCTGCTGGCGCGCCGGGCGGTGCCACGCCACGGAGACCTGGCCGGGTTGACGGCGGCGCTCTTCGTCCTCGCCAGCCCCTCCCACCGCGCCTACGCCACCGACGTCATGCTCGAAAGCCTCGGCGGTTGCCTGACGCTCCTCGTCCTCTATTGCTACGCGCGCGCGGCTCAGTGCGAAGACACCGCTCCGGCTCGCTGGCTGGGCCTTGCCCTGACGGCGCTCTTCCTCCACAAGTACAACTACTGGCTGCTCGCCGTTTTCGCCCTGCTCGCCGCCGACGTCCTCCAGCGCCCCTGGGGGTGGGGGCACGGGGCGAGCGCCGCCTTCGGTCGCGTGGACTGGGGAGCGTGGGCCCGCGCGCAACTCCGCAATCCGCTGACGTACGTGCTGGCCGGCCTCCTCCTGGCGATCGTTGGGGTAATTCACCACGGAGACCGTCCCATCGAGTTGGCGGGCTGGAGCGTCAGCCTCTATCCGCCGCACAACATCGTCCAGGTCTTCTACGGCGTGCTGGTGCTGCGCTTCGTCGGCTGGTGGCGCGGCGGGCTGGGGGCATGGGTGGGGGGGCTCGACGTCCGGCTGCGCCAGGTCGTGCGGTGGCACGTCGTCCCGGCCCTCGGCTGGCTGTTGCTGCCCAAACACCTGAGTTTTTTCCTCTGGTATCTCAGCCTCGACAACGCTTCCGACGATCAGCACTCGGGCCCGAGTGCCGGCGTGCGCGAATATGGCACCTGGGCGGTCGAGCATTATCATCTCGCGCCGTGGCTGGCTCATCTCGCGGCGGGCTTGATGGTCATCGCGCTCCTGAGCTGGCGGCGCCTGCGGCCGGGCGGACGCGCGGCGTTGTGTCTGGTGGTGATCGCGGCGAGCCTGGCGGTCGTTCACCCCAACCGGAAGGCTCGCAACCTGCACTCGTGGCTGGCCGGCGCCTGGGTGGTCGCGGGAGGCGGGCTGGCCAGCCTGCTCGCCGGCCCGGCCCTACAGCGTGCGGGCCGCGCCCGGCCGTGGCTGGGGGGCGCGGCCGTCGGCGCCCTGGGGATCGCCCTGGGCCCGGCCCTGTGGCGCGCGGGAGATGCCCCCGAGGGCGGGCCGCACCTGCAGCGGCCCAGCCTGCTCGACCTCACGGACTTCTACCGAGACGAACGGGACCAGGCGAAGCGCCTGACCGTTCTCGCTTCCCTCCCGATCCAGTCGCTGGTGCAGTGGACGACGCTGGAGCGCGACGGGCGATGGGGCCGGCTGGAGGACCACTGGTACGGCTTCGGAGACGAAGGGGCGCCGAACCGCGAAGGCTTCGCCCGCTGGCTGGCCTCGACCTCGTGCGACACGCTGGTGTACTTCGAGCGCCTGCCCGCTGGCGCGCCCGGCGCCGACGACTGGCCGACGTGCAGGCTGCACGCGGAGCTGCGCGATCTGCTGCGGGCGCAGCAGCGCTTCCGGCTCGTGCGCGAGCAGACGTTTCCCCGGCACGGGTGCCGGGTGCTGGTGTGGAAGCGCGGGGAGGGCGGGGCCTGACCGCTTCTTGCTCCCCTCTCCCCTGTACTCGGGGAGAGGGGTCGGGGGTGAGGGGCCGGTCTGGGCAAGGCGTGGGCCCCCCCCCCCCCCCCCCCCCCCCCCCCCCCCGGGGGGGGGGGGGGGGCCCGCGGGCCGGCGGGGGG
>JBBSEZ010000624.1:0-4598 GCA_038239195.1 Gemmatales bacterium
CCCCTTGCCCCTGCCCGCGCGCGATCGGCGAGCGGGGCGTGAGCCCTGTTGAAGGCGCCCCAACAGGGGGCTCACGCCCCCCGCTCGCCTCGATGAGCGCGGCACCTTACTTGCATTGCTCCCTTCGCAGACCGCAACGCTCGCCCAGATGAAGGAGCCTCCGCCATGCTACCCCGCGTCATTCTCCTCGCCATGAAGGGCCGCCTCAGGGGCCACGAGTTCGAGTTCTGCGGCAAGACGCGCTGCGTCGTCGGCCGCGCCTGCGACTGCGAGTTGCACGTCCCCCCCGACGACCTCCGCGCTTCCCGCCATCACTGCCTGCTGGAGATTGACGCTCCGTCTGTCACCCTCTACGATCTGGGCAGCACGAACGGCACCTACGTCAACGGCGAGAGGGTTCTCTCGCCGCACGGCGCCGCGCCCGAAGAGGGGCGGCCCCTGGCGGTGGGCGACGAGGTTCGGGTGGGCGACACGGCCTTGCGGGTCTGGCTCGTCGAGCCGGCGACCGAGGAAGGCGAGGAGGCGGGGCGCGCGGCCGAGTTGTGCGGCGCGTGCGGCTGAGTGGCGGGGCGTGACGGAGAGAGCTCGATGGCCCCTCAGCGGTGGAGAGCGATGTTCTGGGCGCTGCTGGTCGCGGCCGTGCTGGCCGGCCTCATCGTCGTCGGCTCGCGCAGGCTGACGCACTTCGACGCCGCCCTCGTCGGCTATACCTTCGCCACCCTTTTCGCCGCCTTCGCGATCGCCTACCGCCATGCGATGTGGCTCCAGCGCCCGCCCACGGCGGCCTACTGGAAGCGCGGCTGGCGGCTCCTGCTCGACCCGCGCCGCGCCGGGGCCAACGCCCGCTCCTTGCTGCGCCGCGGCGTGGAGACCATCGCCCTCAACCGTTTCCTGTGGTGGCGCGGGCGGCTGCGCTGGCTGGCCCACCTGGTGCTCCTGTGGGGCTGCGTCCTCGCCGTGGCGATTACTTTTCCTTTGGTCTTCGGGTGGATTCACTTCGAGACGGTGCCCGGCGAAGGCGACTGGTATCGCGCCTACCTGTTCGGCTGGCCGACGTTCTCATTCCCCATCGATTCCTGGTTCGGCTTCGCCATCTTCCACGGGCTCGTGTGGGCCTCGTTCCTGGTCATCGCCGGCGCGATGCTGGCCTTCTGGCGCCGGCTCCGCGACCACGGCGCCGCGGCGCTCCAGCAGTTCGGCGAAGACATCTTCCCCCTGGTGCTGCTCTTCGCCATCAGCGCCACCGGGCTGATGCTCACCGCCAGCTACACCTGGCTCCGCGGGTCCGGCTACGACTTCCTCGCCACGCTCCACGCCATCACCGTCATCGTCTGGCTGCTCTGGCTGCCGTTCGGCAAGTTCTTCCACGTCATCCAGCGACCCGCCCAGGTGGCCGTGGGCGTCTACAAGGAGCACGCCTGCGCCGGCGAGCAGGCCCACTGCAAGCGCTGCGGGCTGGCCTACGCCCCGCTCATGCAGGTGCAAGACCTCATCGCCGTCCAGGCCCAACTCGGCTACTGCTACGAGATGCCGGCCGGCGCCCCCGGCGCGGCGCGGCACTACCAGGAGGTCTGCCCGCCCTGCCGCCGCGCCCTGCTGGCCCTGGCCCAGGCGGCGGTTTGCCATCCCACGCCCCCGGGACGTTGAAGAGATCGAGCCCCCAAGGAGGACAGGCAATGGCCCGGTTGCCCGTGGCCGAAGAAGAGATCGTGCAGGCGTTCGGCCCGCACCGCGCCTACAGCAGCGGCGCGCGCCTCCAGACCGCCGTGGAGCCGGACCGGCTGGTGAAGACGCACTGCTGTTTCTGCGGCTTGCAGTGCGGCATTCAGCTCAAGGTCAAGGGCGAGCAGGTCGTCGGCTTCGAGCCGTGGGAGGAGTTCCCCTTCAACCGCGGCATGCTCTGCCCCAAGGGCGTCAAGCGCTACCTGCAAGGCTCCCACCCCGACCGCCTCCTCCACGCCTACCGCCGGGCCCCCGACCATCCCGGCGGCTTCCGCCCGCTGCCTTACGACGACGCCATCCGCGAGGCGGCCGGGGCCATCCGGCGCATTCAGGACCAGCACGGGCCGGCCGCGGTCGGCGTGCTGGGTGGGGCCAGCCTCACCACCGAGAAGGCCTACCTGGTGGGCAAGTTCGCCCGCGTCTGCTTGCGCACTCCCTACGTCGATTACAACGGCCGGCTGTGCATGGTCAGCGCCGCCGCGGGCAACAAGAAGGCCTTCGGCATCGACCGCGCCGCCAACCCCTGGGAGGACGTCCCCCGCGCCGAATTGATCTGGATCAGCGGCGCCAACGTCGCCGAGTGCTTCCCCGTCCTGACCCAGTACGTGTGGCAGGCGCGCGATAACGGGGCCCGCATTGTCGTCGTCGATCCGCGAATCACCCCGCTGGCGCGCACGGCCGACCTGTTCCTGCCCGTCAAGCCCGGGCGCGACGTCGCCCTCTTCAACGGCATTCTGCACCTGATGATCGAGAACGACTGGCTCGACCACGATTTCATTCGCGACCACACAAACGGCTTCGAGGCCGTCGCCGAGCACGTGAGGCCGTGGGCGCCGGCGCGCACCGCCGAGGTCACGGGCATCGCCGAAAAGCTGATCCGCCGGGCGGCCGAGTGGTGGGGGACGGCCAGGAGCAGCTTTTTGATGCACGCCCGGGGCATCGAGCACCACAGCCACGGCGTCCAGAACGTCCTCGGCGCGATCGACCTGGTGCTCGCCAGCGGGCGCATCGGCCGGCCGGGCTGCGGCTACGCCACCATCACCGGGCAGGGCAACGGCCAGGGCGGGCGCGAGCACGGCCAGAAGTGCGACCAGTTGCCCGGCATGCGCGACGTCGAGAACGAGGAACACCGCGCGCACGTCGCGCGCGTTTGGGGCGTGCGCCCCGAGGAACTGCCCCGGGCGGGCGTCGACGTCTACGAGATGTTCCGCAAGATCGACCGCGGCGAGATCAAGGCCCTGGTCGGTGCCTGCTTCAACCCGCGGGTGTCGCTGCCGGACAACGCCTTCGTCGCCCGCTGCCTGGACAAACTGGAGCTGTTCGTCGCGATCGATTTCTTCCTGAGCGAGACGGCCCACCACGCCGACCTGGTCCTGCCGGCCGCCCTGCAAGAGGAGGACGAGGGCGTGGTGACCACGGCCGAGGGGCGCGTGGTCAAGGTTCAGCGGGCGGTGGCCTGCCCCGGCGAGGCACAGCCGGACTGGCGCATCTTTCAGGACCTGGCGGGCGCGCTGGGCCGGCCGCACGGCTTTACTTTCGACGGGCCTCGCAGCATCTTCGAGGAGTTGCGCGCCGCCAGCGCCGGCGGGGTCGCCGACTACGCGGGCATCACCTACGAGCGGCTCGAGCGCGAGCACGGCGTCTTCTGGCCGTGCCCCAGCGAGGACCACCCCGGCACCCGGCGCCTCTTCGAGCCGGGCTCGTGGAACCCCATCGCCAAGGGGACCGGCCCCTTCTATTTCCCCGACGGCAAGGCCCGCTTCCAGGTCGCCACGTACGCGCCTCCCGTCGAGGACGTGGACGGGGAGTATCCGGTGATCCTGACCACCGGCCGAGTGGTCAGCCAGTACCTGTCGGGGACGCAGACACGGCGCATCGGCCCGCTCGTCGATCAGTGCCCGGAGCCGTTCGTCGAGATGCACCCGCGCCTGGCCGCGCGGGCCAACGTGGCCGACGGCGACTGGGTGCGCGTGATCTCGCGCCGCGGCGAAATTGTGCTGCGGGCCCGGGTGGTCGCGACCATCCGGCCCGACACGGTGTTCGTGCCCTACCACTGGCCCGGGGAGCGCAGCGCCAACCGGCTCACGATCGCCGCTCAGGACCCGATCTCGAAGATCCCCGAGTACAAGGTGTGCGCCGTCCAGATCGAGCGGGCCAAGGCCCCGCCCGCGTACGCCAGCACGCTGGGGCCACAGCAGGGAGCGAGGGCCGACCGATGACGTTCCCTCAAAACATGGACTTCTTCATCGACCCGAACCGCTGCATCGGCTGCAAGGCCTGCGTGCAGGCGTGCAGCGAGTGCGACACGCACAAGGGGGTGTCGCTGATCCACCTCGACGTGCTCGACCTCAGCGTGTCGCCGCAGACGGTCCCGATGGTGTGCATGCACTGCGAAACGCCGACCTGCGCCGAGGTCTGCCCGGCCGACGCCATCAAGCGGACGCCCGACGGGGTGGTGCAGTCGGCCAGCACCGCCCGCTGCATCGCCTGCAACAACTGCGTGCTGGCCTGCCCCTTCGGCGTGCCCAAGATGCAGATCGAGGCCGAGCTGATGATGAAGTGCGACCTCTGCTACGACCGAACCAGCGCGGGCCTGCGACCGATGTGCGCCACCGTCTGCCCCAGTCAGGCGCTCTACTTCGGCACGCACGAGGAGATCGAGCGGCTGCGCCCGCGCTCGGCCCCACTCGACCATTTCCGGTTCGGCGGGCAGACCATCCGCACCCGCGTGCGCATGCTGGCCCCCCGCGACCGCGCGCCCGAGGTCCTGGACGTCACCGCCTGCATGAACGAGGGCCCCGCAAGGGCCATCGTGTCGATGGAGGACGCCCTGGGGTGAGGTCGTGAACGAATCGAGGCGAGCGGCGCGGCGCGAG
>JBBSEZ010000625.1:0-4592 GCA_038239195.1 Gemmatales bacterium
ACACCTGCCACCATCGGACGCAGGTGCAGACGTGGCTGCGCCTGGCGGGGCGGACGGTCCCGCCGATCTACGGGCCTTCCGGCGACGTGAAGTGGGACGAGGCCGATCCGACCTATTCGGTGGAGGCAGCCAGGCGGGGCGCTCCGTAGAAGTACGTTTCGCAAGTCCGCCGCCCGTGTGGCAGCCCGACGCGCCTGTCTTACAGAGGGCCTTGCGGGGACACGTCCGGGCTCGAGAGGAGGCGGTCGTCACAGCCCGTTGCGCACGCGCGCTTCGGTGTAGGTCGATTCGAGGTCGAGCGGAACGCAGCCGTGCCCGCGGAGCGGGAGGGGCATCGTGGGGAGGGCTTGTCCGACGGCCAGGGGCTCGGGCCAGACGTCGATCTGCTCCCCCGTCTCACGGCGCGCCGGCTCGTAGGCCACGGCGTACAGGGGCGCGGAGTGGGGGAAGGCACAGGCGGGGTAGTGGCCCATGAGCCGGACGATCTCATCGTGCAGGTTGGCCCGCCGGTCGGTGACGACGTCGATGACCACCAGGCCGACACCGCGGTGGAGAAAGGTCGCGCATTTGGCGGCGAACGCCTGTCGGGCCTCGGCGCGGTCCTTGTTGCCGGCGCTAACCAACTCGATGGCGGCGACCAGCGTCAGGCCACCGTTGCGATTGTACACCAATACCTCGGCCTCTTCGAGGAAGACGGTAGGCATGACCAATGCCGGGGCGGGCCGCGTCCAGACGGGGGCCGCGAGCACCGCCGTGCCGCCGTTGTTCCCGGGAGGCGCCAGGTGACGCTGGCGCTCGAGGCCGCCGACGGCGACCTCCGCCCGGGCGACGTAGCCGGGAGGGAGGCAGCCGCTCAGATTCAGATAGCCGGTCAACGCCCCCAGCCAGAGCGTGTGCAGCGACTGCGGGTTGCACTCGTCGCTAATCGGCGGGTGAAAGTGATCGAGCAGCGGCATGAGCGGTCCTCCTCGGCCGCGCGGGGGGCTTCGACTTTCGATTGTACTTGCCGGGCCCCGGCGTGCAAGCGCCGGGGCTCGGACGTGCGGTCAATAGAGGGGGCGATAGTCGCCAGCGAGAGAAGCGGCGACAACGTCTACCGTCGGTTTGATTGCCGTCGGCCCCACCAGCGCACCAGCGCTGTCCCGTACAGGGACACGACGGCCAGGGTGAGCAGCGCCAGCGCCGCCATCAGGTTGTCGCCCAGGCCGGCTTTGGCCGCGGGAGACTCGGTGACCCGAAAGCGCGCGATTGCGCTGCGCGTTCGGGGAAAAGCTGCGGGTACGCTTGAAGCCCAACCCAGCCGCAACCGCTGCGTCGCGGCCTCGCCCTCCGCCCGGCACGGGACGAGCCCCGTGCCGGCGCAAGGAGGCAGCAGCGGCGCCGGCTGGAAGAGGCCCACTCTCGACGGTAGAATCTCAACGAACGCTTGCGCAACCGTGAGAGGGCCACGCCGTGGACGCCGCACCGCCCCAACCAGGCAGCGAAGGAGCAGGCGCCAGGCCGGGGAAGATCCGGACGTGGTGGCACCCGTTGCTGGCGAACTTCCTGCGCTGGCAGTTGGGCAGCCACTACCACCTGGAAGAGGAAGTGCCGGTGGGGCAAAAGCCCTTGCAAATCGACGTCCTGCTCCTGCGGAAAGAGGAGGGGGAACTGCCCGAGCACGCCCGGCAGGTGCTGGCTGGCCTGGCGGAATACCTCAACGAACTCACCTTGCTCGAACTCAAGAGCCCGTCGGACACCTTGCGGGCCGGCGACTTCCAGACCTTCCTGGCCTACGCCTTGCTCTATCGCGCCCAGCACGACCCCTTGCTGGCGCCGGACAAGCTCCATCTGTTGGTGCTGGCGCCAAACTTGACCAGGCCGTATCGCGAGGAACTGCGCACGCTGGGCGTGACGGCCCGCGCAGCACAACCGGGCATCTGGGCCCTGGCAGGGGGCGTGGTGATCCACCGCACGTGGGTGCTGGAGACGGCGGCGTTGGCCGGCCTGGAACATCCGCTGCTGACCCTGTTCAGCCCGCAGTTCCTGAAGGAGGGCCGGAAGACCTATGCCCAGTTGCGGGCAGGCGGCTATACTGAACTGGTCGTCTACCTCGCCCAGCAGGTCCAACAATTTCGACAACGCGGAGCGGAGTTTGCCATGCAACACCTGGGCACGGAAGACGAGATGGAACAGGCCTTGTGCGACGTGATCGCCACGTTGCCCGCGGACATGCGCCTCGCCGGCCTGTCGCCCGAGCAGCGCCTCGCCGGGCTGGCGCCCGAGCAGCGCCTTGCCGGGCTGGCGCCCGAGCAGCGGCTCCAAGGCATGACGCCGGAAGAATTGGAGCAGTTGCGGAAGTTGCTACAGTCCGTGGAGGACAAGGGCGGCCCCTCCAGTCCCAAGTAGCGCGGAAAGGCCGCTTCGCTGGAATCGACTTTCCTTCGGCCGCATGGCCCGACTGGGCCGCAACTTTTTTGGCCAGGTCGGCGTCCAGCGCGGTGAGCTCCGCGAGCCCCTGATCCACCACCGCCTGGAGGTCCTCCGTCGAGAACCACCCGTGGTCGTCGAAGCCCAGGCTGGCGAAAGCGTTGAAAACGCGAACGTGCAGGTCCCGGCAGAATTCTACGTTGAGCGAACCGATCCGGCACTTCTTCAGGAACGCCTCCATTTCCTCGGGGCTTCGCGGAGTTTGAAGGGTGTGAATGCTGTCGAAGCGGGCGGCGTGCCGGCCGGTGCGGCCCGGTAACTGCCCGAGATAGAACACGTCCGGCGACGTGCGACCGTCCCGGATGCCCGTCAGGAACGAGAGCAACCTGTCGAAGCCTTCGGCGCCCTTGGGCAAATCGCTCTTGCTCTGCGCTGGGCCTTCCGCGGCTCGGGGCGCCGGCTGCTTGAACTGCTCGACCGCCGCAACGATAAAGGTTTCCTTGTGCGCGGCCACGCACGGCCGCGAAAGCACCAGACAGAGGTTGAATGGTGCCTTCACGGCGTCCCCACCTTTCTCGCTCCAGCAAGTCGCTGTCGCGAACAAGCAGATGCCGGCGAGGACGTCCCCCTGCGAAAGCAGAGAACCAGGGGCGGGCGTCTCAACGATTAGCCTGACTGCCTTCGATGTACTGCTTCAGTGCCTGGTCTGCTTCGTACGGTACTTCGCTCCAGGCGTATTCCAGGGGCTTGTAGAAATCCGCGATCGGGTATTCCCCGTTCCTCTCGTCCCCATCCGAGAAGCGAGCCCCGCGAACGTTCGTCAGGTCCTTCAACGGCTCGAACTGGGCTCCGAGCACCGTCTCGAGGACGGGCGGGTTGTCGAAAGCAGGATCGATCTTCTCCGTCACGTGCCCACCTGAGTTCCGGTCGAGGCGCCACCCTCGGCGGCCCGAATCCGCGCAAGTCATCCCGTCTATAACTCACCCCACGCAGCGGCTGCAAGCGGGCCCTCTCTCCATCAGCCTGCTTCCCCGGCAGGCCGGCCTTCCCACCCGCTCGCGCGACACGTTCCTCCCTTCATTCTACGCCATCGGTCGGCGAACGACCGCGAGCAACGCCGCCATCAGCTTGTCGCCCAGCCCGGTTTTGGGCGCGGGAGACTCGGTGACCCGAAAGCGCGCGATTGCGATCCCTGTCCGGGAAAAGGGTGCGGCCACGCTTGAAGCCCAACCTCGCCTAACCGCAGGATGCCTTCAACCACCCTCCTACCATTGCCCCAATCTCATGGAGCGCCCGGCTCGCGTGCTCGTAACTGTTCGTACGCAGACATTGCAGATCGTGCGCCAGCCGCACCTGGTAGCGCAACACCTCCAGCGCCAGGTTGGCTTGACGCAGCAACTCGCCGCGCTGTCGGGTGTAGCGGGCCTGGATGAGCACCTCGAGCAGGTCGTACAGCCGACGCTCGATCCGCTCGCCCAGCACGAAACGGTGGCTGCGCGGAAACTTGCTCGTGTGCCCGCACGACCACTTCACCAGATCGTACGCCTTCTGGATCACCGCCAACTCTTCCCTCGCCATCTCCCTTTCTCCATCAACGAAAACGCCCGACGGGGCCTTCGAGCCTTGCGGCCTACCAGCCCCGCCGGGCACGCTTTTCCTTTGGCCTGCCGCCCGCTGGCGCACAGGCACCGGTCGCCGGCCTGGACTTCGCACGTCGGCACGCTCCGGAAGACAGGCCCCCGGATTCCGGCAAGGCGGGAACGTCCCGCCGCGAGGTGCTGGACACACGCACGCCGTTCGTATTGTTGCGGTTCGACGGCCGATTGTTGTTGCGGTTCGCCGAGCGCACGTTCGGGACGTTGTTGTTGAAGGAGGCGCCACGCAGAACGCGGCTACCCGGCAGGTGCCCGGCGGAAGGGGTGCTCGTCGAGCAACCGCTCCCGCAGTAGGTAGGTATCGGCCTGGGAGGCGTGGCCGGTCCAGCTCATCACGCGCCGGCACACCGCCGGCCAATCGATCTCATGCCGGGCGTAACGCGCCTGCAAACGGCGGAGGCGCCGGCGGAAGCTGTAGACGTTCTCGGGCACCAACTTGACGTGCGTCGGCCACACGCGATAGCCCAGAAAGCGGATGCCCTGGCGCACGGGAAAGACGGCGTCCTTGGTCGGATGCAACGTCAGGCG
>JBBSEZ010000626.1:0-4584 GCA_038239195.1 Gemmatales bacterium
CCCAACCACAGGGCTCATCACGGGGACCATCGCGGCTGGCGCGGCGGATGGCGGGCCGTACACTACGACGGTGGTGGCGAGCAACGGCTCGGTCAGTTATGGGCAGACGTTTACCTGGGCGGTCACGCCGCGCGTGGCGCTCGCGGCGATCCCCGATCAGAGCAACTTGGAAGGCGCTGCGGTGTCGCTCCAGGTGCAGGCGAGCGAGACGGGCGGGACCTTGGCTTACGCCGCCGATGGCTTGCCTCCGGGGCTGACGATCAACCCAGGCACAGGGCTTATCGTCGGGACGATCGCGACGGGCGCCGCAGGAGAGGGGCCGTACACCGTCGCAATCACCGTTACGGATGGCGCTTCCGGGGATAGTACTTCGTTTACCTGGGCGGTGGCGCTTGCCGGGACACCGGGCTTGCCGACGCTCACGAGTCCCGGGCCGCAACGCAACCATGCTGGCGATGCCGTGAGCCTTCAACTCCACGCGGTCGATCCGAATAACGCCTCGCTCACGTACGACGCGTCCGGTCTGCCGGATGGTCTGGAACTGGACTCGAACAGCGGGCTGATCACGGGCACGCCCACCTCGGCCGGCATCGGAACGGCTACGGTCTTTGTCGTGGCCCAGGACGCAATGGGCGGCGCGGCCACCCAAACGTTCCAGTGGACCGTCAGCCCAGCCGAGATCGCGGTCCAGGCAGTGCCCCTCACCGTCGTCGAGGGCATCACGCTCGACAACGAGACGGTTGCCACGTTCACGACCTTCGACACAAGCACGCAGTCCGCCGACTTCAGCGCCACCGTGAACTGGGGCGATGGCGCGGAGGGCCTCGGAACGATCGCCGGGGGCGCGGGAGACTACGCCGTGACGGCCAGTCATACCTATCGGAGCGCCGGAACTTACGCCGTCGAGGTGAGCATCCGTCAAAGCTCGAGGAGCGCGGCCACCACCGTCGGGACAGCGACGGTAACGGACGGTATCGTGAGCCTGTTTGGCAACGATCAACTCGGCGCCACGATAGGGCAAGCGGCCCCGTTGACCCTGGCGGCGATCCAGGAGACCAGTCCCGGAGCGAGCCCCGCGTCGGACCAGGTAGCAATAAACTGGGGTGACGGCAGTGGGGTACTGCCGGGGGCGGTAGTGCGCAATGCGGACGGCACCTGGGACGTGGTCGGGGCCCATTCGTACTCCGTGGTCGGGACGTACAACGTCTCAGTCACGTTGAACGACCCGGCTGGACAAAGCGCGACCACGGCAGACGTCGTGAGTGCGGGCAACGTCTATGCTGGCCTGGAGGCGAACTTGCTGGTTGCCTCCGTCACGTCCTCCGACCCCTCGGCCACCTCCGGGCGTTTCACGGCCACGATCCAGTGGGGAGACGGCACGACGGGCCCCGGCACGGTGGGCGGGTCAGCTGGTCAGTTCTCGATCACGGGCAAGCACACCTACCAGGCCGATAGTCAGGCTCAGCCCGAGCAGGCCTACCAGGTTAACGTATCGATCCAATACGACGGCGGGCCCGCCTTGAACGGGCAGACGTCCGTTCAGGTCGTCTGGCCGCAGGTCGCCGCTGCCGCGCAGCGCATTGCGGTCAACACTGCGGAGGTGCTGTCCGGGGCGTTGCTGGGGGCCTTCTCCTTCGCGCCCAGCAGTGCGCTGAGTGCCACCGTAGATTGGGGCGACGGGTCTGCCTTGACCGCAGGAAGCGTGTCAGGCGGCTCTGGGCCGTTCGCCGTGTATGGGGGCCACAACTATTCCGCGGAAGGCCTTTACACGGTCGTGACGCGCATCTACGAGCAGGGCCAGGCCCTCTTGTTCACCTTTCTGTCCACAGCCGTTGTTGCTCCTGCCGCGCCCGAGATCAGCCTCGTGCATGCGGACCTGATGGCCCACTCCTTCCTCAACGTCGGCAAGTGGGAGAATGCGTTCCAGGCGGACCTCGAAAAGCCCGTGAAGCCGGATTTCATCAATTTTGACCCTGATCGCTTCTACGTGCAAGTCACGGATGCCGCCCAGAAGGCGAAGACGATCACGGTCAAGCTTTGGACGACCAACAACCCAGACCCGACGTACGACAGACCGGCCATCAACCTCACGCTGACAGCGGTGGCGGGCATGCCGGGGGTGTACCGCTCCAAGTCGCTGCTGCTCGTCTCCAACGCCGCGGATGACGCCTTCAAAGTTGACGGCATCAGGACTGGGCTGAACAACGACCGCACGTACAAGATCCAATTGGGGGGAAAGGTCCAAGTCGAGTATACGCCGCCCGGCGGGCGGAAAGTGATGGAGGCTGCTACCGCATGGACGGAGCGGAAGATCAAAGTCTACGCGACCGGGCTGAACTACCAGAACCCGCTGGCCCTCAACCGCTCGAACACCATGACCGAATTTACCTTCAAGCGGACCGAGTTGAAATTGTTGAGTGAGGTCTATGCTCAGATCGGCGTCGCAGTGGAGTTTGCGGGGTTCAAGCTGGTGAGAGCTCCGGCGGGCATTGACCCAGCCGACTTCGACGTGACGATGGACGTCTACAAAAACGGGCCCAACGCCGGTCGCATCATCCTGACAAAGCAGGAACTTGCGTTGTTGGGAAACGCGTGCTCGCGGACGGCGGCCAAGGACACGGTCCAAGTGTACTACGTCGAGACCATGAGGTCGAAGATGGTTCCTGGGGGGCTCCAACTTCGGTACGGCCAGTCCTACGCCTCAAGCTTTATTCCCAAGGCGGATGCCGCCAAGGGCAACGCCGTCATCATTGCACGGGGGCATCGGTCGTTCAACACCCTGGCTCACGAGATCCTCCACGTGCTGATGAATGAGGGAAAACACTACGGGCAGAAGGGATACCTCGACCCGAAACTGTACCCCCCGACATTCATCGACACGAAACTCATGGCAGCGAACGGGGAGCTCGCGGCCATGGACAGTGTGACCGCATCCAAGCGCATCACGGAAGGCGAACAAGTTAAGAAGATCTACCCGAACAAGGCGCTCGTGCTGCCGGTTTGATCCGGGCTTGGGCTCGCGCCGGAAACGGGCGGATGGGCGAGGAGCAAGACGATGGCTGAGGGCCTCTGGCGCAAACCGACTTGGTGCGGCTCCCTGCCCCTGGCGCTCGCCCTATGCTGGCTCGCCGCCCCGCTCCGTGGCGCCCCGCGCCCCCGGCCCCCTTCCCCCGTCGGCGAACAGCGCCGCTTGCGCCATCTGCGCGCCGAGCGCTTCCGGGCGTGCAAGGCCCTCGTTCTCGACCGAACCGCCGATGACGGCCCCCGACTCATTGTCTTTGGCAAGATCGGCGGCCTCCTCGACCAGCCAGGTGCTCTCGCACTGGTGCAACAGGTCTACGACGAGCCCTTCGGGGGAAACAGGAAGACCAGCAAGTGGCGCTTGCGGCTCCCGATTATCGAGATGCTTGGCGCGTGGGGCGGCCCTGACGCCGTCCCCCTCCTCCTTCGGGCCACCCGGGACAAGTCCCCCGACCTGCGCTGGAGGGCCCTGACTGCCCTGGCTGCGGTTTCCGGGAAGGGCGCCATCCCTCGTCTCCAACAGATGCGCCTCGACCCCGAAAGCACCGTGGCCCTCCGCGCCCGCCTGGAACTGGTGAAGCTGGGCGACAAGGCGGCCACCGACGACGTTTTACGCGGTTTGAAGCCGGCGGCGCTCGGACCGGAGGAGCGGGAGCACGCACAACTCGCCATGAGCCAGGCGTCCGAGGCGAACCTCCAGGCCGCGGTCCCGCTCTTGGTTGCGCTGTGCGGCCGGCTGGACTGGAGGCGGGACGAGGCCCTCCTCGACGCCTGGATGAGCGCGGTGGCGACGTTGAGTAGCCTGGCGCCGAGGAAGGCCGTGCCCCTCTTCATCGAGGGCCTGGGCCTGACGCCTGAGCAGCTTGAGGGCGCCTCCTTCGACCCCCTGAGAGCGCTGAAAAGGGATACAGGAAAGGACTTCGGTCGGGACCGGGCGAAGTGGGCGGAGTGGTGGGCCCGCGACGGCCACAAGGTGCGGTTCCCCCACCCCTTGCGAGACGAGAAGGTGCGTGCCGCCGCAGCCAGACGGGTGCTGGAGTGGGCGACGAGCAAGGAGTCCGGCCCCTTGCTGGGAGGCCCGGTGCTCTACCTGGACGAGAACGGCCTCCCAGCGGGCGCCGCCCCAAAGGGGGCCAGGACGTACTCCTCCTACGACCTCCTCTTGCTGGAGGTGGACTTCCTCAGTCTGGAGCGCTTCGTCCAGCAGGGCGACCGCGTCTTCGTCCACGTCCGCCCGACGAGGAGGGAACACTCGCTGGTGGGGGAACATTTGCCTGTCCGTTGCGTCGAACTCGAGAAGCAAGGGCTGCTCTGGAAAGTCGTTGCCGTGACCCGAAGGGCGAATTGAGCCGGTTGGCGGTGGGGGCCCCGCTGGCGGAGCGGTCGCAAGTGGCTCGCGCCGAGGCGGACCGGTGAAAGGGGCCGCGATGCGGAAGCCCTTCCCTTATGTCCTCGTCCAGATTGCGCTACTCCTTGCATGCCCTGCTGGGCGGTGGTCCCCGGCGGCCTCCGCGCACCCTCAACAGCACCAGCCCACCCCCACCAGCCCGCGCCAACAAACTC
>JBBSEZ010000627.1:0-4542 GCA_038239195.1 Gemmatales bacterium
AATCCAGCGAGGCCATGATTCAGGTGAGCGCCATCCACCTCCTGCTCAACAGACTAAAACCATCCGGTAAGGGTTCAGACTTCGGCTACCGCCGCCGCGTTTCCTAGTTTCCCAGGCTGAATCTTTGGAGACAGCCTCTAACAACGAGCAGATGCGTCAGGCCCTGGCGCAGGGCAACGCGCACAACGGCAAGCTGGGCGTCGATCTGGCGGTTGAGCTCAACAACCTGCGCAACCAGTGCCAGCTCGACGGGACGACGTCGCGCAAGGCAGCGGGCCGTACCTGCCGGCAGATCACCGGGGCGTGGGTGGACGAGGGCTTCGACGCCAAGATGAAGACGGTGACGGTGAAGGCGCTGAGCAAGGCGTACTTCCGCCTGCTGGAGAAGCAGGGCACGCTCAAGGAAGTGTTCCAGCTCGGCACGCGCGTCGTGTGGGTGACGCCCAGCGGCAAGGCGCTGGTCATCGACCCGACCCGCGGCAAGGAGACGATGACGGACGGCGAGATCGACGCACTGTTCGCGAAGAAGTGAGCGATGCTCCCTCACCCCCCCAACCCCCTCTCCCAAGGAGGGAGAGGGGGAGAGTGTAAGTGGACGGTCCGGTGAGAAGGTGGCGCCCCCTCTTGTCTTCTGCCTTGCTCCCCCTCTCCCTCCTTGGGAGAGGGGGTTGGGGGGTGAGGGAGGTGCCCTCGCCTCACCCCTCCAGCGCCGCCCGCGCCTGCTCCTTGACGCCGCGGAAGCGCGGCTGCCAGTCGCCCTCGGCGAGGTGGCGATAGACCTGGCGCGCCTCGGCGACCTTGCCCATCTGGCGCAGGTTCTGCGCCCGCTCCCAGAGCAGATCGGCGTTGGTCGGCTCCGCCTCGAACGCCGTCCGGTAGGCCCGGTCCGCCAGCGGCAGGTCGCCCTGGCGCTTCAGTTCCTCGGCCAGGCCCGCCCACGGCGCCGACTCGTTCGGCTTGAGCGCCGCGGGCGTCGTCAGGTAGTCCCACGCCAGTTCGCGCTCCCCCAGCGTCGTCAGGATGGCGCCGGCCAACTGGCACGGCTTCTCCGCCGAGTGCGGGTCGAGCCCCCGCCAGCGGTCGGCGGCGCGCACCACCTTCTCGCGGAAGCCGACCGGCGCCGGCAGCTTGAGCGTGACAAGAGCATCAGCCAGCCTGGCATACTGATCGAGCAGGGCCTGATAGTCGGTTCGCACACTTTGGAGGTCGAGAACCTCCGGCAAGCTCTGCTGTTCCAGCTCCAACGCCTTCTCCAGACATTCGAGGCGCCGCGCCGGCTGCCCGCGCTTCTCCGCCAGTTGGGCCCCCAGCCGCCACAGGCCGGCGCGCTTCGCCGTGCCCGGCTCGCCCAGCAACTTCTGGAGCGCGCGGTCGGCCTCGGCAAACTGCGCCGTGCTCACCAGGAAGCCCAGCCCCGCGAGGCGCAGGGGCAGGCGCTCCTTCCCCTCGGGCAGGTCGGCGAGCGCCTGTTCGTGCAGTTGCTGCGCCAGCCCCTGGTCGCCTACCTCCCAGCTCTGCGCGGCCAGCGTCAGCACCGCGCCGCGCTTCTTCTGCTTGACCAGTTCGACCGCCGTCTGGCGCATGAGGGCGGACCAGCCGAGCTCGTCGCGCCCGGCGCCGCGCAGGGCCTCGACGAAGTCGGCGTCGATGCGGAGCAGCCCGCCCTCTTTCAGCGCCTCGGCGTGAAGGGCGCGGAACAGCTTGCGGGCCGCGCTGCCCTCGCCCGCCTTGAAGAGGCAGCGCGCCTGTTCGTAGCGGGCCGCCGTGCCCAGGCCGGGGTCGCCCTCGAAGAGCATCCACGCCTCGGCGAGGGCCTTGTAGGCGGGACGGATGTCGGCCTTGTGCCGCTCCGCCTCGCCGACGCGGTCCTGCACCAGTCCCAGGATCGCCCAGCTCAGCGGGTCATTCTTGTGACGCCGGACGAACGCGAGGGCGCGCTCGCGCTCGGCGGCGCGCGTGGCGGGGTTGGTGGCGAGGGGCCTGCCCTCGGCGCGCCAGCGCTGGGCCAGAGCGTGGGCGGTGGCGAGCCGCTTGAGGAAGCCCTCGGGCCAGGCGTTGCTGCCGGCCGCCCACTGCGCCGCGTGCTTGCGCAGGACGGGGCTGGTGTGCAGGGCCAGGTAGTGGGCGAGCGGCTCCTCGGGGTGTTCGCCCAGCACGTCGCCGTTGTCGCCGTCGAGGTTGACGCCCGCGGCGGCCAGCAGGACGTAGTAGCCGATCCCCCTCTGCTCGCGACTGTGCAACGCTTGCTTGAACGTCGCCAGCGCCTGCGCCGCGTTGCCCGCCGCTACGTCGGCCGCCAGCAGCGCCCGCGCGTCGTCGAAGCGCAGCCGCTCGTTCGGCGTCTTCTCGATCTTCAGCGCCTTCACCAGATGCTCGCGCGTGCGGAACGGCAGGTCGAGCACGATCAGGCCGCGCAGGTCGGGCTTGAGAGAGGGCGCCTCGCCCGCCTTGATTGCGCACTTGACGGAGGCCAGTTCCTTCCCCTCGGCGCCGAGGCGCTTGACCTCGCCCTCGGCGGAGTACGTCTCGCGCAGGAGAACCTTGCGCCCCGGCATCTGGACGACCTGGCGCTCGGCGAGCCGGCCGTCGGCGAAGACGAACTGGAGCTGGCGATACTTGGCGGGCTTGCCGTCGGTGCCCTTCGCCTTGCCGGCGCCGTGCGACACCAGGGCGACGGTGTCGGGGGCGACGAGGCGCAGGTCGGCGCCGCGGGCGAGGTCGTCCGGCGCGGGCAGCGCCTGCGGGACGAGGGACGTCAAGGCGACGCGGTGGAAGCGGCTGACGGTGCGGCGCGAGGCGAGGCCCAGGTCGGGGTAGGCGTGCCAGAGCGTCGTCCCGTCGCCGACCACGCGCTCGCGCAGGCCGCGAGGCAGGGTGCGCGAATAGGCGTAGCGGCCCGTCGCGTCGAAGGTGACGGCGATGGCGGGCTGGCCTTCGCGGGCGGGGATCGTGAGGGAGCGCCAACCGGCGGGGCGCGCCTTGGCGAAGAGGGCGCGGGCGCCGGCGTCGATGGTGCCGGGCTTGCTGGCGGGGGTGGGCCGCGCCTCGGCCTCCAGCACGGCGTACAGGTCGGCGAGGCTCGTACTCATGCCGGGGGTGTACCGAAGCAGGTCGTTAAACAGGCGATAGTCTCCGCTCAAGCTGGGGCGCTGAGAGAGCAAAGAGCCGCCTGTCGCGGAGCTGAAAAGGTCGGTAGGGGCGGTGTCGAAATCGACGCCCTCCGTGGGAGTGCGCTTGAAGAACTCTCGCGGAGCTTCCGGGCGTCCCGGTTGGTCGAGGCCCCACTTCCCGGGTTCGGGGCTCTCGAATTTAGACTTTGGAAGTTCTTCTGGGCTGCCTATCACCCTAGACGCGGAGTCGGGGACAGGAACGCTCGCGGGCAAGTACAAGCGACTGCCATCTGCGGTGCTTGCCCCGCTCCCACCACCAGAGCCGGGCGGTGGCGGAACGTTCGTCGGAGCGGCATCGGGGGCGGCCTCGAGGGCGGAGAGGGCACCCGATCCCGCCAGACCAAGGGGCAACTCACCAAAATCCCCCCGAGCAAGGGCCTTTTTCGGCGGGGAATCCACCACGAGGAAGCCGCGGACCGCTGGCTCGACCACGACTCGTTTCCCGACGGGCGTCACTGAGCGCAAACCCAGGTTCCACTCCCACCGAGCCCTCCCCGTCAGCACGCTCCCCTGCTGGCGCACCAACACCGTGCCCGCCACCTGCTTCGCGCTGGGCTTGCCCTTGCCCATCGGCTCCTCGCCGTCCTCCGGCTCGTAGACGACCTTGATCCGCTCCGGGGCGGGATACGTGGCCCAGTGGTCCTTGCGACCGCGGTCCACCTTGAACTGGACGTACATCTCCTCGCTCTCCAGCACCAGCAGCGACGTGAACGGCGTCATCACGTACATCGCCTTGCTCAGGGCGATCACCTTCTCCTTGTTCCCCGCCGCGCCGGCTGCCAGGAGCCGCTCGATCTCTAACCGCGCCCAGGCACGCGGCAGATAGCCCGCCTTGCCCTTCACCTCGCGCACCTCGACCTCGCGCACGACCTCCTTGCCGTCCAGCCGGCCCTTCACGACGACCGCCTTGGGCAAGTCGCCCTCGACGCGCGCGAGGGCCGTCACCTCCTCGCCCTGCGCCACCGCATTCGCGAACGGGAGGAACGTGGCCTTGCCCGCCTTGTCGACCACGGAGACGTCCAGCAGCCGGGGCGTGTTGAGCGTGGCGGCCAGCTCGAAGCCGCGCCAGGCCACCGGCTCGTCGGGGTTGATCTGCGCGAAGAGCCCCGCGGTCCGCTCCGCCGCCACCTTCATCAACGCACGGTTCCAGCGCCGGCCCACGCCAATACCGACGTAGCGGGCCCCCTTTGGCAGCTTGGCCGCCAGCACGTCGTGCCGCCTCTCGCCCATGCTCGGCACGCCCGAGCCTATGTGGACCAGATACGGCGACCGCCCCGCCTCCAGGTAGGGCTTCGCGTCACTCAGCGCCCGCCCCAGGTCGAGCGCCCCGATCAGGTGCGCCTGCTCCAGGAACTGCGAGGCCGACTCAATG
>JBBSEZ010000628.1:0-4525 GCA_038239195.1 Gemmatales bacterium
GCCAGAAGCACAAGGACGTGTTTTCCTGGCTCCTGGAGCGCATGCCCGACCTACCCCGCCCCGCCGCGAAACGATCCCGGCCAGCCGCGTAGGCCTGGGCCGGCCCCGGGTGGCTCTGGCCAAATCGAAGGACACAGCCGCCAAGCCCAACCCAAAGCTTCTCGGTATAATGCCGGTTGGCTTGCCCGGCAGTATCAATGAGGGGCGTTACCTGGCCTTTTCACCGAACGGCAAACTGCTCGTTTCGGTACGCCCGGCCAACATTGGTGGCACCGGCGACAATAATGAGATCAAGTTGTTCAACGTGGCCCAAGCCAAGCAAATTGCCGAATTCAAGATCGAGGCAAAGTTCTCTCCCAAGGTCGAGCACGTGGGGTTCTCCCCGGACGGCGGCAAGCTGTTGGTCAGCTGCAACGATGGCGTGCGGTTGTGGGATGTGAGCAAGTGGAATAGTGCCAAAAAGGCAAAGCCAGTTTCCAGAAGACCGCCGATAAAGCGCGAGGTAGTTGCCGAACCATCCGCTGGTGCGATTCGTCGCGCCTTCTTGGTCTGTGGTGCTTTAACAAAGGAGGGTAAAGCTATGAATGGGATACTGGAGAGCCGTGTGCGGTGAAAGTCGCAAGCACGGTTCGGGGAGGGGCGGTTGGAAAAGTGCCTCAAGAGAGGTAACTCGCTGGCCGCCTACTCCACCGGCCGCAAGATCGGAGGAGATGTGGCGGTTCCTCGTGCGGATTCGCGGTTCGCCGGCCGGGTGGCGCTCGTCACCGGGGCGGGGTCCGGCATCGGCCGTGCTACAGCCCGGCAGTTCGCCGCTGAAGGGGCCGTCGTTATCTGCGCGGACGTAAACGAGCCGACCGCCCGAGCGACGGCGACGGCAGCCGGCCCTTCGGCGTCCGCGAAGCGACTGGACGTGACCGACGAGGAGAACTGGGAGGCTGTCGTCCAGGGGGTGGTAGCCGGTCACGGCCGCCTCGACATCCTTGTCAACAGTGCCGGCGTGACCGCCGGTGCCCCGCTCACCGAGACGACGTTGGCCGACTGGCGGCGGGTGCTCTCGGTCAACCTCGACGGCGCGTTCCTGGGCACCAAGCACGCTGTGCGGGCGATGCGGGCCACCGGCGGCAGCGTCGTCCATGTCGCCTCTGCGTCCGGCGTCAAGGCGTCCGGCGGGGCCGCGGCGTACTCGGCGAGCAAGGCCGGGCTGTGCATGCTCGCCAAGGCCGCCGCCAAGGAGTGCCGGGACGGCGGAGTGCCGGTTCGGGTGAACACGGTCTGCCCCGGCGGGGTCAAGACGCCGATGTGGATGGGCATGCCGTTCTTCCGCGACCTCGTTCAGCGGCTCGGGTCCGAGGAGGCGGCATTTGCATCCCTGGCAGCCGGGCCGGGCGGTTCGTTCGCCGAACCGGCGGACATCGTGGCCGCGATCCTGTTCCTGGCCTCCGACGAGTCCCGTTTCGTCACCGGGATCGACCTGGTGGTGGACGGCGGGTATGTCCTGTAGCGGGCAGCGACCGCGCCAGCCGCTGGTGCGATTCGTCGCACTTTCTTGATCTGTGACGCTTTCTGAAAAGGAGGTGAATGCCGGCACCCGCTGTTCCGCCAGCGGCCTCCTACCGAGGCGTGCGTCCCTGGCAACGGGGGTGCAAGTCCCGCAAGACACCGAAGCCTCCTCCACCCGCCTCCCGACCATCCTCCCTACAGCGCCCACCCCGCCCCTCTCCACCAGCGTCCCCGGGCCTGACACCGATTCGAGGCGCTTTCGCCCGCCGTGGTCCCAGACGGTGGACCGCGGCGAGGGCGCCGTTTCTCTGTTTCCCAGCGCGCCGTCAGCGGGTAGGATCGTAGGCGGTCTGGTCCCGGTGTCACCTTGGAAGTCTGGAAGCGGAAGAAACGCTGAGGCCCTTCCTATGACCGCTCCCGACCCGACCCGCTTGCTCGGCAGGTACAAGCCCCCGCGCTACCGCTACGGCCAGACGGTGCGTTGCGAGGTGCGAGGAGAACTCGTCATCGTGGGGACGCACGAGGCCCCGATCCCCTGGCCCGTGGGCAAGCGCGGCCAGGTCAGGGCCATCGTGGTCTACGGCGACCTCGCCAGGGCCGTCCGCCGCGAGTCGGTGGCCGCGGTCGCGCACCATTGGCGCGTCAACCGGCAAACGGCCTGGAAGTGGCGGAAGGCCCTTGGCGTGCCGGAGTTCACGGAGGGGACGCGCCGGCTCCACGCCGAGCAGGCGGTGGCCCTGCCCGGCATGGTCGAGGGACGGGCGCGCGCCCCGCAGGCGAACCGCGACCCCGAGAAGAACCGCGAGCGCTTGGTCAAGGTGAGGCAGATGGCGCAAGCGAGCAACCGGAACCTGCGCCTGCCCCCCTTGGTGCGCGCCTCGCCCCGGTCGCTCTTCAGATGACTGTAGAGCTTCTGGTAGTGCGTCGAGGCCAGCCAGGTCGCCTCTTGCATTGGGTCAACTCCGGGCGAGGATGAGTTGGAGGGCCCAGCAACCGCAGGCGTGCGGGCCCGGCCCCCGAAGGTGGCCCAGCACAGCCGCGTCCACGCACCCGGCCTCTTCCAGAGCATCCCCGAGGATCGGCAGCCGGTCGAACGCTCCCTCTTCGTCGATGGCGACAGCCAGCTTGCGGGCGATGCCGTCGCCCCAGTCCAGGCAGGCGGGCTCGACCCGCGCGGACGTGCCGAGGAGCACGCGGACAGGCCCCGGATAGATTACGTCGCCCGGCCGCAGCAGGCGCCCCTCCGGTTCGCGGACGCACTTGCCGTCGCGGAGATCCTTGCCGTTGACGTGGGTGCCGCACCGGCTGTTCAAGTCACGCACCCACACGCGGCAGCCGTCCCAGGTGACCTCGCAGTGCCGCCGCGAGACGGATGTTGAGCGGACAACGACCTCGGCGTTCTGGTCCCGGCCGATGCCCACCGTCTGGCCCGGCACCAGGGGAAAGACGCCGGCCGGCCCGAGGCCATCTAGCACCGCCAGCCACATCTCCGCCCCCTCCCCCCAGGCAACTCTTCTCGTCCACCGCTCAGACCTCCGTGACCTTGGCCAGCATCCCCACGTCGGGCCGAAGGCGGCGTCGCCGACGCTCCACCCGGCCCGACACAGGCGGTCGCGCGACTCATCGACGGTCGGGTAGTCGCTCAATGGTGCCTCACACAGCCTGGGGGTGAATTCGTGATTCACGCCCAACGATCATTGTACACCGGCACACGGCGTGCGCAGAGTAGTGTTTGAGCGCCCCGGCGACGGGCCGGGCGCCACACAATTATGGAGCCGAGGGATCCGAGAATGAACGTGGCCTGATCGTGGGGCCACATACATCCTGAAGACTCGCGTGAGTCTCGTGCTTCTTCCAGGGAAACCGCCAACCTGGGCCCGAAAGGGCCCTTGTATCTCGACAGAGGCAGCGCTTGGACCACGCCCCGAAAGGGGCGTCGGCCTGAGCGCTGTTCTGCCGTGCGCCTTGGCGGGCGTCCCTGGAGCGGTGCCGGTCCGGCGCTCCTACTTTTTCAGGGACACCCTTTCATGACAGAATCAGCGTCGCCGAGGACCGGGCGTTCTCGGCTGCCCGTGAAACAGCAATTCATGCTCGTCGCCCTGGGCGTGTCGCTCGCCCTGCTCGCCGCAATCCTCCTCTACCGCCCACCGGCGAGGACTTCGACCGAGGACGGAGGCAAGGGCCAGGAGGTGAAAAAGACACCTCGCCGGCCGACGTGACTATCCCGGCCGTCGCGATGTTCCTGGCTGGGGTCGGGCTGTTTGTGTACGGGTTTAACGGCTACCGACTGGCCCGGGTGGGCTTCGGCTCCTTCAACGCCGAGATGTCGTCCCCGGCCATCAGCGCCAGGAAAATCGAAGACGCGCAGACGAAGCAGGTAGAAGTCAGAGGCGAAGCAAGCGACTCACCGGAGGCGACCGAGGCGCCGGTTGCTCAGGTGCCAGTCGAGGGCGAGGGCGAGTTCGATGTTTTCAAACTCGAAGACATACCCTTATCCGTTGTCAAGGATGCCTTGGCCCGCTGGCCTGACTCGGAGCGGCCGCCGGACAACCTTGGCGAGTTCGAGTTTGCGATGAGGAAGAGGGGCAAGGGGAACCACCCCTGGACGCTGAAGTTCCGCGGGCGCAAGGCCCTGAGCGTCTGGTACGGGAGCCGCGGAGGCATTCCTACGGTGAAGCAGAAGCTCCCGGAAGTCTGACGCGAGTCGCCTCCCGCAGCGTAGCATTTTGTTCAGGAGGTTTTTTTCGCTCGCCCTTCCCGCCATTGCCCCTCCCGCCGGCCTAGCGGCCCTGGGCAGCCGAAGCGGCGCTCCCGGGCCGCTTGGCCCGCGGTGTCTCGCCCTCCGCCACGCAACCGACGCAACCGCGAGCGGCTCTCCATGTGCCCAGCTCTGAGAAATGGGGAAATCGTCGCACCTTGCCGGGAGCGCAAGTGAAGGATAAAAGGTAGTTTGGGCCGTTCGGGCCAGCGGGACGACAATTTTTTTCTTCGCACCTGTGGTTTTTCGGCACTTTCCCGGTAGAAC
>JBBSEZ010000629.1:0-4516 GCA_038239195.1 Gemmatales bacterium
CCCCCGGCCGGGGGCTTTGCCGGGGGGGGCCCGGGCGGCGGGGCCCCCGCCCACCCCCCCGGGGGGGGGGCCCCCCCCCCGGGCCCCTGCTGTCCGGGCTGCCGACCGCAGGGTCAGGTGGACGATTTCCGCCGGGGCGCCGACGCGGAGTGGGAACCAGTTGCCGACCCCGTTGGAGACGACCAGGGACGCCCCGCCGGGCTCGGGCTTGCGGTACAGGCCCGACCAGTAGCGGAACAGCAGCGGCCCGAACCCGACCCCGTCGCCGAGCATGAGCTGGCCGCCGTGCGTGTGCCCGGAGACCGTCAGGGGGAGCCCCGCGGCGGCGGCGGCGTCGAACGCGTGCGGGTGGTGGGCCAGGAGGATCGGGAAGGCGCCCGGGGCGACCTGCCGCGCCAGCCGCCGTACCGAGCCCGCGATCAGGGCGTCGTCGCGGCCCCAGGGCAGCCCGAGCAACTGGACGGGCTGGCCCCGGACCTGGACGATCCGAGACTCGTTGACGAGCAGGGGGACACGGGCCCGGGCCCGGCGGACGAACTCCGCGCCGTCCTCGATCAGGTCGTGGTTGCCGACGCACAGGTACGCCCCGTGACGCGACTGCATGTCGCACACCGCGTCGAGGGCGTCGGACAGGTCGGCCAGGGCGTTGTTGATCAGGTCGCCGGGGAGCAGGACCAGGTCGGCATCGAGCCGGCTGGTCTCCTCGACGATGCGTTTCAAGGTCCGGCCGTTGGTGAAGGTGCCCACGTGCAGGTCGGACACCAGGGCGATCCGCAGCCCGTCCAGTTCCGGCGGCAGGCCGGGGAGCGCCACCTCCATCGGCCGGATGCGGAACTCGCGCACCTGCGCCCGGGAGTAGGCCGCCCCCGCGACGGTGAGCAGCGCCGGCGCGACGGTCGTCAGCGTGCCGAGGAACTGCCGGCGGGCCCTCGCTTCTTCGGGACGGGCGGCGGGCGTCGCGGAGGGCGGCGGGGCCGGCCCCACCTCGGCGGAGGCGGCCCGGGGCCGGCCTCGCCGCCACGCCCAGGACAGAATGCCGGCGGCTGCCACGAGGGCCCAGCCGGCCGGCAGCAGGAGCAGGTGCCAGAGGTAGCCCGCGGCACTCAGGAACTGCGGCGGGCGGCCGAGGGAGGGCGCTGCGGGAGCGCGACCGGCGAGGGACCAGAGGAGCACGGCGATCTGCCCGCCCACGAACAGGCCGACGAGCAGGCGCCACCCGAGGGCGTGCCGCAATCGGCGCGCCCGGCGGTCCGCACGCCACCACCAGAGCAAGTCGGCGGCGACGAGGGAGGCCAGAACGATCAACACCGGCGAAGGCATGGACTGCGGCCCTGCACGTCGGTCGGGCGGTAGGACGTCACCCGCTCACTGTATCACAAACGCGAACCGCGATTCGGCCTTGTCGCCACCCTCGGCAAGCGTCGCCGAATCGCCGCGGGCAGCACGTGTACTCGCCGTCTCGCCCTTTGAGAAGCGTCGTTCACTCCTCGGAAAACGCGACGCGATCGCCAAAGCGACGGCGCAGCGCGTCGGCGGTCGGGCCCGTCGAGGGGAGGCCATTGCCGTGGATGTTCATGGACTGGATGTGACCCAGGTAGGGCGACGCGGCGAGTGCCATCGCCCCCGCTTCGCCGAAGCCGGCGTTCGTGAGGTCGAATCGGCGGAGCCGGGAGAGCCGGGGCGAGGCGGCCAGCGCCGCGACGCCCTCGTCGCCGATCGGATTTTCGGACAATTCGAGTATCGTGAGACGGCCGAGGGACCGACACGCCGCCAGGGCGCGGGCGCCTTCCGCGGTCACCTCCGTCCCCTCGAGGCCAAGCTCCGTCAGGCGAGAAACCCACGCACTGGCCAGGATGTGACCGAGCCCTTCGTCGCCCAGCGGGGTGGACCACGCGCAGAGGCGGGCCAGTCGCGGGAAGGACCGCGCCGCCAGGGCCCGCACGCCCCGCGGTCCGATGTTTTCACTCCATAGAGTGAGGTCGGCGAGGGCCGCGGAGCCCGGCAGGGCTGCCGCGCCGGCGTCGGTGATTCCGTCGTCGATGAGCCGGAGCGTCGTCAACCGCGGCCAGAGGGACGACCGGACGAGGTATTCGACGCCCACATCACTGATCTCGTTCGAAGCGAGATCCAATTCCCGGAGGCCCTCCCAGTGTTCTGCGTTGGCGACGTCTCGGAGGCCCGCGTCGCCGAGGTCGTTGTCGGCCAGATTGAGGCCCCGCAGCGACCGGACGTGACGGGCCCCGGCGAGTGCGGCCGCACCCTCGGGCCCGAGCCCCTCGTACTCCAGGTTCAGGTTCGTCAGCCCGGCCACGCGAGAGGAACTCAGCAAGGCCCGCAGTCCCGCCAGTCCCATCCGAGCGCCCGACAGGTCAAGCTCCGTCAACTGGGCCAGCAAAGGCGACCGGGCCAGCACGGTCACCCCCTCCTCCCAGAGATCGCTCGACGGCAGCTCGAGGCGCCGGAGCGACCTCACGTGCCTGGAGGCCCCCAACGCCGCGACGACCTCCGGCCCGCTGTCGATCTGGTGCAGCGACAGTGCGGTTAGCCCGGCGAGTCGCGTCGAACGCGCGAACGCCATCGCTTTCAACCGCACCCCGTATGGCGGTAAGACGGTCAGTTCACGCAACTGCTTGAACTCGGGGGCCCGTACGAGCCGTGCCAGGTCGTTCCCGTCGGCATTCCGCAGTTGCAGCCGCCGGAGGGGTGCCGCACGGAGAATGGCCTCGCACTCATCGACCGTATCGGCGAACGCTTCCTCGACGATCCCGCGATGAAACCTCACCCGCACGGCGCCCTTCTCCCGGACGGGCCTCCACTCGTCGCCGTGGGCGGCAAGCAGTTCGTCCTGCCGGTCCGCCAGCGCCTCGCGCCGCGGGTCATCCTCGGCCAGGCGGGCCAGTTCGACCTGCACGCGGATGAGCTCGGCACGTTGCGGCTGTCCGTTGTCCTGGAGCCAGTCGGCGTAGATCAGCCTCACCCCGTCGTCGTCGGGGCTGGCGCGGACGTCGGCCAGGAACGCTTCCTCGGCGGTGCTCATGGGGGTAGTTTACTCCACCACCCGGGCCCGCACCAGCCGCCCGTGCGTCTGCGGCGACGAGCTGGGCGCCGGCGGGCAGGTAGGCCGGGGCTGGCGGGTTTCATAGAAAGTCTAGGGCCGGCCTTTCATCGTGGGACCCCTGTCATGCCCCGCCGCCTGTCCGCGCTCCCCGGGCTGCTGTTGGTCTCCATGGCCCTCGCCTGTGGCGGCCTTGGGGCCCCGCCCGCGCCGCCCGCGCCGCCCGCCCCGATCGAGCCCGGGCCGCTGCTGCAGCCGGCGCAGAAGCCGCCCGCCGCTAAACTTCAAGATTCGGTCACGGTCGTCACGGCGAAGCAGCTGGCCGAGGACTTCGCCGCCGACTGGATGGAGGCGTTCCAAAGGTATCTTCGGACGAAAGTCCAGATCGAGGGCGCCGTCAGCCAACTCCGGACTGTGGAGAAGGACAACGTTGTCGGCGTCGTGTTCACGGTCCCTGTCACCAACAAGAACAAGCCCGAGGCCAAGGTGTTCAAGATCTACTGCAACTTCAGCAACGTCCCCCAGGCGGAACGGGACAAGCTGGCGACGGTGAAGGTGGGCCAGACGGTCGCGGTCCGCGGCAATTTGACAGGCCCCGGCGAGTCTCACGCGATCTTCAACTTTTGCGTGTTGGTGGGCAAGGACGATCCGCCGGCGGGGAAGTGACCTTTCGGCGGGCTACGTGGGCACTCGCCCTGTGTTGTGGCGCGTGAAGGCCGAGGAGGATGGAGGCAAGATTCTCCTGCTCAGGCGTGAAGACGTCGTCGGCACCCGCTCTTGCTCGGTCGTCGGCGCGGCGACCTCGGCGCCGAGAAGCGGTGCGTCACAGCAGCGCGAACGGCCAGCGCTTGTGGACGGCGCCCTTGACCGCGGGGGGCAGGTGGTTGTCCCGCAGGTTGAGCAGCCGCAAGCCGCTCAGCCCCGGCCCGCGCACCAGCGCCCGCGCGGCCGGGCCGTCCAGCCCGACGTTGGACAGCTCCAGCGCCTCCAGGCCGGCCAAGTGCGGGGACTCCGCGAGCGCCTTCGCCCCCGCGACGTTGACGGAGGCGCCACTCAGGGAAAGGGCGCGCAGGTTGGCGAGATGGGGAGAGCCCGCGAGGGCCCGTATCCCGCTCTCGCCTAGCTGCCGATGTCCTCCGAGGTCGAGCACGGACAAATTCGCGAGGTTGGAGGATCGGGCGAGGGCCCGAACGCCCTCGTCGCGGAGGCGGGCGGAGCGAAGCCCGAGGCAGTGCAGTCGCTTCAGGTTGGGCGAGCTCGCCAGCGCCCGCGCGCTCTTGGCCCCGATGGGCACGTCAGTCAGGATGAGCGTGGACAGGTTGCCGAGGAAGGGAGACGAGGCCAGCGGCTCGACCTCCCCGCCAGAGGAGTAGCGACCGGCGGAAAGCTCCAAGTGCTCCAGCCCGGCCAGCCCCGGGGAGGAGGCCAGCGTGCGGATGCCGGCGGGGCTGGCCCCCTGGA
>JBBSEZ010000630.1:0-4515 GCA_038239195.1 Gemmatales bacterium
GTATCTCCTGTTCTGCTACCGCAGGCCCTTTTTGTCCACCCCCTCCCAACTGCAACCCCTTACGCACTAACCGCGTTCGTCCCCGCGCCCGGCCGGTTGCGCCCATTGCAAATAAGCTGAGGCCTACCATGTCCTGGCGCCCCCGCCTCCTCCTGTTCCTCGCCTTCGCCCCCCTCCCCCTGCTGCGGGCCGCCGCCCCGCCCTCGCCCCTCGGCACCGGCGCCCCCACCTACGACCTCCTCATCACCGGCGGCCGCATCGTCGATGGCACCGGCAACCCCTGGTTCCGCGGCGACGTCGCCATCCGCGGCGACCGCATCGTCGCCGTCGGCCGCGTCCCCCCGCTCCCTGCCCGTCGCACCCTCGACGCCCGCGGCCTGGTCGTCGCGCCCGGCTTCATCGACGTCCACTCGCACTCCGACTACGTGCTCCTGGAGGACGGCCGGGCCTTCAGCAAGGTCTCCCAGGGCGTGACGACCGAGGTGCTGGGAGAAGGCCAGTCGGTCGCGCCCCGCAAGGGCAAGCTGGCCCCGCGCCGGGCCGTCGTCCGCGGCAAGGAGGTGGAGTGGCGGACGCTGACGGGCTACTTCGACGCCCTGCACAAAGAAGGCCCTTCCGTCAACGTCGCCACCTACGTCGGGCTCGACAACGTGTGGGAAAGCGTGATGGGCAAGTCGCATGCGCGGCCCACGCCGGCCCAGTTCGGCCAGATGAAGAAGCTCGTCGAGGAGGCCATGCGCGAGGGGGCGTTCGGTCTGTCGTGCCTGCTCGCCATGCCGCCCGGCTCGCTGGCACGCACCGAAGACCTCGTCGAGCTCTGCAAGGTGGTGGCCCGGTACGGCGGTGTCTTCGCGACGCACGTCCGCAACGAGGGCCTGGGCGTCTTCGAAGCCATCCAGGAGGCCATCGCCGTCGGCGAGCGCGCCGGCGTGCCGGTGGACGTCATTCACCTCAAGATCGCCGACCAGAAGCTCTGGGGGCAGATGGCCCACATCGTCGCCCTGATCGAGGCGGCCCGGCGGCGCGGGGTGGACGTCCAGGCCAACGTCTATCCTTACACCCGCGGCAACAACGACCTCGCGAGCATCCTCCCGCCCTGGGCACACGAGGGCGGGAGGGAGCGCCTGCTGGAACGACTGCGCGACCCGAAGCAGCGCCCGCGCCTGAAAAAGGACGTCAAGGAGGGCATTCCGGGCTGGTACAACCACTACACCGCCGTGGGCGGCGACTGGGGCCGCATGCTCGTCAGCGGCAAGGGCCGCTACGAGGGGCTGACGATGGACCGCGTCCTCGCCCTGCGGACGAAGGGGAAGGCCACCGACGCGCTCGACGTCTTCTTCGACCTGCTCATCGAGGAAGGCGGCAGTGTGTCCACGGTCTACGCGCACCATACGGAGAAGGACATGCGGCTGGCGCTGGTGCAACCGTGGTGCTCGGTCGGCTCCGACGGCCTGGCCTACGCGACCGAGGGGGCCCTGCGGCGCGGCAAACCTCACCCGCGCAGTTTCGGGACTTTCCCGCGCGTCCTGGGGCGCTACGTCCGCGAGCTCAAGGTGCTGCGCCTGGAGGACGCGGTGCGCAAGATGACGTCGCTGAACGCCTCGCGCATCGGGCTGCGCGACCGAGGGATTTTGCGGCCGGGGCTTTACGCCGACCTCACCCTGTTCGACGCCGGGCGGGTCATCGACCATTCCACCTACGAGCGGCCGTTCCAGTACAGCACGGGGATCGAGTACGTCGTCGTCAACGGGAAGCTCGTGTTCGACGGAGGCAAGCACACGGGGGCCCGGCCGGGACGGGCGCTGCGGCGCGAGCCCTGAAACCGGGCGGTTCGCATTTTGAACAGAAGGTAACGAACGCAACGAAGAAAGGATGAAGAGGAAGGGCCCGGAGGAGGAGGCAGGGAAGGGGGCCCGCGCTCCTCCTGTTCCGCTCGCCTCTCCTCCTCGTTCGTCTGTGTCCACCTCGGGCCCGGCCACCCTCTCCTTCTGGCGCGACCGACGATGCGGAGCTCAATCGGCGGAGGGCATCCCCATGCGGAAGCAGGTGTTCGACGCGATACCCGGCCTGTTCGTTTACCGCGATCATTTCTCCGAGTCGCAATGCGCGTCGTGGGCCCGAGAGTCCTTGGCTTTGCACGCCAGGCTGGAAGAGGCCACCGCTCGAGCGGGGAAGGTCGAGAAGGCCCACGTCCCACAGCCCGAGTTCGTCCGCAGCGCCAAACACAACCTGGCGAGCGAGGAGCTCTACACGCGCGTGGTGCTCGCCGAGGCGCACGAAAGGAGCCTGAGTTGCGAGTACTTCCCAAGGTACGGGGAGGAGGGGCACGCCCTCTGCTACTTCCGGGGCAACGCCAATCTCCCTGACTTCGTGCGGGGCGGCTTGTTGGCCCCGATCCGTCAAGCGATGGAGGAGGAGGGCCTGGTGGAGAAGGACCAGAAGCTGACGTGGAAGCTCACGATGAACTTCTACAAGAACGTCGGCGGGACCGTGGCAGGGTTCCCCTTCCACGTCGACGTCCCGGCCAACGGCGTGGTGACGATGATCCTCAACGTCCAGCGCGAGGCCCTGTTCCAGATCGCCAAGGACGAGGCCGTCACGGACGTCCAACTTCCGGTCGGCAGCCTGTTGGTTCTCAGCGGCGAGAGCAGGTACGAGTGGAAGCACCGCGTCCTGCCGATGGCGAGCGGCGGGTCAGAGGCGGGCGGCGTGGAGCGGGTGTCGCTCGTCCTGGGTTTCCAGTAAGAGCGACGCTCAAACGTGAGAGAAAGCGGGAAGGGATACTCGACAGGTGCGGGTGGCAGGGCTCACTGTGCGGTGGCGCGATGAGCGGACGGGCGCAAGGCTGAACTGACTGGCGCCCGTAATGTGCGGACAGGCACCTTGCCATGCGGACCGGCGCCGGTCCAGCTCCGCACCAGTTCGGCTCACGAGCCGGTTTGGAGGGGGCATGGCAAGCCGCACGATAGCGATCGGCGACGTCCACGGTTGCCTGGACGCCTTGGTCGCCCTGATCGACGCCATCGAGCCTGGCCCCGAGGACACGCTCGTCACGCTGGGCGACCACATCGACCGTGGTCCCGATAGCTGTGGCGTTCTGGACCGCCTGATCGCCCTTTCTGGGCTCTGCCGCTTGGTCCCGCTCATGGGCGACCACGAGGAGATGCTGATCGACGCGCTCGACGACACCACCACCTTGCGGAAGTGGCTCACTTGCGGCGGCGTGGAGACGTTTCGCTCGTACGGGTGGGCCCCCATGTTCGCTGGCAGACTGGGTTCCCGGGGCGCATCAACAGTTCTTGGCCGGCTGTCGGCCCTACCACGAGAGTGAGAGCCACTTGTTCATCCACGCGGGCTTTCTGCCCGAATTGCCGATGGACCAGCAACCGGGGGCAGCTCTGCGATGGCGGGTTACCGACGCCAGAACGGCGACCCGGCACAACTCGGGGAAGGTGGCAGTGGTCGGCCACACGCCGCAACTGGCCGGGGAGGCCCTCGACCTGGGCTTCCTGGTCTGTATCGACACGAACTGCGCCCGCGGCGGTTGGTTGACCGCGCTGGACACGGACACGGGCCAGGTCTGGCAAGCGGACTGCGCGGGCAAACTCAGAACGAGGAGTGCCGGGCGAACCAGTCGCTGACAAAAGGCCCCTGCCCAAAGCGGCGGGGCCAACTGAGAGTCGGGCCGCGGGAAGGAGGACGCCCCCGCGACCGTTTCCCGCAGATCGCGTTCTCGATCGGATGAGGCACAAGGAGAAACAACGCATGCCGTTGCGCGACCATTTCCGCCCGCCGCTGGACAACGTGCGCCATTGGGAAGGGCTGCATGGTGGGTGGCCGACGACGATCGTGGCCAACCTCCACCGCAAGCTGCCCCGCGGTCGAGATCGTCGGCCTGGCGAACAAGGACCGCCCGGAGCATCGACGTGCGTTCGTCTCCAAGTGCGCAGGGTTGCTTCGGGAGCGCGTCTCCGTCGTCATCATCGATCTGGTGACGACGCGCACCCAGAACCTGTACGGGGAATTGCTCGACCACGCGGGGCTGTCCGACCCGAGCCTGGGCCCCGAGCCTCCCCCGCTCTACGCCGCCGCGTGCCGCATGACCAAGCGCGAGAACGAAGGGATGCTGGAGGCGTGGGCGCAGTCCCTGAGCCGCGGGCGACCGCTGCCGACCGTGCCGCTGTGGCTCGCCGATGACCTTGCCGTGCCCCTCGAGCTCGAGGACAGCCACGAACAGAGTTGCAGCATCCCGAACATCTCTTGAGCGCGCGACCGGGGAAGACGTGGGAAAAGGAATCGCCTCCCTTTGGTTTCTCGGATAGCATGAAGACCATGACTGCGCCGATTCATCCATCCCAGGACAGAGCGTTGAGTTGGACGGCCCAGACCGTCGGCATGAACGCGGACATTCTGGACCGCATGGAGCGAGCCGTGGCGAAGGTGCGCGAGCGGTTGTTGCGAGCGACGGCGGCGTTGAACCAGGTCGGGGCCCCCTACGCCGTGGTTGGCGGGAAC
>JBBSEZ010000631.1:0-4506 GCA_038239195.1 Gemmatales bacterium
GCGGGATCACCTGCACCGTGTTGCCGAGGTAATCGCCGCGCCGTTCTTTCAGGATCACGCTCTCGTAGACCTGGCCACTCGTTAGGTTATTGTTCCGTGAGAGAACGCAATTGGTGAAGCGCTCGTAGTGGCCGAGATCGAGATCGGTCTCGGCGCCGTCGTCGAGCACGTAGACTTCGCCGTGCTGGTACGGGCTCATCGTGCCCGGATCGACGTTGATGTAAGGGTCGAACTTCTGCAACCGGACGCGCAGCCCGCGGCGCTCGAGCAACATGCCGACGGAGGCGCTGGTGAGGCCCTTGCCGAGCGAGCTGACGACCCCGCCGGTGACGAAAATGTGCTTGGTCTGCTTGGCGCCGCCTGGCGCGTTGGTAGGCAAGAGAGGCCCCCTTCTCGAAACCTCGTGGCCGGGTTGCGAGGCGCGCTGCCGTCCTGACCGGGCGCCCCTCGTTCACTATACGCGAGGCCCGGCGCCCCGGTAGGGCGCGAGCGAGACCGGAGCGGCTCAGGCGGCGACCGCGACCTGCGTTTGTCGGTAAAGAGCGACGAACCGCTGGTAATCGTCATAGGTGTCCACGCCGAGCGTGGGTTGTTCGACGAGGGCGACCGGCATGCGGCAGCCGAGGGCGAGGGCGCGGAGCTGTTCGAGCTTTTCGAGCTGTTCGAGGGGCGCCGGCGGCACCGCGGCCAGTTCGAGCAGGAAGCGGCGCCGGTAGGCGTACAGGCCGATGTGCTGGAGAAAGCGGGCCGGGCGCGCCTCGAAGTCGGGCTTGCCGTCGCGGACGCAGGGAACGGGGCTGCGGCTGAAGTAGAGGGCGCGGCCCGCGTCGTCGCAGACGACCTTGACGCAGTGAGGGCTGAAGTACTGTTCCTCGGAATGGATCGGGGCCGCGAGGGTGGCCATGTCGGCGTGGGGGTCGTTGCGAAGGCGGTCGATGAGCAGGTCGAGGGCGTCGGGATCGATGAGGGGCTCGTCGCCCTGGAGGTTGACGATGACGTCGGCGTTGAGCTGGGCGGCGACCTCGGCGACGCGGTCGCTCCCGCTGGGGTGATCGCGCCGGGTGAGGACGACTTCTCCGCCGAAGCGTCGGACGGCGGAGACGATGCGCGAGTCGTCGGTGGCGACGAGGACGGTGTCGGCGCCGCGGGCTTGTCGGGCGCGTTCGTAGACGTGCTGGATGAGGTACTTGCCGGTCTGGCGAAGCAACGGCTTGCCGGGCAGGCGGGAGGAAGCATAGCGCGCGGGGATGACGATGGCGGTTGGCACGGGTTGGCCCTCCTTGGCCGAGTGTGCGGGGCGAGGCAAGATAGCTTGATTAGATCGAGTCGGCGCCCGACAAGCAAGGTCGGCTCGACAGGAAGGAGAAGGCGAGGGGCGTTTTGCGGGCTTTTCTGCTTGCCGAGAGGGGGAGACGGCGTTAGAATTTGAAGGACAAGAATGCGGGCGTAATTCAGTGGTAGAATGCCAGCTTCCCAAGCTGGACGTCGTGGGTTCGAATCCCATCGCCCGCTCTCGCATCATCGGCTATCAACCGCCCTCTCCTGCCCTCAACTTGAGGCTTGGCGACCAGCTCACCCATCCCGCTGACACTCGTCGAAGAAATGCCGCGCGGCCCGCCCGCTGATCTCGCCCAGCCGCAGGAGCTCCGCCGCCACCCGTTGCACGGCGCGCCAGTTCGCCGGCCTCGACAGAATGTGCTCGACCTTGGACAGCATGCGCCGCTCCAACCGATCGGCCGCACGCTCGTTGCCGGCGCGCTCGCGCAGCAGGGTGCGCGCGTACTGTAGATCGCGCCCGGCGGCGTCCCAGCAATAGTCGCCGGTGAACTGCGCCTCGGCCGCCAGGCCGGCCAGGGAGATCAACACCTCGCGCTCCACCCAATCTTCCGTTGGCCGGAACACCGCCTTGCCGAAGGCACAGATGCCGGCGTGCCGATGATCGGGAAGGATGGAGACGGCGTGGACCGGCCGGCCGAGGGCCAGCGCCACCACGGCGTGGCCGGCCTCGTGATACGCGGTCGCCTCGCTCGGCGGTTGGTCCATCGGGCGCTCCTCCGCTCTGCCTGGGTGCTGCTTCGATCGGCCCCTGTTCGTCAACCCTCGCCGTCGGCCGGCTTTGTTCCGTCGAGACGTGCAGGGAGGTCAGGAGGCAGCGCAAGAACACGTAGGATAGCGACTGGAAGACAGCGCCGACAATCGAGGATTGGCCGATGCGAACGGGCGGGATCGTTCTCTGTGGCGGTCGATCGAGCCGGATGGGCCGGCCCAAGGCCTGGCTGCCTTTCGCCGGCGAGCTCATGCTCCCGCGCGTCGTCCGCCTGCTCGCTCAGGCCGTCGCCCCCCTCGTCGTCGTCGCTGCCCCCGAGCAAGACGTCCCGCCCCTGCCCCCCGAGGTCGAGGTGGTGCGCGACCCGGAGCGCGGCCGCGGGCCGCTGCAAGGACTGGCCGCGGGCCTCCAGGCGCTCCAGGGCAAGTGCGAGGCTGCCTACGCTTCCTCGTGCGACGTTCCGTTCCTGCGCCCCGCCTTCGTGCGCCGGCTGATCGACCTCCTCGGCGACCGCGCCATCTGCGTCCCCGAGGTGGGCGGCTACCGTCACCCCCTCGCGGCGGTCTATCGCCTGGAGGTGGCGGAAGTGGTGGCGCGGCTGTTGAGGGAAGACCGCCTGCGCCCGACGTTCCTGTTCGACGAGTTGCCGACGCGCTTCGTGCGGGCGGAGGAGCTGGCCGACGTGGACGAGAACCTGGCGACGCTGCGCAACTTGAACGCGCCGGAGGAGTACGAGGCCGCCCTGCGCGAGGTCGAAGCACAGGGCGGCGCCTGAGCCCCGCGCCGGAGGCGGCGAGTCAGGCCTGTCCGCGGGTGAACAGCTCTTCCCAGGTGGACACGACGAAGAGGGCGTCACTCAGTCGGTTCAGTCGCTCCAACTCGCTTATCCAGGGACCACGTCGTACCCGAAGTTCATCTTACCCTTCGGTGGGTGGGGTTGGTATGCCACCGGCCCGTTGAGGTTCGAGTGCGCCGCCTGGGGGGCGCGGCAGCAGGACGATGCTGTGGACCGGCACCAGTACTGCCGGGAACGCGGCGGGCCCCCGATGGCCAGGTCTTTCACCGGGGCGTCGAAAGGCAGCGACATGATGGCTCGCTCCAGCGGAGAAGGGGCGCGAACAGAGCATGCCCCCTCCAAGGCACGTACGCCAGGCCTCGGGCATTTGGCCGACGCCGGGCCATCGGGTACAATCCCCTTCAAGCCTCAAGGGAGTGGGGCCGGTGAAAGAATGTGACGTCTCCCTCCCGCTCTTTCAGAAAGGCGCCCCTGTCGTGCCCCCGGCGAGGCCCCGCATGGTCCAGGCAACCCACGCCCCTCCCCGGAAAGCGCGCTCCATCCGCCTGATGCGCCCGCCGGCGCTCGACGGCGTCGGTATCTTCTGCGTTACCGTCGGCGAAGAGAACGACTTCTACACGCTCCACGAGCTCCCCTGCGAAATCGGCGGGCGCGGCTTTGCCGTCCACAAGACCGGCCTCGGCACGCTCTACCACGTCCGCATCGGCGAGCCCGAAGACTGCTCCTGCGAATGCCGGGGCTTCCTCTACCGCGGCCACTGCCGCCACGTCCTCGGCCTTCTCGCCCTGGCGCGCGAAGGGAAACTGTGAGCCTCCGCGCCGTCAGGCCGGCCGTTTGAGCTCCGTGATGGGGCCACCAACTCCGCCAGTTCGATCGGCTTCGCGAGATGCATGGTCGAGGCCCGCCGCGAGCGAGCGCTCGCGGTCGTACCCCGTCAGCGCGATCAGCAAGAGGCACTCGCCAGGAGGCGCCTTCGCCTCCCCGCACGCCGGCTGGCGTGCTTGCCGGGCGAAAGCAGTGGGCGGGAGGCGGCGTAGCGAGGGAACGATCGGCCGGGGTGGCGCCGGCTACCTTCCAGGACACGGCTGCCCGCCAGCCGGCGTCGAGGGCCCGCTTCCCTCTGCGCGGCCACAACGGTCAGGCTTTTGGGGAGGGGAGGCGTGGAGAGAGAGCACGGCACATGAGGGGGAATGGGGAAGCACCGCACCTCTTCAAGTAGAGTCATCTGGGGCGCTGTGGGGGAGAGGGAAACCGGCCCCCGGTTCGCCGGAGGGCCCATGCGAGCGCCTGTTCCGAGGGCCAGGCTGCCCTACAATGACGGCTATATCTCATTCCAGGGACTTCTCGGAGGACTGATCGTGGGCTATAACCGCAGCGGCAAGCGCCGCACGCAACGCCTCAAACGCGCCAAGAAGCACGTCAACCGGCTGGCCCTCAAGGCCGACGCCACGCCGGCAGGCTAGACCGAGGCAGCTCTCGACCTGACCAGGGGCACCGAGGCCACAACGGCGACGTGGGCCGATGATCTTCGAGGTCTATTTCCCCGCGACCAAGGCGCGCGTCGTCACCCGGGACGCGAGGCCCAGGCAGCTCCTCCCGGTGCGCGAGCCACCCCGCTGAAACCAAGCGCGCAAACCCAACGGCAAGCCGCAAGCGGCGCGCC
>JBBSEZ010000632.1:0-4478 GCA_038239195.1 Gemmatales bacterium
CCCCACGGTGGATCACCAGCGCGACCCGAAGTAGAACCCCACGGCCCCGGCGAGCCCTGCCTCGACGTAGTAGAGCTGAATCTGGTCCTCGAAGGGGATCTGCGTGTTGATGACCGTGCGGATCAGCACGATGACCCCGAGCATGAACAGCGCGACGATGGCCACCCAGGCCTCGACGTCGAGGAACCAGGCCGGCAAGTAGCCGCCGGTGAGGCCGCGCATGATTCCGGTGATCACGTAGCCGAAGAAGAACGAGGTGAGCAGGATCAGAGGCAAGAGCAGCAGCTTGCCGGTCTCCGGCAACTGGAAGTCGGGCTGGTGGAGGTAGACGTAGACGCCGAGGCCGAGGTAGCCGCCCATGAGAAGGAGGCGCACCGAACCGCGGGGCAGGTTGAGGGGGGAGCGGTTATCGGCGCCGGTGCCGATGCTGCTGCTGTGGGCGGTGAAGAAATGGGCGAGGATGAGCACCATCAGCGCCTGGAGGTAAATGAAGGCGAGCGAGGCGTCCTTGTTGGCGAGGCCGTCCTTGAGCACCACCAGCAGCCAGAGGTAAGCGAGCACCCCCAGCGCGAGCATGGCCCGGATGCTGCCGGCGGGCAGGTTCAGGGCGTGGCGCTGGATCTGGCCCGGGGGGGTCGGTCGGCCGAACATCGAAAGTCCTCCACAAGGGGCGCAAGAGCGGGAGCGAGGGGGCCTCCCCCTCTCTGATTCGCCGCGGGCGCGGGCGGATTGGCGCCCGTTGTTTTCGCCGGGGCCGCCCTTGACGACCCGCCGCGTGCTTCTATGATAGGTGTTTTACGGTTGAGAACCTCGCGGGCGAGACGAAGTTATCATGTCCACGTTCATGGCCAAGACGGACCAGGTGCCCAAACGCTGGTTCGTGATCGACGCCGCCGACCAGGTGGTGGGGCGCCTCGCGGTGCAAATCGCCACCATCCTGCGCGGCAAGCACCGCCCGGAATACACCCCCCACGTCGATACCGGCGAGTTCGTCGTCGTCATCAACGCCGAGAAGGTGCGCTTCACCGGCAAGAAGATGGAGAGCAAGACGTACCACTGGTACACGCACTATCCCGCCGGCCGGCGCACGGCCACGGCGCGCGACTGGCTCGTGACGCACCCCGACCGCATCCTGCGCGAGGCGGTCAAGCGCATGGTGCCGCGCAACCGCCTGGGGCGGCAGCAGATGACCAAGCTCAAGATCTACGCGGGCGCGCAGCACCCGCACCAGGCCCAGCAGCCGCAAGAACTCAAGCCGACTAGCTGATCTGATGCTCGAAGAGAGAGGGAGTGCCAGGACGTGACCGAAGCGATGACCCCCCCGGCCCCCCCGGGCCAGCAGCGAAAGCCCCGCCCGCCCGTCTACCTGGGCAAGAAGCGCGCCTACCTGGGCACCGGCCGCCGCAAGAGCTCCGTGGCCCGCGTCTTCCTCACCGAAGGCACCGGGCAGGTCAAAATCAACGGCCGCACCCTCGAAGACTACTTCACCGAGGACAAGGACCGCAACGCCGTCGTCGGCCCGCTCGTCGTCACCGACGTGCGCAACCGGGTGGACGTGACGGTCAAGACCCAGGGCGGCGGGCACACCGGCCAGGCCGGCGCCGTCTGCCAGGGCGTCGCCCGCGCGCTCAAGGGCATGTTCGGCCTGACCACCGGCCTCGACACGGGGGCCACGGTCGATGAAAACATCGTCACCATGAGCAAGAAGTTGCGCGACTCCGGCTACCTCACCCGCGACAGCCGGATGAAGGAACGCAAGAAGTACGGCCGCAAGGGCGCCCGCAAGAGCTTCCAGTTCTCGAAGCGCTGATTGCCTCGGCCTCGTCCACCAGGCCGCAAGCGGCATTCGCCGCTTGCGGCTTCATGCTGCGCCCCATCCCTCGACGCGCTCCAACAACTCCCCGAAGCGCCGGTACACCGCGCCCTCGTCCTCGAAGGGCCGCGCTTCCACCGCCAGCCAGCGCACCCAGTTCAGCAGGCCGATCGCGACGCCGGTTTTGTCAAGTTCCCGTGCCAGGTCTTCGTCTTCCTGCGACAGTGGGCGAACCTCCCGGTAGGCTCGCAGCCCCGCTTGCCACGTGGGCTCGTCATCGCCCCCGAGGCTCCCCAGCATGCGCGCCAGGTCCACGGCGACCGTATCGAGTTTTACGGCGCCGTAATCGATCAGCCCTGTCAGGCGGTCGCCCTCGAATAGCAGATGATCGTGCCAAACGTCGCACAGGCAGGGCTGGAGGGGCCCCGTCGCTGCGGCCCAGCGCTGGAGGCGAAGGGGCATTTGCGGTAAGTGCGCGTCGAGCAAGGGGCAGGCACGCTCCACCAGCGCGGCGCAGGTGGGAGAGACGCGCCCTCGCCAGCCGGCGGGAAGGCGCCGGTCCCCCAGGCGGGCCGAATCGAGCCGGCGTTGCACGCCGGGCAGAGGGCCGAACGACGCGCCGGCCTGTCCCCAGCAGAGGTGCAAGGACGCGAGGGCCCGGCAAGCTGCCGCGAGGCGGGCGGAGGTGGGCGAGGCGTGAAAGTCGGCGCGGCCGGGGAGCCATTCTTGCAGCTCCCAAAACCGCCCTTCGTGGGTGAGGGCCGTTGCGCCGTCGCTCGTCGCAAAGAGGGTGGGGACGAACGGCAGCTCCTTCCGTGCGGCCATCATCAGGGCGTGGCGAAAGGCGAGTTGCTCCGCCGTTTCGTTGGCCGGCCAGGCGCGCAGACACAGCGGGCCGGCGGCGCTGTCCGCGCGCCAGAGGCGGGCGCCGCTGAAGCCGCCGCGGTTGCCGAGCGCGATGGGATGGGAAGGTCGAAGGAGGGAGGGGTAGCGCGCCAGGACGGCGCAGGCGCAGTGGTCGAGAGGGGACATGGTCTCGGCTCCCGGGCGCGTTCTGCTTGCCGGGCCTTTCTCGCGACCTGGAATGGCCCTCGTTCTGACTATTGCCGGCCAAACACCGCGGCAAAGCAAAGCAACCCGTCACTGCCCGACACGGGGGAGAGGCTGCGGCGCGGAACTTCCAGACGCGGCAGACGCGCCGTTCCTGGCTGCGGGCGGCGCGATCTCCCTGGCGACCCTCCAGGCCCACCAACACTTCGGCGCTTCTAACACCTTCTCCCCGCAGCGATGGGCCAGGACCTGATCGTGCTTGTCGAGCAACCACAGATAGATCGCCAGGGCAGTGTCGGCCACGTTTTCGCAATTCGGATCGACCGGCTGCTCGCACAGATGAGCGATTCGTTCCGTCACCTTCTCCTGCCACTCTTTCGACTGGAGAAGGTCGGTAAGGGAACGCACCGTTTCCTGCTGCTCCATCGCCCAGAGAAACGTCCGAAGGTCGCTCACCACGTTGAGCTCGACGGAGAACGCCGTGCTTTCGATCGTGGCCAGCAGATCGTCGAAGTTCATGGCAAAGGCCTCCGCTCCGTCCAGAGTTGCGTGGGGGATCCGAGGAGGGTGGGCACGTCCTCGCTCGCGTGAACGTACTCTCCGTGCTGTCCCCACTTGCTCAGGACGGTGATCCTTCGGGTAGCTTTTTCAATGTCGGGCTCGACGCGCAGCACGATCCCGACATGGGTAATGTCGCCGCTCGCCCGGGTGTACGCCACCACATCTCCCGGGAAGACGTCTTCGTTCTCCTTCAACCGGCGACAGTTGTCGTCGTTCAAGATCGTCGGGAGCTCGTCCGTCTCGATCCACGTCCGCCGTGACGCGAACACGAGCCCCATGCAATTGTACGTGGCCGTGGTCGAGCGCAATTCCGCATTCGGGTTAGATCGAGCGTCCGCAGCGCGGGCCGCTCGCAGCCAGTCCGCAGGGCGCTCGGCCCGGCGAGAGTTGCGAATGTCGCGCCACTCGCAAGTTGCCAGGGGGAGTCGATCCGGATCGGTGGCGCCCCCGAAGTCCAGCAAAACGGCCAGGCTCGGTCTCCGACCACCTTCCGCGCAATGGGTGAAGCCAATCTCGCCTGATGCCACAGCGCCCGCTCCCATTCCAGCCTCGCCTCCGGTAGAGTACGGAGAGCGCGACGGTCTCGCTATCCCGAGTGGCCCGGCGAAGCGGGCTTCGCCGGCAAACGCATGGCGCATCGCAAGAAACGGCTGGACCGCAAGCTCCACCGCCACTATCTCGGTCTGGGGATCATCGACGCCAGCCTGAATCGGGCATGGCGGCAACGACTATTTGCCGCCCCGTTGTACCAGGAATTCGTCATCGACGCGAGAAACGCGGGTGGCCTGGACGCGAACGTCGCCGCGGGCGTTCGCCGGTATCGCCTGAGATGTGTCGTCTCCTGTGTCCCACGGTACGCGACGCCGTTCAGCGAGCCAGGTTGGGACGACTGCGAGAATTATCGGTACTTCCGCTTTCTGAGCGTTCGCAAATTTCGGGGGTGCTCAAGCGGCCGAAAGAGCCCAGTTTTCCAGGGTAAAAACCATTTCCCGCAACTGAGCCGTGTCGGCCGAGTTGGGGTCAAATGTGGCGTTGAGGGTGGCCCGTTGGGCCA